>JAXDQC010000122.1:0-49109 GCA_034668045.1 Betaproteobacteria bacterium | reverse complement strand
CGATCCTGCCCGACTCCGATCCCAAGGCGGAGAAGTGGCTGAAGCTGAACGCCGACTTCTCGGTCAAGTGGCCGAACATCACCCGCAAGGGGACGCCGCCGCCCGACGCCGACGCCTGGAAGGAAGTCCCCGGCAAGTTCGAGAAGTACTTCGACCCCGAGCCCGGCAAGGGCGAGTAGCGGTTGGAGCTGACGAGCGAGGAGCGCGCCATCCTCGCCGGCACCCACGGCGAAGCCCAGCGGCGCGCGCTCGCTTATCAGATCGAAGTCGGCCGTTTCTGGGGCGCGAAGCGCTTCGTGCCCGTCACCAGCGTCCACATGATGGGCGACATCGAGGTGATGGGCGATGGCGGCCTGGCCTGGCTCAAGGAGGAAGCGGACCTGGGCGCGCGTTGCCGGGTCGCCACCACGACCAACGCGCGCTGCGTCGATTTCGCGCATTGCGACCGCCTCGGCCAGGACCCGGGCGAGGTGGCCAAGGAGCGGGAGATCATCGCCTGCCTGCGACGCATGGACGTCGTCACCACCGATACCTGCATCAACTACCAGACCGTCTACCAGCCGCACCTGGGCGAGCACGTCGCCTGGGGCGACACCGGCACCGTGATCTACGCCAACTCGGTGTTCGGCGCGCGCTCCAACTTCGAGTCGGGGCCAGCGGCTCTTGCTGCCGCGCTGACCGGGCGTACGCCTGAATATGGCTTCCACCTCGACGAGCACCGGCGCGCCACATTCACCGTTGAACTCGATGCCGAGCTGAAGGACCTCGCCGACTGGGGTGCGGTCGGCAAGCTGGTCGGCGAGTCGCACCAGGACTACTTCGCCGTGCCGGTCTTCCACGGCTTCCAGCGCACGCCGACCGCCGACGAGCTGAAGCACCTCGGCGCGGCGCTGGCGAGCTACGGCTCGATGGGGATGTTCCATTTCGTCGGCGTTACGCCGGAAGCTCCCTCCCAGTTGCCTGCGGAAAAAATCGTCATCGGCGAAAGGGAAATCCAGTCCGTCTACGCCGGCTACAAGCTGGGCGACGGCGATGCTCGCCTGGTCGTGTTCTCCGGCCCCCAGCAGTCGCTGTTCGAGATGAAAAAGCTGGCCGATCTCTTTCACGGCCGGAAAGTTCAAGGATCCTGCTTCGTCACGACCAACGGCGCCGTTCTCGCCCAGTCCCGCGACCTCGGCTATGCGCACACGCTGGAGAAGGCCGGCGTCACCATCCTGCAGGGCGTCTGCTTCTACATCCTGCAGAACCTCTCGCCGATGCGGGAGAAGAACGGCTGGACCAACATGGTGTCCAACTCGGCGAAGATCGTGAACATCATCGGCGCGCACCGCTTCAACACCATCCTGCGGCGCACCGCGGACTGCGTGGAGATCGCATGCAGCGGTCAATTGAAGTAAGGCAGGCTTTCGGGCCCGTGGTCGAGGGCGAAGCCCTGGTGTCCGAGGAGGGCTTCTCGCCGCGCTACGACCTCGACCGCTGGACGGGCGTCATCACCAAGCCCGGCCACCGCCTGGAAGGCATGAGCATCGTCGACCGGATCTGCTTCTTCCCCACCGCCAAGGGCGGCATCGCCGCCGGCTGGGCTTTCTACGACATCAGGTGGAAGAAAATCGCTCCCAAGGCGTTCATCTTCGGAGTGACCAACCCGGTGATGGTGCAGGGCGCGATCTTCGCCGGCATCCCGATCACCGCCGGCTGGTCGCCACAGCCGCGCGGCTTGGTGAAGACCGGCGACCGGGTGCGCGTGGACCCGGCGCGCAAGCTCATCGAGGTGCTGCGATGACGAGATACCTGATTCTGGCGTTGCTGCTTTCCTCCTGCGCCGGGCGGCCGCTGGTCCCCGGCCAATCCACCGCCGCCGACGTCGAGGCGAAGATGGGTCATGCCGCGGAGAAGCGCATCGTCGGCGGCGAGACCGTCTACTACTATCCGGAGCTGCCCTGGGGCTATCGCTCGTACGCGGCGCGCGTGGGCGCGGACGGCCGGCTGATCGCGCTCGAGCAGCGGCTGACCGAGAAGAACATCGGCAAGGTGATCCGCGGCAAGACGACCGGTGCCGAGGTGCGCGACCTGCTGGGGCCGCCTTGGGAGCCGGTCCACTACGCCCGCATGGATCGCGACGTGTGGACCTATCCGATGCGCATTGCCGCCGATCCGACGCCGAAGTGGTTCGTGGTGCACGTCGCGGCGGATGGCATCGTGCGCGAGACCTTCCTTTTCGACGACATGAACTACAACCGCTGGGGCGGCGGGCGCAGGCGTTAGAAGAGCTTGCGCAGCTCGGTCTTCAGCACCTTGCCGTAGTTGTTCTTAGGCAGCGCCTCGACGAAGCGGTATTCGCGCGGCCGCTTGAAGCGGGCAATGTTGTCGAGGCACAGGCGATCGAGGTCTTCGGTCTGAATTGAGTCCCTCGTGACCACGAAGGCAACGACTTCCTCTCCCCATTCCGGATGAGGTCGGCCGATCACCGAGCATTCGGCGACCGCGGGATGGCGCAGCAGCACTTCCTCGATCTCGCGCGGGTAGATGTTCGAGCCGCCGGAGATGATCATGTCCTTCGAGCGGTCGCGGATGGTGAGGAAGCCGCGCTCGTCCATGCTGCCGACGTCGCCGGTGTGCAGCCAGCCGGAGCGCATGGCCTTCGCCGTCGCTTCGGGGTTCTCCCAGTAGCCCGCCATGACGCAATCGGAGCGGGTGACGATCTCGCCGACTTCTCCGGGCGCGACCTCGACGTCCTGGTCGTTGAAAATCTTCACCTCGACGCCGGTGCGCGCGGTTCCGCACGTTTCCAGGTTCGTTCTTTTTTCATGGAAGAGCTGGGAGAGGCCGGTGATGGTCATCGGCGCTTCGCCCTGGCCGAAGAGCTGGTAGAGCCGCGGACCGAAGAGGTCGATCGCGCGCAGGCTGTCGGCGACGTACATCGGCGCGCCGCCGTAGGTGATGGTCTTCAGCTTGTCCGGCGTGCGCGCCGCGGCGCTCGCCATCAGGCGCACCAGCATGGTCGGCGCGGCGAAGAACGAGGTGTTCGGCCAGTGCTCGAGCAGCTCGAAGATCTCCTCGGGCTCGAAATGGCCGCTCTCGGGGATGATGTTGGCGCCGCCGGCGGCGAAATGCGGCAGGCCGTAGAGGCCCGAGCCGTGCGAGAGCGGCGCGGGGTGCAGGGCGTTGTCGCCGGGACCGAGCTTGTCGATGTCGGCGAAGTAGGCGTCGGTCTGGAACAGCATGTTGCGATGGGTGAGCATCGCGCCCTTGGGCACGCCGGTCGTGCCGCTGGTGTAGAAGAGCCAGGCGACGTCGTCGGGAGACACGTCGGCCGGCGGCGCGGGTTCTTCGAGAAACTCATTCAATTGTGAAATCGAAATGCCATTCGGCACCGAAAGCTGCAGGTCGGGCGTGACGAAGCAGGCCTTGGCGCCCGAGTTTTCCAGGATGTAGGCGAACTCTTTCGCGTGCAGCTTGGCGTTCATCGGCACCGGCGTCAGGCCGGCGTGCCAGCAGGCGAACAGCACCTCGTAGAACTCCGGGCAGTTTTTCATTGCCAGGGCGACCCGGTCGCCTTTCTTGAGGGAAAGCTTCTTTGCGAAGGCGAATCGCGCTACGCGGGAAGCCATCTCCCGGTAAGTGCGCACGGAGCGCTTGCCGACCGCCAGCGCCGGGCGATCGGGCTGCCGCCGCGCGCTATTCAGTAAAAGATGGGCAAGGTTCACTCAAAGGATCTTGATCGGCAGCTTCGGCACCTCGCGCACGTGCGGAGCGACGATGCGGTTGCGCAGCACGCCGATGCGGCCGACTTCCAGCTCGACCACGTCGCCGTGCTTGAGGAAGCGGCCCTGCTCGTTGCCGCAGCCGCCGCCGACGGTGCCCGAGCCCAGCACCTCGCCGGGGACCAGGGTTTCCTCGAGCGAGGAGTAGGCGACGACGTCGGCGAAACTGTGCTTCATGGTGCTGCTGTTGCCGTCTGACCAGGTCTCGCCGTTCACGCGCGCCTGCATGCGCAGGTCCTGCGGGTCGCCGATCTCGTCTGCGGTGGTGATCCAGGGGCCGAGGGCGTTGCCGGTGTCGAAATCCTTGCCCTTCGCCGGCCCGAGCGTGCCCTGCATCTCGATGAACTGCTCGTCGCGCGCCGAGAAGTCGTTGAACACGGTGTAGCCGAAGACATGGCCGAGCGCGTCGCCCTTTTTCACGTTCTTGCCGGCGCGGCCGATCACCGCGCCGATTTCGAGCTCGTAGTCGATGATGCGGGAGTAGGAAGGCCAGTGCACGTCGG
Source organism: Betaproteobacteria bacterium (assembly GCA_034668045.1). Taxonomy (GTDB): domain Bacteria; phylum Pseudomonadota; class Gammaproteobacteria; order Burkholderiales; family SG8-39; genus SCGC-AG-212-J23. The sequence continues at coordinate 44,842 of JAXDQC010000122.1, read as the reverse complement.
CGTCGTGGCCGACCACGCTGAAGGTGTTGCCCTTGTAGTAGACCGGCCGCTCGTACCAGACCTTGGCGATCTCCACCTTCGCCGGGTCGACCCGCTCGTTGCCGATGCCGAACAGGTAGCGGTTGGCGCGCGATTGGCGCACGTGCAGCTCGAAGCAGAGGAAGTCGCGAATGCGCGGCGGGCGGGGGATGGGCGCGAGCAGCCTTACGCTTTTCAGGTCATGGGTTGCCTTACTTGTTTTTATTTTTTGAACACCAACTTCAATCAGCGACAGCATGTCCGTGAAGTCGCCGACCTCGCGGATTCGGTCGCCTTCGACGATGCCGACGCGCTGCGCGCCCTCAGGCGTGACGAACGTGGCTAGTTTCATGTTTGCGGAAGTGCTTCTGGCCCATGAGGTCGAGCATCTTCAGGATGTCGGGCTTTCCGAGGTCCTGGGCGCCGAACTCCCGGTAGCAGGCGAAAGTGTTGATATACATGCGCTCGTCTTCGGCGAAATGCGCCCACGGCGTGAGCGAGATCGCATCGGCGGCCTGGATGTAGTCCATGCCCTTGTCGTAGCACTTCTTCGACTCGTCGCGCACATAGACGAGGTAGTCGCGGAATTCCCTCACTCCGCTTTTATCCGTTAACGCGCCGTGCCCCGGAACCACGACGTCGAGGTCCCAGGACAGCATGAGATCGCAGGCCTTGATCCAGTTGCCGATCGGGCCGGCCCACACTGCGGGGTGCGCCTGGTTGAACAGCATGTCGCCGGTGTAGACCACCTTGTCCTGCGGCACATAGACGATGACGTCGCCGCGCGTATGCGCCGGCCCGACCTCGATCAGCCGAACTTCCTTCTTGCCGACCATCATGCGCATCTCGCCGGAGAACGTCTCGTTTGGCTGCACGAGGCGGATGCCCTGGAAGTCGAAATGCCGGCCCATCACCTCGTACCAGAACTTGCCGGCGACGCCCATCGTCTGCCACTGCTTCTGCCAGGCGGCGTACTGTGCCGGCGGCCGGATGGTCATGTCCTCCGCCGCCGCCTTGGAGGCAATGATGCGGTGCCCCTCGAGGAGCTGATTGCCGAAGAAATGGTCGCCGTTGGCATGCGTGTTGACGAGCGCGCCGATGTTGTTCGCCGCCGGCACGGCCTTTTTCATGGCGTCGAGCATATCGCCGGTCAGCTTGACATCGAACAGCGTGTCGACGAGCAGCGTCTCGCCGTCGTCCTCGACCAGTCCGGCATTGGACCAGCCCCAGCTGCCGTCGGGCATCAGCCAGGCGTAGTGGCCGTTGCCGAGGTCGTGCAGTCCCTTGGTGTATTTCCAGTTTTTCATGTCAGTCGAGCTTGATGTTGGCGTCGCGGATGACTTTGCCCCACTTCTCGTAGTCCCTGCGCACGATGGCGGCGAATTCGGCGGGCGTGTTGCCGATCGGCTCGAGGCCGATGGCAGCGAGCCTCTCGCGCACCTCGGGCATGGCCAGCACCTTCGCGGTATCGGCGGCGACCTTGTCGACGATCGCCTGCGGCGTGCCGGTGGGCGCGAACAGGCCGTGCCACGCATCGCCGACGTAGCCCGGCACCGCTTCGCCGATCGCCGGCACGTCGGGCAGCGTTGGGGCGCGCGTCGCGAGCGTGACGCCGTAGCCGCGCGCCTTGCCGCCCTTGGCTGCCGGGATGCCGGTTGTATAGGGGCTCATGGTGAGGTCGGTCTCGCCAGAGAACACGGCCGCCGTCGCCGGCGTGTTCATGGGCACGTGCAGCATCTGCGTGCCGGTGGCGCCGAGCAGCAGCTCCATGACGATGTGCGTGCCGACGCCGACGCCCGAGGAGCTGTAGGTGAGCTTGCCGGGCTGCGCTTTTGCGAGGGCGATCAACTCCTTCAGGTCCTTCGCCGGCAGGCCGTTGCGGCCGATCAGCACGTAGCCGAGGTTCGCGACCAGCGAGATCGGCGCCAGCTGCTTCATCGGATCGAAGGTCATCTTCGAGTAGAGGTGCGGGTTCGCGCACACCACCGAGTTGACGGTGTAGAGCAGCGTGTAGCCGTCGGGCGCGGCGGTGGCCACATTGGCGGCGCCGATGTTGCCGGCCGCGCCGACGCGGTTCTCGATCACGACTTGCTGGCCCCACATCGACGCGAGATGCGGCGTGACCAGCCGCATCACCACGTCGGGCGAGGTGGCGGCCGGAAATGGAATGACCAGCCGCACGAACTTGTTGGGATAGGAGCTCTGCGCGTGCACACCAAGCGAATAGAGGGCGAGGAAAACAAAAGCGAGTTGGCGAATCATGGTTCCTACTTTAGACCGAAAAGTGTCCTGGCATTCCGGGTTGTTTCAGCAGCGACTTCATCGACATCGCGGCCGAGTGCCCGCGCCACCGTTTTCAGGATGTGCGGCAGGAAGGCCGGCTCGTTGCGCCGCGCCTTGGGTTGCGGCTTCAGGTCGCGCGGCGTGAGATAGGGCGAATCGGTCTCGAGCAGCAGCCGGTCGCGCGGGATCTCGCGCACCAGCTCGAGCAGGTGCTTGCCGCGGCGCTCGTCGCAGATCCAGCCGGTAATGCCGATGTACAGGCCGAGATCGATGTAGGCGCGCAGCTCGTCGCGCTCGCCGGTAAAGCAATGCGCGACCGCTCCTTGCACCTTCATCGCTTTCACGATCTGCGCAAAACGGGGATGCGCATCCCGTGAGTGCAGGAAAAGGGGTTTTTGTAAAAACAGACCAAGCGCGATCTGGGCAGTGAAGCACTCCTCCTGCGCCGGATGCGGCGAATAGTTGCGATTGAAATCCAGGCCGCATTCGCCGATCGCGACGACGCGCGGATGCGCGGCGATGCTTTTCAATTCATCGGTGTTCGTGAAGTCTTTCGCGTGATGAGGATGAATGCCGACCGTGCTGAAGAGGTCGAAGCGCTCGGCGATCCCGGCCGCTTCGCGGCTCTCCTCGACCGTCGTGCCGGTGATGACCATCGAGGTGACGCCAGCCTGCCGGGCGCGCGCGACGACTTCGGGCAAATCCTCCTTGAAGGAGGCGTGCGTGAGATTGGCGCCGACGTCGATCATTACTCAGAGCCGGGCGGCAGCCCGAGGCCCAGGCGGATCTTCAGGCCCTTGATGACCTCCTTCACGGTTCCGGCGAGCGGCAGACTGAGGCGCGCGAGGTCGGCCTCGTGCAGGACGATGCTCATGTCCTTCTCCGCCCACGGCATGCCCGAGCGCTCGGCCATCGAGTCCATCGCCCAGTTCTGCGCGCTGCCGTGGCTGAGGGCTTCCTTCAGTTTCTCCGGATCGACGCCGAGCGCCTCGCCCAGGCGCAGGCCCTCGTCGTTCGCCGAGATGCAGGTCCAGAGGATGAGGTTGTTGACCATCTTGCCGACCTGGCCGGCGCCGGCGGCGCCGAGGTGGAAGATGTCGGAGGCGAAGGCGCTGAAGGCGGGGCGGCAGGCCGCGAAAGCCTTCTCGTCGCCGGCGCCATAGATGAGGAGCTTGCCGGCGATCGCCGCCGCCTCGCCGCGCGCGAGCGGAATATCGAGCAGGACCATGGACGAGGCGGCGAGACGCTCGGCGAGCTTCGCCGCGTAGCGCGGCGCGACGGTGGAACCGAGCGCGACGACCAGGCCCGAGCGCTTCGCCGCGGCGATGCCGGCTTCGCCGAATACCACCGCCTCTACCTCGCTGTCGAAGCCGACCACGACGATGACGAGATCTGACGCTTTCGCGACTTCGCGCGGCGATTCCAGGACCTCGACGCCGGCCGCGCGCCCGCCGCGACGCGCCGCGTCGGCCGGATCGCAGCCCGCGACGCGAAACCCTTTCGCGAGCAGGTGCTTTGCCATCGGCAGGCCCATCTTGCCGAGGCCGACGATTCCGATATTTCGTATTGCGCTCATCACCCTGTCTCGGTCAGTATATCTGCTATGAAAATCGCTCTCGCCCTGGTTCTCTCTCTCGTCTCGCTCGCGGCCGCCGCGCAATCCTGGCCGCAGAGGCCGGTCCGCATGATCCTCTCGCTGGGACCCGGCTCGGGCGCCGACATCGGCGCGCGTCTCTACGCCGACCGCCTGCAGAAGATGTGGGGCCAACCGGTCGTGATCGAGAACCGTCCCGGCGGCGACGGCGTGATTGCGATCAACGCCGTGATCCAGGCGAAGGACGACCATGTGCTGCTGTGGGGCCCGACGGCGAACTTCGTCGGCCACCCGTACAGCCTCGACAAGTTTCCCTACGACCCGAAGGAGCTCGTGCCGGTGGCGCGCGTCTCCGGCACGGTCGTGACGCTCGGCGTGCCGGCGAGCCTGAACGTCAACTCGCTGAAGGAGCTCCTCGACGCCGCGAAGCAGAAGAAAGGCTGGCTCAACTGGACGACCGCGGTGACGATGACCGACATCATCCTCGAGGGTTTCCTCCAGTCGCAGGGGATCGAAGCCGCGCACATCAAGTACAAGCAGCCGGCGGAGGCCGTGAACGACCTCGTCAGCGAGCGCATCCAGCTCTACAGCTCGGCGTATGCGATCGTGCGCGCCCAGGCGCAGCCGGGCGGCAAGGTGAAGCTCCTCGCCGTGCAGGCGCGCAACCGCGTGCCGGGGCTCGATCTGCCGACCGTCGGCGAGCTCGGCTTCTCCGGCCTCGATTTCGAAGGGCTGGTCGGTATCCTCGCCGCCCGCTCGAGCAACCTTCCGGATGCCGCCAAGGACCGCATCGGCGCCGACATCAAGACCATCTCCAGGGATCCGCTGATCGCCGAGCGGCTTGCGTCCACCGCGCAGCTCAACGTGCCGGGCGACGCTGCAGAGTTCGCAAAGTCGATCGACGAGCAGGTGAAGCAGCTCGACGCGTCGGCGAAGCGTCTCGGCCTGAAGCCGAAGGCGCAGGCGAACTAGAGCTTCTTCAGGCGGTACAGCAGCTCGAGCGCCTCGCGCGGCGTGAGCGTGTCGGGATTGACCTTCGCCAGCTCCTCGCGCAGGGCATCGGCCGCGGGCTCCGGCTCTTCTTCCCTCGTTGCCAGGAACAGATCCGTCTGGTTGCCGCGCGTGATGCTGGCGTCCTCCAGCATCTGCAGGTATTTGCGCGCCCGGCGGATGACGGGCTTCGGCACGCCCGCAAGCCCGGCGACCTGCAGCCCGTAGCTCTGGCTCGCCGGTCCTTCCTCGACCGCGTGCAGGAAGACGACGCTGTCCTTGTGCTCGACCGCGTCGAGGTGCACGTTGGCCACGTTCTTGTGCTCGAGGGCGAGGCGGGTCAGCTCGAAGTAGTGGGTCGCGAACAGCGTCAGGCAACAATTTTTCGCGATGAGAGATTCCGCGATTGCCCAGGCGAGCGACAGCCCGTCGAAGGTGGACGTGCCGCGGCCGACCTCGTCCATCAGCACCAGGCTGCGGTCGGTGGCGTTGTGCAGGATCGCCGCGCTCTCGGTCATCTCCACCATGAAGGTCGAGCGGCCGCCGGCGAGGTCGTCGGCGGCGCCGATGCGGGTGAAGATCTGGTCGATCGGGCCGATGCGCGCCGCGCGCGCCGGCACGAAGCTGCCGACGTGCGCCATCAGCACGATCAGCGCGACCTGGCGCATGTAGGTCGACTTGCCGCCCATGTTCGGGCCGGTGATGAGCAGGAGGCGCCGCGTCGGCGCCAGCCGGCAGTCGTTGGCGATGAAGTGCTCGACCTGGCCTTCCACCACCGGATGGCGGCCGCCTTCGATCTCGAGCACGTTGTCCTCGACGAACGCCGGCCGGACATAGTTGTTTCTGGAAGCGACGGCGCAAAACCCGCACAGGACGTCGAGCTGCGCCAGCGCCCGGGAGATCGCCTGAAGTTCCTTCAGGAAAGAACCTAGCTGTAGAAGCAGGTTCTCATAGAGCGACTTCTCGAGGGCGAGCGAGCGGTCGCGCGCCGACAGCGCCTTGTCCTCGAACGCCTTCAGCTCCGGCGTGATGTAGCGCTCGGCGTTCTTCAGCGTCTGCCGGCGGCGGTAGTCGGCGGGAATTTTCTCGGCGTGCGAGTTCGTCACCTCGATGTAGTAGCCGTGGACCGAGTTGTAGGCGACGCGCAGGTTCGGGATTCCGGTCCGCTGCTTTTCCTTCGCTTCAAGCTCGACCAGGAATTCGCCGGCATTGGTCTGCAGCTTGCGCAGCTCGTCGAGATCGGCGTTGTAGCCGTCGGCGATCACGCCGCCGTCGATGACCCGCGAAGCGGGCTCGGCGTGCAGGGAGGCCTTCAGGAGCGAAAGACAGTCGGCGGGCGTGGCGAGATCGGCGGCCAGTTTCTCGAGCAGCTGTCCCTGGGGAATTTCTTTGCGAAGACCGCCGAGCAAGTCGAGGCTGTCACGCAGTCCTGAAAGCTCGCGGGGCCGGGCGCTCTTCAAAGCGATGCGGGCGGTGATGCGCTCGACATCGGCGAAGCCGCGAAGAATTCTCTGCAGCACGGACCACTTCGTATCCAGCGCGGCGACGGCTTCGTGACGATCGCCAAGCGCTTTACGATCGCGCAGCGGGTGATGCAGCCAGTGGCGCAGCAGCCGGCTGCCCATGCCGGTGGCGCAATCGTCGAGGAGGGAGAAGAGCGTGGGTGAGCTTTCGCCGCGCAGCGTCTCGGTAATCTCGAGGTTACGGCGTGTTGCCGCGTCCAGGCGCAGGTATTCGCCGCTGCGCTCGGCGCTGACCGAGGCGACGTGCGCCAGCGCCTGCCCTTGCGTCTTCGCCGCGTAGTCGAGGAGGGCGCCGCAGGCACCGATGGCGAGTGTCAGGTCCTCGCAGCCGTAGCCCGCGAGGCTGGCGGCACCGAGTTGCTTGAGCAGCTTGTTGCGGCCCGCGTCGACGTCGAAGCTCCACTCGGGAAGCTTGGTGACGAAGAACCCCTCCATCGCGGAGGCGCTCAGTACCTCCGCCGGGGCGATGCGCCGCAATTCGTTCTCCAGCGCTTGGGGCGCCACCTCGGCGACGCGCAGCGTGCCGCTGGCGAGCGAAAGCCAGGCGAGACCCACCGTGCTCTTATCCCGGCAAATACTCAACAGGATGTTTTCGCGCTTGTCGTCGAGGAGCGCGGAGTCGGTGAGCGTCCCGGGCGTGACGATACGCGTCACCTGCCGCTCGACCGGGCCCTTGGCGAGCGCCGGATCGCCGATCTGCTCGCAGATCGCCACCGACTGGCCGAGCTTCACCAGCTTCGCGAGGTACTGCTCGACCGAGTGCACCGGCACCCCGGCCATCTTCACCGGCACGCCGGCCGACTGGCCGCGCGAGGTGAGGGTGATGTCGAGCAGGCGCGACGCCTTGTCGGCGTCGTCGTAGAACATCTCGTAGAAATCGCCCATCCGGTAGAAGAGCAGGATGTCGGGATGCTCGCCCTTGATGCGCAGATACTGCTGCATCATTGGGGTATGTTCTGACGGGTTGTTCAAGGCGCAACGATTCTAGTCGGCCCGCGAGCGGTTCGCGATGAGCAATAACCTCCAAGTAAAGAGGCAGAGCGCATGGAAGAATTCGGTGAATGGGAGAGCTTCTACGTCATCATCGGCGCCGCGGCGGGCGCGCTGATCGGCTTGCAGTTCGTCATCATGACCCTGATCGCTGAGAAGCCCCCGCCGCGCGTGGTCGAGGCGAGCGCCGCTTTCGCGAGCCCGACGGTGGTCCATTTCAGCGTCGCGCTGCTGCTGTCGGCGCTCCTGCGCGCTCCTTGGCACACAATCGCGCCGGTGGCCGTGCTCTGGGGCCTCGTTGGCATCGCCGGCGTCGTCTACACCGCGATCGTGGCGCGCCGGGTGCGAACGCAGCGCGCGTACCAGCCGGATTTCGAGGACCGGCTGTTCCATGTGCTCCTGCCCCTTGCGGCGAACGCGATTCTGGTCGCATCTGCATTTGCCGCGCCGTCCTACGAGCGCGAGGCCCTCTTTGCCGTTGGAGCCGCCACGCTGCTCTTCCTCTTCATCGGCATCCACAACGCCTGGGACGCCGTTTCCTACCACGTGCTGGTGGCCATGCAGAAGGACAGGACGCGATGATTTTCTTCGAGCCGCACCAACGCGACAAAAGCGTTTTTCCGCACGATCCGTTCAAGGCATTGGTCGTGCCGCGGCCGATCGGCTGGATCGCGACCGTGAGCGCGAAGGGCGAGCTCAACCTCGCGCCGTACAGCTACTTCAACGCTTTTTCCTCTCATCCGCCGATCGTCGGCTTCTCGAGCGAGGGCGAGAAGGACTCCTCGACCTTCGCCATGGAGACTGGCGAGTTCGTCTGGAGCATGGCGACCTGGGACTTGCGCGAGCCGATGAACGCGAGCGCTGCCTCGCTGCCGCGCGGCAAGAGCGAGTTCGACCATGCGCGCCTCGAGACCGCGCCGTCACGCCTGGTCAGGCCGCCACGCGTCGCCGCGTCGCCCGCCGCCTTCGAATGCAAGGTCACGGAGTTGGTGAAGCTGAAGGACGTCGATGGCAGCGACAGCGGCCGGCGGCTCGTGCTCGGCCGCGTCGTCGGCGTGCACATCGACGAGCGCTTCGTGCGCGATGGGCGGGTCGATTCGGCGGCGATGCGGCCGATCGCCCGCGGCGGCTACGACGAATACAGCGTCGTCGAGCGGGTATTCTCGATGCCGCGCCCGGCGTAGCGGCGCCTATTCCGGCTGGATGTTGGCGGCCTTGACCAGCTTCGCGAACTTCTCGTACTCGGCGCGGGTGAAGGCGGCGAATTCCGCCGGCGTGCTCGCTACCGCGTCGGCGCCCAGCGCGGCGAAGCGCTCGGCGAATTCCGGCAGGCGCACGAGGCGGGCGATCTCACCCTGGATTCGCGCGGTGATCGCCGCCGGCGTGCCCTTGGGCGCGTACATGCCGTACCAGACGTAGGTCTCATAGCCGGGCAAACCGGCCTCGGCCGCGGTCGGCACGTCCGGCATGGCGCCCGCGCGTGTCTTGCCGCCGACGGCGAGAATGCGCAGCTTTCCCGACTTGTAGTGCGGCAGGAACGTGAGAACGCTGGTGAAGCCGGACTCGACATGCCCGCCGAGCATGTCCTGCACGATCTGTCCGCCGCCTTTGTACGGAATGTGCACGAGGTCGACGCCGGCAACCTGCTTGAACTGTTCGCCGGCCAGGCGCGACGAGGATTCCGAGCTGCCGAAGCGCAGCTTTCCCGGGTTGGCCTTTGCGTAGGCGATGAACTCGCGCAGGTTCTGCGCCGGCACGCCCGGCCAGATGCCGACCACCCAGGGCGAGGTGGCGACCAGGCTGACCGCCGTCGTGTCGTTGATCGGGTCGAACGGCATGTTCGGCTGCAGCACGGCGTTGACGACGTGCGCGCCGACCACCATCGCCACGGTGTGGCCGTCGGGCGGCGATTTCACCATCACGTCGGTGCCGATGACGCCGTTGGCGCCGGGCCGGTTCTCGACCAGCACCTGCTGGCCCCAGGTCTCCTGCAGGCGTGCCGCGAGCGCGCGGCTGATGATGTCGGTGCCGCCGCCGGGGGTGTAGGGGACGATGATGTGCACCGGCTTGGACGGGAACTGCGCGTTTGCCGTCAGGGAAACGAGCAACGCGAGAATGGCAACGGCTCTCATATCCTGTTCCTCTCGATGAGCTGCCTGGCGATGATGATGCGCTGCATCTCGTTGGTCCCTTCGCCGATGCAGAGCAGCGGCGCGTCGCGATACAGGCGCTCGACCATGAACTCGGTGGAATAGCCGTAGCCGCCGTGGATGCGCACCGCTTCGTGCGCGTTCTCGAACGCGGCTTCGGTGGCGAAGTACTTCGCCATGCCCGCTTCCAGGTCGCAGCGCTCGCCCCGGTCGTAGATCTCGGCGGCCTGCTTGACGAGCAGGCGCGAGGCCTCCGCGCGCGTCGCCATCTCGCCCAGCTTGAGCTGGATCGCCTGGTGCTCGCAGATCGGCTTGCCGAAAGTCTCGCGCTGCTGCGAGTACTTCAGCGCCTCGGCGAGCGCGGCCTGCGCGATGCCGACGCCGCGCGCCGCGACGTTGATGCGGCCGAGCTCGAGGCCGCCGACCGCCAGGTGGAAGCCGCGGCCTTCCTCGCCGATGACGTTGGCGGCGGGCAGGCGATAGTCCTTGAAGACGAGCTCCGCCGAGTCGATGCCCTTGTAGCCGAGCTTCTCCAGCTTGCGGCCGGCGGTGAAGCCGGCGCCTTTCTCGCACAGGAACATCGTCATGCCGCGGTGGCGCGGCTCGGCTTCCGGGTTCGTCTTGGCGAGGACGGCGAAGCAGGATCCCTGGATGCCGTTCGATATCCACGTCTTTGTCCCCTCCAACACATACACGGTGCCTTCCCTGCGGGCCCGGGTTCTGATGGCTTGCAGGTCTGTTCCCGCGTTGGGTTCGGTCAACGCGAGTCCGCCGCGCAGCTCGCCGGTGGCGAATTTCGGCAGATATCGTTCTTTCAAAGAAGAAGAACCGTACTTCTCGACCAGCAGCGCCATCATCAGGTGCGAGTTGAAGATGCCGGTGAGCGACATCCACACCGCCGAGATGCGGGTGACGATCTGCGCGTAGAGCTGCGCGGAGAGACCGAGGCCGCCGTGTTCCGGGCTGATCGTGGCGCCGAAGAGGCCGAGCGTTTTCATCTGCTCGACCATTTCGGCGGGCCAGGTGTCGTCGCGCTCGAGCTTGGCAACCTGCGGCGCGACCTCGCGCGCGAGCCAGCGGTCGATGGCGGCGAGGATCTGGCGTGCCTCGTCGGAGTCGGGGCCGACATGGAAGCGTGGAGTGCTTTTCATCGCGAGTTGGCGCCCCTTTCGATGACGACTTCGCGGTCGAGCAGCGAGCGCGAATGGTTGAGATCCGATTGGGAAATCAGCACGGACAGGCCCCGGCCGCGCAGCCCGGCGATCACGTCCGAGAGGCGCCGGGAGAGCGCCGGCGCGAGGCCCTCGAAAGGCTCGTCGAGGAGCAAGAGCTTCGTGCCGGCCGCCAGCGCGCGGGCGAGCGCGGCGAGCTTCTGCTGCCCGCCCGACAGAAGCATGGCGCGCCGCTCGCGCATCGCCTCGAGCTCCGGCATGACGCCGTAGACGAACTGCAGGCGCTCCACCGCATCGAGCGTGCGCGACGCCCAAACCGGCAGCAGGATGTTTTCCTCGACGGTCAGCTCGGGCACCAGGCCGCGATCCTCGGGCATGTAGCCGATGCCGAGGGCGGCGCGTCCGTGCCGCGGTACGCGGGCCAAGTCCTCGCCGCCGAACCTGACCGAGCCGGCGCTCGCAGCAAGGTGGCCCATGATGGTGCGCATCAGGCTCGTCTTGCCGGCGCCGTTTCGCCCCACCAGGCCGACCATGCTGCCGTCGGGCACGTCGAGCGAGAAGCCGCGCAGCGCCTGCACCGAGGCGATGGTGACGTGCACGCCCTGGACCTGGAGCGTCACGCCTCGGCCCCGGTGACGTGACGCCGCACCTCCACGTCGGCGAGCACCGTGGCGGGCGCGCCGTCGGCGAGGACGCGGCCGCTGTAGAAGGCGACGACGCGGCTCGCATAGCGCTGCACGATCTCCATGTCGTGCTCGACGAACAGGATGGTGGTGCGCTCGCCTTTGAGCGCGGCCATCACCGTGTCCATGACCGGAAACTTCTCGTCGACGCTGACGCCACTGGTCGGCTCGTCGAGCAGCAGGAGCGAGGGCCGTTGCGTCAGCGCCATGGCGATGTCGAGCAGCTTGCGCACGCCGCCGGGCAGCTCGGCGACGCGCCGCTCCGCGTGCGGCACGAGCGAAAAGCGTTCCAGGATCGAGCGCGCGAGCGCGAGGTTCCTGGCGTCGTGCGCGGGGCGCCAGAACGACAGGCTGCCATCGCCGCAGGCCGTGGCGGCGAGCATGTTGTCGAGCACCGTGAGGTCGGGATAGAGCTGCGGCATCTGGAACGAGCGCGCGACGCCGCGCCGCATGATCTGCCGCGGCCCGAGCCCGGTGATGTCGGCGCCCTCGATCTCGATGCGCCCGGAGTCGGGCTTGAGATAGCCGGTGATCATGTTGACGAAGGTGGTCTTGCCGGCGCCGTTGCTGCCGATCAGCCCGACGCGCTCGCCGGCGGCGACGGCGAGCGAGACGTTCTCCGCCGCGACCACGCCGTCGAAGTGCTTGTTCAGGCCCTGCGCGGAAAGCGCGTGCGTCATGAGCTTGTCCTCGCGCGCAAGCGGAACAGCGAGCCGAGGCCGCGCGGCAGGAAGCGAATCACCACCAGCAGGAAAACTCCCAGCGCGAGCTGCCAGGTGTTGGGGAAATACGAGCTCGAGAACGAGCGCACCAGCTCGAGCACGAACGAGGCGGCGAATACCGCGGCGACGCTGTGGCTGCCGGCGAGGACGGAGACGAAGACGAACTCGCCCGAGGTGGTCCAGTAGCTGAAGTTCGGCTCGATATGCCCGAGCGCCATGATCGCCAGCGCGCCGCCGACGCCGCCGAGGAACGCCGCAATGACGAAGTTCCACGCCATCATGCGCTGCACCGAGGCGCCGAGGTATTCCACCCGCAGCTCGTTTTCCTTGATCGCGAGCGACACCAGGCCTCGTGCCGAATCGAAATAGATGCGCGTGGCGATGGCGAGGCCGCCGCTGATGACGACGGCAACGGCGAACAGGATGTAGCCCGACCAGGCATCGGCCAGCCGCATGCCCAGGAGCGTCGGCCGGCGCATGTTGAAGCCGTCCGAGCCGCCGAGCGCGTCCCATTTCACCAGCACGCCATAGAGCACCATGGAGAGCGCCAGCGTCAGCATCGCGAAGAAGATGCCCCGATAGCGTCCCAGCAGCGGCGCGAACGGCGCGGCGAGCAGAACGGCGGCGACGCCGCCCGCGAGGGAGAGCAGCAGCGCATCCGAGACGCCGAGCTTGTTGGCGAGCAGCACCACCGCATAGCCGCCGCCGGCGAACACCAGGCCCTGCCCGAACGAGACCACGCCGCCCCGCATCATGAGGACCACGCCGAGAGCGACGAGGCCGTTGGCGGCGGACATGGTGCCGAGGGAGAGGAGCCACTTCGGCGCCGCCAACCCCGCGAGGAGCAGCAGCGCGATGCCGATCAGGCCCGCCACGACCGGCGAGGCGAGGCGGCTCATATCCGCCGCGCCTTGACGCGCTGGAACAGGCCTTCCGGCCGGAAGATGAGCACGATCGCCATCGCGGCATAGATGCTGAAGAGCTCCGCGGCGGGCCAGGTGTGCACGGCGAGCGCGCGCGCCAGGCCGACGATCAGCGCGCCGATCGCCGCACCGCCGATCGAGCCGAGGCCGCCGATGATCACCACCGCGAAGGAAACGATCACCACCGCGACGCTGACGCCGGGCTGCACCGAGATCATCGGCGCGGTCAGCGCGCCGCCCAGCGCGGCGAGGAAGATGCCGAACATGAAGGCGAACGTGTAGACGCGGCCGACGTTGACGCCCATCGAGTTGGCGATCTCGGCGCTGTGGATGACGGCGAGGACCACCTTGCCGATCCGCGTGCGGTACAGTCCCCACCAGACGCCCAGCCCGCAGGCGACCGCGACGGCGATGAGCGCGAAGTCATAGCCGACGTAGGACTGCGAGCCGACCGGCACGCTGCCGAAGAGGCTGTAGGGCGCGCTGACGAAATACGGGTTGACGCCCCAGATCAGCTTGGTGGCGTCCTCGAGCACCAGGAAGAGCGCGTAGGTGACGAGCACGAGCAGCACCTCGTCCCGGCCGTAGAAGAAGCGCAGCAGCCCCCGCTCGGTGAGCGGCGCGAGCACCGCCGCGACGACGACCGAGCCCAGGAGCAGGGCGAAGAGCGAGAGCCACGGCGAGAACTGCATTGCCGCGAACCAGGCGACGCAGGTTGCGGCGGCATACGCGCCCACGGCGTAGAAGCTGCCGTGGGCGACGTTGAGGATCTTGAGAACCCCGAAGACGAGGGTCAGGCCCAGCGCGACGATGAACAGCCACGACGCGTAGGTGACCCCGTCGACGAGGATCGTGACTAGGGTGTTGATGTGCCTAGTTCAGTTGCACTTCGCGCCCTGGAAGCCGCCCTTGATCCACTCCTCGCCCTTGACGCCCGCCGGCGGATTCACGCACTCGGCGTTGAAGCGCTGGATGTCGACGAGGGTCACCATCTTCTTCGCCGCGTCGTACTTGGTGCGGCCGATCGCGGTGTCCTGGATCGCCTGGTGGCCGTCGCTGAGCGCCATGCGGATGCGGCCCGCCGGCGACTCCCATTCCGAGCCCTTCAGCGCGGCGGCGAGCTGCTCCGGCGTCGGCTTCTTGCCGCCGTTCGCGGCCATGGCCTTCTCCACGGCGAGCTTGAAGCCGAGCAGCGACTGCACCATCCGGTAGGGCGCCTGCACGGGATAGACCTTGTACGCGTCGGAGTAGAGCTTCCACCACCAGTCGTTGAGCGCGCTCTTGGGCGACATGAGGCCGTAGGCGCCGCGCGCGCCGAGGATCACGCCGTCGGGCATCTTGTCGCCCAGGCCCGGAAGCACGTGGTCGGCGGCGGAGAACACCACCTGCGTGCGCTTGAACAGATCGCGCGGCGCCGCCTGCAGGACGAACGCCTGCAGGTCGCCGCCCCACAGGCTCGAGTGCGTGAGGTCCGCGGGCTGCGCGAGCAGCGCCGAGATCTCGGTGCCGTACTGGCCGGCGCCGAACTTCGGCAGCAGGTCGGTGCCCGCCTTCGAGCCGGGGAAGAGCTGCGCCGCGGCCGCCTTGAAGTCGGAGCGCGAGTCGTGGCCCCAGGCGTAGTCCTGGTTGATGTAATTGATCGTGCCGGCCTTGATGTTGCGGGCCTTGAGGTAGCGGGCGAGGGCGACGTTGTCCATCACGGCGTGCGACGCGGTGCGGAACACGTAGGCATACTTGCCGTCCTCGAAGATGCGCGGCGTGCCGCAGTCGTAGAGGATGAGGAATTTCTTCATCTCCTCCGCGGCGGGTGCGACCGCCAGGCAGTCGCCCGAGCCGACGTAGCCGATGACCGCGTCGACTTTCTCGCGGTCGTAGAGGTTGCGCAGCTCCTGCACCTGCTTGGTCGCGCCGCCGTTCTCGTCGACGTACACGGGCTCGATCGTCATGCCGCCGAAGCCGCGCTTGTTGTAGGGCGCCGGCGCGTTGCCCTTGTTGAACGCATCGATCACCACCTTGGCGCCGTTCACCGCCGGAACGCCGAAGCTTTCCGCGGCCGGGCCGGACAGGAAGCTGACGATGCCGACCTTGAAGGTCTCCTGCGCCGAGGCATTTGCGGCGGCGAACGCACCAACCACCAGCGCCGCGAGGGCGTGTCTCTGCATGCTCATGGAATCTCCTCCTCAGGAATCCGTAGTGTAACGTCTCGGCCATGAAAGGGTGGCTGCCCCGCGTCCCCGCCCTGCGCGCCGAGCGCCACTTCGGCCGCGTCGTCGACTGCTATGCCGAGCGGCCATCCAGCCTGGTGCAGATGCTGGAAGACGCCGCGATCCGCAATCCGCTCGGCGAAGCCCTGATCGAGGGCGAGCGGCGCCTCGACTGGCGCGGCTTGCGGCGGCGCGTCGCCGCCGCGGCCAGAATCTTCGCGCAGCACGGCGTCGCGCCCGGCGATCGGGTCGGCATCCTGCTCGGCAACCGCGCCGAATTTCCGCTCGCCTTTCTCGCCGCCGCGTGGGTCGGCGCGATTCCGGTACCGATCAGCATCCGGGAACAGAAGCCGGGGCTCGAGTACATCCTCGGCCATTGCGCGGCGAAGGCGCTGGTCTACGAGCCCGGGCTCGAGGAGCGCTTGCCGCAGTTCGTTCCGGCGCGGCTCACGCCTGCCGAACTGTGGCAGGGCTCCGCCGAGGAAAAACCCAACCCGGCCGGGGAAGACGACACCACCGCCATCCTCTACACCTCGGGCACGACCGGCCGCCCGAAGGGGGCGATGCTGAGCAATCTCGGTATCGTGCATTCGGCGATGAACTACCAGCACTGCGTGCGCCTCGGCGAGTCGTCGCGCCTTCTCGCCGCCGTGCCGCTCAGCCACGTGACGGGAGTGATCGCGCTGCTCGCTGCCGCGGTGCGCTGCGCGGGCACGCTGATCATCCTGCCCGCCTTCAAGGCGCGGGATTTCCTCGCCCTCGCGTCGCGCGAGGCAATGACCTACACCCTCATCGTTCCGGCCATGTACAACCTCTGCCTGCTGGAAAAGGATTTCGCCAGCTTCGATCTTTCCGCCTGGCGCACCGGCGCGTACGGCGGGGCGCCGATGCCCGCCGCGACCATCGCCGCGCTCGCCGAGAAGCTGCCGGGCCTGGGCCTGATGAACGCGTACGGCGCGACCGAGACGACCTCTCCGGCGACCTTCATGCCGGTCGAGGACACGGCCGCGAAGCGCGACAGCGTCGGCCTGCCGGTGCCGGGCGCGGAGATCAAGGTGGTGGACGAGGAGCTGTGGATCCGCGGGCCGATGGTGGTGCAGGGCTACTGGCAGGACCCCGCGGCGACGGAAAAGGAATTCACCGACGGCTACTGGCATTCGGGCGATGTCGGCGCCATCGATGCGCAAGGCTACGTGCGGGTGCTCGACCGGAAAAAAGACATGATCAACCGCGGCGGCTACAAGGTGTATTCGGCCGAGGTCGAGGCGGTGCTGGCCGAGCATCCTGCCGTGCTGGAGGCGGCGGTCGTCGGCACTCCATGCCCGGTGCTTGGCGAGCGGGTGCAGGCCGTCGTCAGCGTCCGCGAGGTCGTGGCGGTGGAGGTGCTGCGGGCTTTTTGCGCCGAGCGGCTCGCCGACTACAAGGTGCCCGAGGCCATCACCTTGCGCCGCGACCCGCTGCCGCGTAACGCGAACGGCAAGGTGCTGAAGCGCGAGTTGCGTCGACAATCCGCGACGCCGGAGTAGCTAAAACCGCGACAGACCGGCGGCACGCATCGTAGCAAACTGCAGCCCAAGAACATGGACGACGCCTTGCCCACGAGACCGGCCCCTGCGGCCCCGACCGCGGAAGAGCTGCGGCTGCGCCGCGAGCTCGAATCGGCCAACCGCGTCAAGGACGAGTTCCTGGCGATGCTCAGTCACGAGCTGCGCAATCCCCTGGCGCCGATCGCCACCGCCATCCAGCTGATGCGCCTGCGCGGCGCCGACGTGCCTGAGCTCGCCACGCTGGAGCGCCAGACCGCGCACCTGCGGCGGCTGGTCGACGACCTGCTCGACGTCTCGCGCATCACGCGGGGCAAGATCGAGCTGCGCAAGCGCACCGTCGAGATCGGCGACGCGGTGCTGCGCGCCATGGAGATGGCGAGTCCGCTGCTGGAGCCGCGCGCGCATCGGGTCAGCATCGAGAGGGTGCCGCGTCGCGGGCTCGCGGTGCATGCCGATCCCGAGCGCCTTGCCCAGGCGGTGTTCAATCTGCTTTCCAACGCCGCCAAGTACAGCGAGATGCGCTCCTCGATCGTCGTGCGCGCCTGGTGCGAGAGCGATCGCGTGCGCCTGAGCGTCAAGGACGAGGGCGTCGGCATCGCACCGGAGATGATCGAGCGCGTGTTCGAAATGTTCGTGCAGCAGGGCCAGACCCTCGAGCGCTCGCAGGGCGGCCTCGGCCTGGGCCTGACGATCGTGCGCAGCCTGGTCGAGGCGCACGACGGCAGGGTCTCGGCGCGCAGCGCCGGGCTCGGCCAGGGCAGCGAGTTCACGATCGACCTTCCGGCAGCGCCGGTGGTGCTGCCCCTGGCGCGCGGCGGCGAGCGACCCCTGGCGAGGCCGGTTGCCGGCCCGACGCAGCGCATCCTGGTCGTCGACGACAACATCGACGCCGCTACCGCGCTCGCCGAGCTGCTGCGGCTGCTTGGCCAGCAGGTCGAAGTGGCGCACGACGGCCTGCGCGCGCTCGCCACCGCGCGCCGGTTCCTTCCGGAGGTCGCGCTGATCGACATCGGCCTGCCGGTGATGGACGGCTTCGAGCTCGCCGGACGGCTGCGCGAGCAGCACCCGGAGCTGCGCCTGATCGCCGTCACGGGCTACGGGCTGGAGCGCGATCGCGAGCGCTCTGCGCAGGCGGGCTTCAGCGACCACCTGGTAAAGCCCATCGAGTTCGCGACGCTCGAACGGCTCCTCTTCGCTTCCCGACCGCCGCTTCCGAACAGCGGAACCGATCAGCCATCCGTCTGAAGTAAGCTTCCGGCGATGACCGGGAGGCGTATCGCGGCTTTGGTTCTTCTCGCTCTTGCCAGCGTGCAGGCATCGGCGCAGGGCGGCGTGTTCGGCTTTTCCGACGACTACGGCGCCAGCGCCGGCGATGTCGGCTCGACCGACGCCGAGCCGCGCTGGCGATTCGCCGTCGGCGGCGGCCTCGCCGCGGCGCCGAATTTCCAAGGGAGCGACAAGTACCGGCTGCGACTGGCGCCATTCGCCGCCGCGAGCTACGGGCGGTTCTTCATCGGCTTCGGCGGGCTCGGGGTCAACCTGTACCGGGATTCCGGCTGGCGGCTGGGCGCCCTCGTCTCGCCAGGAGGCGGCAGAAAGGAAAACGTCGACGCGCGCCTGGCTGGCCTGGGCGACGTGGACCGCACCGTGAACGCCGGGCTGTACGCGGTGAATTTCAGCCGCGGATTTCTCACCCGTGCCGTGGTCTACACCGACGTCGGCGGCGAGGGCCATGGAACGCTCGCGCGCCTCGATGTCCTGGCGCGCATCCCGGGCCCCGGGCGCGTCAACTTCTTCGCCGGGCCGGGCCTCACCTGGGGCAGCCGACAGTACACGCAGACCTTCTTCGGCATCACCGAGGAGCAGAGCGCGCGCTCGGGTTTGCCGGAATTCCACGCCGGGTCGGGAATCAACAGCCTGCGGCTGACCGCGGGCACGAGCTACCGCTTCACGCCCAACTGGCGATTGATCGGCAGCGTCGCGGCGACGCGCCTGTCCGGCGACGCCGGCGCGAGCCCGATCGTCGAGACGCGCGCGCAGTACCTCGCCTTCGTATCGGCGATCTATCTCTTCCGCTAGGATGGCGGCCATGGAGCATGCCTCGGCAAGCTTCGCCTGGAACGCCGCCTCCTTCCCGGATCGCTCGGCTTACTGCGTCGGCACCTCGCCCGCGGAGCTGAAGCAGGCGTACGAAGAAGTGCGTGCCGGCCGCGGCTTCGTCGTTGTCGGCGGCCTGCCGCTCGAGTCGCTGGAGGGCTTCATCGCCGCGGTGTGCGAAGTCGGCCGGCATTTCGGCCACACCCTGTCGCAGAACGCGCAGGGCGAGGTGGTCGGCCATGTGATCGACGCTTCCGGCGAGGACCCGACGCCGCGCATGTACCGCAGCAACCTCGAGCTGCGCCCGCACAGCGACATCACGGCGATGATCTCGCTCGCCTGCTGGCAAAAAGCGGAGAGTGGCGGCGAGTCGGTGGTCGTCAGCGGCGTTACGGTCCACGACGAGATCCGCAAGCGCGCGCCGCGGCTGCTCGCGCCGCTCTATCGCGGCTATCACTATCACCGCCTGGGCGAGGAGGGCGACGGCGAAGAGCCGGTAACGCCCTACAGAGTTCCTGTTTTTTCAATAAAACAGAATCAACTCAGTTGCCGCTATCAGCGAAGCGGAATCGCCGCCGGGCACAAGACGCTTGGCGTGCCGCTGACCGATGAGGACATCGCCGCCTTCAACCTGTTCGACGAGGTCGCCAAGGCGCCCGGGAACCGGCTTTCGTTCTTCCTCGAGCGCGGCGAGATGCTGGTCCTGAACAACTACGCCCTGCTGCACGCGCGCACCCAGTTCAGGAACTATCCCGAGCCCGAGCGCCAGCGACGCCTGATCCGTCTCTGGCTCGACCGCCCTGGCTTCCGCGACGTGCCGCAGGAGTTCAACCATTTCCGCGGCAACGGCGTGCCGAAGCAGGACGGCCGCCGCGCCAGCTTCGACTTCAAGAAGCTCTACGCCGAGGATCCGGTGGCGACCGGAGGAATGCCGAAGCTGTAGATGAAGAAGCTGCTGCTCCTTCTTCTTGCAGTATCGCTTCCCGCGTTCTCACAGCAGTACCCCGCAAGACCCGTAAAGCTGATCGTTCCTTTTCCGCCCGGCGGCGCGACCGACATCGTCGGCCGGCTGGTGGCGGCAAAGATGCAGGAGGTGTGGCGCCAGACGGTGATCGTCGAGAACAAGCCCGGCGCCGGCACGGTGGTCGGCACCGACGCGGTGGCGAAGGCAGCGCCCGACGGCTACACGCTGGGCGTAGTCGTCACGGCGCACGTCATCAATCCGAGCCTGCGCGCGAACATGCCTTACGACACGCTCAAGGACCTGGCGGCGGTGACGCAGGTGTCGGTGCAGCAGCTCGTGATCGCCGCGCATCCGTCCGTGCGGGCGAACAACATCGCCGAGCTGATCGAGCTCGCGCGCCGGCGTCCGGGAGAGCTCAGCTACGCGACGCCGGGCAGCGGCACCGCCATGCATCTCGCGATCGAGCTGCTGAAGACCTCGACCGGCATCGACCTGGTGCACGTTCCCTACAAGGGCGGCGCGCCGGCGCAGCAGGACGTGATCGGCGGCCGCGTGCCGATCCTCCTCGACGTGCTCTACGCGGTCACGCCGCTCATCGACGCGGGCAAGATCAAGGTGATCGCGCTGCTCGGTCCCGAGCGCGTGTCGAAATATCCGGTCGTCGCGGACACCGTGCCCGGCGTGAGCGCGCTCAGCATGGTGGGAATCGTCGCGCCTTCAGGTTTAAAAGATGAATTCATAAAAAAAATCAGCAGCGACATTTCCAGCGCAATCAGGTCCTCGGACCTCACGCAGCGGATGAAGCAGCTCGGCATGGAGCCGGTCGGCTCGACGCCGGCGGAGTTTGACGCGCTGATCCGCGCCGAGATGGAGAAGTGGGGGAGGGTAGTGAAGGCTTCCGGGGCGAAGGCCGACTAACGCATTGCTTCCAGCACCGCCGGGAAGATCTTCGGCGTCGCGGCGACAACGTCGCCTGTGCTCATGAAGTCCTGCTCGCCGGACATATCCGCGACCAGGCCGCCCGCCTCGGCGATGAGCAACGCGCCCGCCGCCATGTCCCAGGGTGCGAGGCCGAGCTCCCAGAACGCATCCAGCCTTCCGCAGGCGACATAGGCCAGGTCCAGCGCGGCTGCGCCGGCGCGGCGCACGCCCGAAGACTTCGACATGAAGAAGCGCAACTGCTTCATGTACAGGTCGAGGCGGGAAAGCTCCTTGAAGGGGAAGCCGGTGCCGACCAGGGCATCGTCGAGCTTCTGGCATTTGGAGACTCGGATGCGGCGGTCGTTGAGGAAGGCGCCGCCGCCCTTGCTGGCAGTGAACAGCTCGTTCTTGGTCGGGTCGTAGATCACCGCATGGGCAAGCGAGCCGCGGTGCTGCACGGCGACCGAGACCGCGTACTGCGGAAAGCCGTGGATGAAGTTGGTGGTGCCGTCGAGCGGGTCGATGATCCAGAGATACTCGGCGTCGGGCGAGCTTTCTCCCGACTCCTCGGCGATGAAGCCGTGGTCGGGGTAGGCCGCGCGCACGATGTTGATCACCGCCTCCTCGGCGGCGCCGTCCACTTGCGTGACGAAGTCGTTGGCGCGCTTCGAGCGCACCTTGAGCGCCTCGCTGCCGAGCGAGGCGCGGTTGATGATCGAGCCGGCGCGGCGCGCGGCGCGAATGGCGATGTTGAGCATGGGGTGCATCGGCCGCGTATTCTAGTGCCCGTGATCCGCTTCGTTCTCTGCCGGCCGAGCCATCCCGGCAACATCGGCGCCGCCGCGCGCGCGATCAAGACGATGGGCTTCGGCGATCTGCGCCTGGTCGCGCCGGAGCGCTACCCCGCGCCGGAGGCGCAATGGATGGCGACGCACGCCGTGGACGTGCTGCAGAACTGCCGGATCCACGGCAGCCTCAGCGAAGCGATCCAGGATTGCGTCGCGACCTTCGCGCTTTCGGCCCGCGGCCGCGAGCGCTCGCCGCAGGTCGTCGACGCCCGCTCGGCCGCGGCACGCGCAGTCGCCCTTGCCGGGCCGGTCGCCTTCGTCTTCGGTTCGGAGGACGCCGGACTGACAAACGAGGAGATGTTCGCGTGCCAGCACCTGGTGCACATCCCGACCAGCCGGGGGTTCAGCTCGCTCAACCTCGCCCAGGCGGTGCAGGTCGTGGCCTACGAGCTGCACGTGGCGACCGACACCGCCATCCCTCCGGCACGTACCGAGCGCCTCGCGACGGTGGAAGATCTCGAAGGTCTTTATGCACACTTGGGGGATGCGGCGAATGCAAGCGGCTTCACGACGCCGCAGTCGCGGCTGTGGGAGCGCTGGCGCAGGCTTTTCTCGCGCGTCCCGGGGCTCGAGCGGGAGGAAGTGAACATCCTCCGCGGATTGCTCAAAGCCTTGATGAACATGAAGAAGAGCAATAGTTGATCAAATCAGTCGGGATACTCTAGAATGCTGTTCATGTTCAAAGGCCTGCGTGAAGACATCGCCAGCGTATTCGCCCGCGACCCGGCGGCGCGCACGACTTGGGAAGTCCTCACCTGCTATCCCGGCCTGCACGCGATCTACATCCACAAGCTCGCGCATTGGTACTGGACGCACGGCCTGCGCTGGTTCGGCCGGCTGACTTCGCACTTCGGCCGAATGTTCACCGGCATCGAGATCCATCCCGGCGCGACGATCGGACGGCGCTTCTTCATCGACCACGGCATGGGCGTCGTGATCGGTGAAACGGCCGAGATCGGCGACGACGTCACGCTGTACCACGGCGTCACGCTCGGCGGCACTTCCTGGAACAAGGGCAAGCGCCATCCGACGCTCGGCGACGGCGTGGTGGTCGGCGCCGGCGCGAAGATCCTCGGGCCGATCGCCATCGGCAACGGCGCCAAGGTCGGCTCGAACGCGGTGGTGGTGAAGAACGTGCCGGCCGGCGCGACGGTCGTCGGCATCCCCGGGCGCGTGGTGGAGGAGTGCAGCGCGGAGGAGGCGGCGCGCTTCGCTGCCTACGCGGTGGTGGCCGACCAGGATGATCCGTATGCGAAGGCGATCCAGACGCTCGTCGAGCACTCGCGCGAGCTGGAAAAGAGCCTTGCCAACATGAAGGACCGGCTGGTGCGCCTGGAGCGCATCGAAGCTACCGAGGGCGATAAAAACATCCGCGCGGTCAAGTAGTTAGTTCTTGACCAAATCAGTCGGTTTTTGGTATACTTGATCATTATGATCAGGTATTGCCAATGCGCCTAACGACTAAAGGAAGATTCGCCGTCACCGCGATGGTCGATCTGGCCCTGCGCCAGAATCGCGGCCCCGTGACGCTCTCCGCCATCAGCGAGCGCCAGCACATCTCGCTCTCGTACCTCGAGCAGCTGTTCGGCAAGCTTCGGCGCGCCAAGCTGGTCTCGAGCGTGCGCGGCCCCGGCGGCGGCTACAACCTTGCCAGCCCGGCACAGGGGATCACGGTGGCGAGCATCGTCACCGCGGTCGACGAGCCGATGGATGCGACGCAGTGCGGCGGCAAGGAGAATTGCCACGACGACAAGCGCTGCATGACGCACGACCTGTGGGCGACGCTGAACGAGAAGATGTACGACTACCTCTCGTCGGTGACGCTCGCGGACCTGGTCGCGCACCAGACCGGCAAGCAGGTCTCGGTGATCAAGGATTTCAGAGAGAAAGTCGCGGCTTGAAGCTGCCCATCTATCTCGACTACTCGGCGACCACGCCGGTCGACCCGCGCGTGGCGCAGAAGATGATCCCGTACCTGACGGAGATCTTCGGCAACCCGGCGAGCCGCTCGCACGCGTTCGGCTGGGCGGCGGAGGAGGGCGTCGAGGAGGCGCGCGCGCACGTCGCGGCGCTGCTCAACGCCGACCCGAAGGAGATCGTCTGGACTTCGGGCGCCACCGAAGGCAACAACCTCGCCATCAAGGGCGCGGCGAACTTCTACAAGACGAAAGGCAAGCATCTCATCACGCAGAAGACCGAGCACAAGGCCGTGCTCGACACCTTCCGCGAGCTCGAGCGCCAGGGCTTCGAGGCGACTTATCTCGAAGTCGAGCCGAACGGGCTGGTGAGCATCGACAAATTCAAGGCCGCCATCCGGCCCGACACCATCCTCGCGTCGATCATGATGGTGAACAACGAGATCGGCGTGATCCAGCCGGTGTGGGAGATCGCCGACATCTGCAAGGCGAAGGGCATCATCTTCCACTGCGACGCCGTGCAGGGCGCCGGCAGAGTCGAGATCGACATCAACAAGCTGCGCGCCGACCTGCTCACCATCACGGCGCACAAGATGTACGGCCCGAAGGGCATCGGCGCGCTCTACGTGCGGCGCAAGCCCCGGGTGCGCATCGAGGCGCAGATCCACGGCGGCGGCCACGAGCGCGGCTTTCGCTCCGGCACGCTGGCCACGCACCAGATCGTCGGCTTCGGCGAGGCGGCGCGCCTGGCGAAGGCGGAAATGGCGAGCGACAACGAGCGCATCCGCGCGATGCGCGACCGGCTCTGGAAGAACGTCCAGGGCATGGAAGAGGTGTACCTGAACGGCGACCTCGAGCGGCGCATCCCGCACAACCTCAACGTCAGCTTCAATTTCGTCGAGGGCGAGTCGCTGATCATGGCGGTGAAGGACATCGCCGTGTCGTCGGGCTCGGCCTGCACTTCGGCCTCGCTCGAGCCCTCGTACGTGCTGCGGGCGCTGGGGCGCAACGACGAGCTGGCGCACAGCTCGGTGCGCATCACGCTGGGGCGCTTCACCACCCAGGAAGAAGTGGACTACGCGGGCGACCTGCTCAAGCGCAAGGTGGAAAAGCTGCGCGAGCTCTCGCCGCTGTGGGAAATGTACAAGGAAGGCGTTGATTTAAACTCCGTCCAATGGGCGGCGCACTAGGAGCCCGATATGGCATACAGCGATAAAGTCATCGATCATTACGAGAACCCGCGCAACGTCGGCTCGTTCGACAAGGCGGACGACGCGGTCGGCACCGGCATGGTCGGCGCGCCCGCCTGCGGCGATGTGATGAAGCTGCAGATCAAGGTCGGCCCCGGCGGCGTCATCGAGGACGCGCGCTTCAAGACCTATGGCTGCGGCTCGGCGATCGCCTCGAGCTCGCTCGTCACCGAGTGGGTGAAGGGCAAGACGATCGACGAGGCGGCGACGATCAAGAACACGCAGATCGCGCAGGAGCTGTCGCTGCCGCCGGTGAAGATCCACTGCTCGATCCTCGCCGAGGACGCGATCAAGGCGGCGGTCGCCGACTACAGGAAGAAGCACGGCCTCGAGAAGGCCGAGGAGAAGAAGGTCGCTTGATTACCCTGACTGAAAAGGCGGCGCAGCACGTCCAGAACTACATCGCCAAGCGCGGCAAGGGCGTCGGCTTGCGCCTCGGCGTGCGGACCTCGGGCTGCTCCGGGCTTGCCTACAAGCTCGAGTTCGCCGACAGCGTCAACGCCGAGGACCACCAGTTCGAGAGCCACGGCGTGAAGGTGCTCGTCGACCCGAAGAGCCTGCAATTCATCGACGGCACGGAGCTCGACTACACGCGTGAAGGACTCAACGAAGGCTTCAAGTTCCGCAACCCCAGAGTCAAGGACGAGTGCGGCTGCGGCGAAAGCTTTAACGTCGCCTAGCAGTCACTTCGAGCTGTTCGGCCTGCCGCCGGTTTTTTCCCTTGATCTGGAAGCGCTGGAAAAAGCGTACCGCGACATCCAGTCGCGCGTGCATCCGGACCGCTTCGCCCACGCCGGCGATGCCGAGCGGCGCGCCTCCCTGCAGTGGACGACCCGGGTCAATGAAGCTTTTCAAACATTAAAAAATCCCGTGAGCCGTGCACGCCACTTGCTCGAGCTTCAGGGTGTCGACGTCGCCTTCGAGACCAATACCGCCATGCCCCCCGAGTTCCTGATGCAGCAGATGGAGCTGCGGGAGCGGCTGGAGGAGGCGAAGGATTCGGCCTCGTTGGATGCATTGCGCAAGGAACTCTCCGGTGACAGGGGAAATCTCGAGAAAGAAATCGCGCAAACCATCGATGCGGAGAAGGACTACAAGGGCGCGGCCGACGAGGTGAGAAAGCTGCAGTTCCTGCACCGCCTCGACGAAGAAATCGACGCTGCCTACGAGGAACTCGACCAAGAGGAGCGGGAGAAGCCCCGCTAAACCATGGCCCTCCTGCAGATCTCCGAGCCCGGCCAGTCAGCGGCGCCGCACGAGCATCGGCTGGCGGTCGGTATCGACCTCGGCACGACGAACTCGCTGGTCGCAACGGTGCGCAGCGGCGTAGCCACCGTGCTGCCCGACGCGAACGGCCGGCCGCTTCTGCCGTCGATCGTGCGCTATCTCAAGGGTGGCAAGGCCGAAGTGGGCTACGCCGCGCAGGCACGTCAGGCCGAGGATCCCAAGAACACCATCCTCTCGGTGAAGCGCTTCATGGGCCGCGGCCTGAAGGACGTCGCCCACGTCGAGTCGACGCCCTACGACTTCGTCGACGCGCCCGGCATGGTGCAGATTCGCACGGCCGCGGGCGTCAAGAGCCCGGTCGAGGTTTCGTCCGACATCCTGAAGGTATTGCGCGAGCGTGCGGAGCTATCCCTGCAAGGCACCTTGAGCGGCGCCGTCATTACCGTTCCCGCGTACTTCGACGATGCGCAACGGCAGGCCACCAAGGACGCCGGCCGCATCGCCGGCCTCAATGTCCTGCGCCTGCTGAATGAGCCGACCGCGGCGGCGATCGCCTACGGCCTGGAGAATGCGAGCGAGGGCCTGTACGCGGTCTACGACCTGGGCGGCGGCACCTTCGACATCTCGATCCTGAAGCTGTCGAAAGGCGTCTTCGAGGTCGTCGCCACCAGCGGCGATTCGATGCTGGGCGGCGACGATTTCGACCAGCGCCTGTTCTGCTGGGCGGTGGAGAAGGCGAAGCTGGCGCCGCTCGGGGCGAAGGACATGCGCCTGCTCCAGATGAGGGCGCGCGAGGCGAAGGAAGCTCTGACTTTCCATTCGGAATCGAAAATTCTCGCCAAGCTGTCGACCGGCGATCTGGTCGATCTCACGATCGACACCGAAACGTTCTGCAGCATCACGCAGACGCTGGTGAACAAGACGCTCGGCCCGATGCGCAAGGCGCTGCGCGACGCCGGCCTGACGGCCCAGGACGTGAAAGGCGTGGTGATGGTCGGCGGCGCGACGCGCATGCCGCAGGTGCAACGCGCGGTGGGCGAGTTCTTCCGCCGCGACCCGCTCAACAACCTCGACCCGGACAAGGTCGTCGCGCTCGGCGCGGCGATGCAGGCCAACGTGCTCGCCGGCAACAAGCCGCAGGGCGAGGACTGGCTGCTGCTCGACGTCATTCCGCTCTCGCTCGGCATCGAGACGATGGGCGGCCTGGCGGAGAAGATCATCCCGCGCAACACCACCATTCCGGCGGCGAAGGCGCAGGAGTTCACCACCTTCAAGGACGGCCAGACCGGCATGAGCATCCACGTCGTGCAGGGCGAGCGCGAGCTCGTCTCCGACTGCCGCTCGCTGGCGCGCTTCGAGCTGAAGGGCATCCCGCCGATGGTGGCCGGCGCTGGGCGCGTGCGCGTCTCGTTCCAGGTCGACGCGGATGGTCTCCTGTCCGTATCCGCGCGGGAAAATACCAGCGGCGCCGAGGCGTCCGTCACCGTCAAGCCTTCCTACGGCCTGGCCGACGCCGACATCGAGCGCATGCTGCGCGATTCATTCGAGCACGCGAAGGGCGACGTGCATGCGCGCGCGCTCACCGAGCAGCAGGTGGAGGGTCAGCGGCTGCTCGAGGCGACGAGATCGGCGCTTTCGCAGGACGAGAAGCTGCTGAGCGCCGAGGAGCGCCAGGCGATCGAGCGGGCGATGCAGGCGCTCGAGCAGCGCCTCGCCGGCACCGATCATCGCGCCATCAAGCACGCCGCCGACGCGCTCAACCGCGCCACCGACGACTTCGCCGCCCGGCGCATGGATGCGGGCATCAAGCGCGCCCTGGCCGGCCGCAAGATCGGCAGTCTGTAATGCCCAAGATCAGGGTGCTGCCGGGACACGCGATCTGCCCGCAGGGCGCGCAGATCGAGGCGCCGGCCGGCAAGTCCATCTGCGACGCGCTGCTCGAGCACCACATCGACATCGAGCACGCGTGCGAGAAGCAGGCCGCCTGCACCACCTGCCACGTCCTGGTGCGCCAGGGGATCGACTCGCTCGAACCGGCCGAGGAAAAGGAAGAGGACATGCTCGACAAGGCCTGGGGGCTCGAGGCGGTGTCGCGCCTCTCGTGCCAGGCGAAGCTGGCGGACGCGGATCTCACCATCGAGATCCCGAGATACACGATCAACTACGAGCGCGAGGGCGGAGGAAAGAAATGAAGTGGACCGATACGCAGGAAATCGCGATCGCTCTGTATGAAACATTGCCCGAGGTAGACCCGAAGACCGTCCGCTTCACGGATCTGCATAAATGGGTCATGGCCCTGCCGGGCTTCAGCGACGACGCGAACCGCAGCGGCGAGAAGATCCTCGAAGCGATCCAGGCCGCCTGGATCGACGAAGCTGACTAGAACCGGTAGGAAAGGCCGAGGCTGACGACGCTGGTCTTCAGCGTGACCTTGGCGAACACCTGGTCGGTGCCGGAATTGCCGAAGAAGCTGTACTCCTTGTCCTCATACTTCGCGTAGCGGTATTCGAGCCTCGCCGCCCAGCGGTGCGGCAGGCGGACTTCGGCGCCGCCGCCGCCCGTCCAGCCGAAGCGCACGTCGGCGCGGTTCTCGTTTTGCGGCGTGTTGCACCACGAGGTGCCGCCCGGGCATTCGAAGCGAACCGACGTCTTCTGCCAGGAAGGGCCGGCCAGACCGTACAGGACCACCGGGCCGGCGACCAGGCCGGCGCGGGCGACGACGCTCATGTTCCATTCGTAGGTCGCGGTGATGCGATCGGCCTGCATGCCGTCGTCGGTCCACCCGGGCACGTGGTCGAGCGTAGTGCGGGCATTGGAGTTGTTGCCGACTGAGCCTTCTACGCCCACGAACGCGGCGCGCCCCAGCGCCAGGTCGTAGCCGACATGCCCCGCCCACTGCCAGGCGCTGGTCCCGAGATCGGCGTCCTGGCTGGACAGGCACGTAGGCGGGCAGATGGCGGGATCGCCGAGCTGCGTCGTCGTCCAGGTCGACTTGGCCTGGAAGCGCCCGACGGAAACGCCGGCATACGCTCCGCTCTGCGCCAGAGCCGGCAGCGCCGTGAGAAACGCGAGCATTGCGACGAGAACCCTGATCATCTTCCCTCCCTTTTGCCCGAGTCTATCCCTGGCGGGAGACCCAGGCATGTGACTTGCTCCGGCTTCCTGAGTCTTTTTCAGGAGAAAGCCATGGCCGGCAAGAACCGCGTCGAGGGCGAAGGCAGCTACTCGGGCACCAAGGATTACAACGAGCGCACGCGCAAGTTCATCAAGTCCGGGCGCGTCGGCGAAGCCGCGCGCAAGGCGGCGCCGAAATCCCGGGAAGAAGCGCAGGCGATGCAGAAGGCCGAGCGCATCGGCAAGCAGCGCGCCAAGAAGTAGCGCCTACTTCTTCTTCCGCAGCTCGCCCCACAGGCTGTCGAGCCGGGCGTAGCGGCCGCAGCCGCTGACGTAGAACGAATACTGGAAGGCGTTCTTCTTGTAGTAATCCTGGTGGTAGTCCTCGGCCGGATAGAACGCGCTCGCCTTGGTGATCGGCGTGAGCAGGGGCTGCTTGAACGGCTTCTGCTTGTCCCACTTGGCCTTCGAGGCCTCGGCGAGGCGCTTCTGCTCCTCGGAGTGGTAGAAGATCTCCGGCCGGTATTGGGGGCCCGCGTCGCAGAACTGACGGTTGGTCACCGTCGGATCGTGGTTCAGCCAGAAGACGTCGAGCAGCCGCTCGTAGCTCACCTTCGCCGGATCGAACGTCACTTCCACCGCTTCGGTATGGCCGGTGCGGCCCGAGGAGACCTGCTCGTAGCTCGGGCCCTTGACGGTGCCGCCGGTGTAGCCCGAGACGGCGGAGATCACGCCCGGCACTTTCTCGAACGCTTCCTCGGTGCACCAGAAGCAGCCCGCCGCGAACGTGGCTTTCTCCGTTTTCTGCGCATGGGCTGGAAATGCCGTGAAGACGAGGAATGCCAGAAGCCATTTCACTTGGAGATCTCCCTTAGTACTGCGTCGATGACCGGTTGGTCGCGCAGGCATAGCCGTACCTTACGCAGCGGCGAAGCTCTTCCCGCCCTGACGTAGGCGCGGGCGCAGACGTCCAGAGGGACGGCGAAGATCCCTGCCGACACCGCCGGAAACGAAAGCGTTTCCCAGCCACGGTCTTTCGCGAGCTTGAAGGCGGCATTCAATGCACTGACCAACTTGGCTTCTTCGTTCCCCTCGCCGAGGCGCGGGCCGACGGCGTGGATCACGCCTTTGAAGGACAGGTTGCCGGCCGTCGTGGCCACCGCGCTGCCGGCGGCGAAAACGCCGTGGGTGCGAACGAGCGCATCCGACTCTTTCTGCAACGCGGGACCCGCGGCGCGGGAAATGATGCCGGCCACGCCGCCGCCATGCGCCAGCGCCCCGTTCGCGGCGTTGACGATCGCCTCCCCCGGCTCCTGAAGGAGGTCGCCGCGGACGACCTGGAAAAGCCGGCCGCGGCCTACTTCTTCTTCCGCGAGGACTTTTTCTTGCGCTTGCGTGGCACTTTCGCGCCCGAGCGGCGCGCCTCGGAGAGGCCGATCGCGATCGCCTGCTTGCGGCTCGTCACCCGCTTGCCCGAGCGGCCGCTTCTCAGCGTACCGCGCTTGCGCTCGTGCATCGCGCGCGCGACCTTGCGCTGCGCCTTTCTGCCGTATTTTCTTGCCACTATTCGACCTTCGCCTTGCCGCGCAGGCCCTTCACCAGCTCGTCGATGCGCGTCTGCGTCAGTTGCTGCTGGATGCGCGGCTTCACCTCGGCGAGCGAGGGGAAGCGGCCCGTGCGCACGTCGTCGAGCTGGATGATGTGGAAGCCGAAGCGGGTGCGCACCGGCGTGTCGGTGAACTTGCCTTTCTCGAGCTTCATCATCGCCTCGGAGAAGCTGCGGTCGAAGTCGCCCGGCCCGTGCCAGTCGAGGTCGCCGCCGCGATCCTTGCTGCCGGGATCCTTGGAGTTCTTCGCTGCCAGCTCCTCGAACTTGCCGCCCTTCTTGAGCTCCGCGACCATCTGCTTCGCCTGGTCTTCGGTCTCGACCAGGATGTGGCGCGCGCGGTACTCCTTGTCGCCCTGCTCGGCCTTGACGCGCTCGTACTCCTTCTGCACGTCGGCGTCGCTGACGGGGTTCTTGCGCACCCACTCGCGCAGGTAGGCGCTGATGATGATCTCCTGGCGCGCGAGATCGAGCTGGCCGGTCACCTCGGGGGAGCGGGCGATGCTGGACTTCTGCGCCTCCTGCATCAGCACCTCGCGGTTGACCAGCTCCTCGCGGACCATCTGCCGCGTCTGATCATTGTCCGGCGCGCCGCGCGCTTTCTGCTGGCTCAACAGCGCTTCGGCACGAGCACGCGAAACGGCGATGCCGTTGACGGTGGCGATCGGCGGCGCGCCCTTGGCCGAGTCCTTCTTCGGCGCCGCCTCTTTCTTCGCCGGCTCCTTGCTCGGCAGCGGCTGCGCCGAAGCGAGCATCGGGGTCGCCAGCAGCGCGGCGACGAGAATGCGAATCTTCATTTGCTTCCTTTCCTTTCCTCGGGGGTTTGCGCCGTGATCGCGAGCGCGTGGATGGGATTGTGCATCAGTTCGCCGATCGCCTGATAAACCATGCGGTGGCGCGCGACCGCGCTTTGACCCGCGAAGCGCGGCGAAACGATGGCGAGCCGCCAGTGCGTGCCGCCGCCTTCGCGCCAGCCCGAGTGGCCCGCGTGCTGCGAGCTCTCGTCGACGAGCTCGAGCGATACCGGCTCGAGCGCGGCGAGGCGGCCGCGGATGGTTTCCGACAGCGTCACGGTTTCTCTTCCGCGTAGCGGGCGAGCACCAGCGCCTGGCCGACGACGAACAGCAGCATCAGCCCCATGCCGCCGAACAGCTTGAAGTTGACCCACAGGTCGGTGGGGTAGTTGAAGGCGACATAGAGGTTGGCTGCTCCCATGAGGGCGAAGAAGACGATCCAGGCGACGTTGAGCCGCGCCCAGATGGCATCGGGCAGCTGCATCTCCTGAGACAGCACGCTGCGGATGAGGTTGCGGCGCAGGAGCGCCGAGCCGGCGAGCACCGCGGCGAACAGCCAGTAGAGCACCGTCGGCTTCCACTTGATGAAGGTCTCGTCCTGCAGCAGCAGCGTCGCGCCGCCGAAGACGACGATGATGGCGAAGCTCGCCCACAGCATCCCCGGCACGCGCCGGCCGCGCAGCTTCAGCCAGACGACCTGCATCACCGTCGTCCCGATCGCCACCGCGGTGGCGACGTAGATGTCGGCGAGCTTGAAAGCGACGAAAAAGAGGACGACCGGGAGAAGGTCGAACAAGAACTTCATCTAGGAGCCGGATTCTACTAGTCTTTGCCCCATGGATCGAACGCTGGCGATCTACATCGGCATCGTGCAGTTTTTTTTCGCCGTCACCTGGACGGTGTACGTCGTCTACCTGCCGCAGCTCGTCGAGCAGGCGGGCATCGCGCGCTCCTGGGTGCCGTGGATCCTGATCGCCGACCAGCTCGTCTTCGCCCTCGTCGACGTGGCGACGGGCTTCTGGGTCGATCGCGTGCGCCGCTCGATGGCCCGCCTCGGCCCATGGATTCTGGCAGTCAGCGTCCTGTCAGGACTGGCGTTCATCGCCCTCCCGTTCATGCAGGCAAGCCCCGCATTGCTCCTGGGCGCCATCTTCCTGTGGGCGGTGACTTCTTCGGCGCTGCGCTCGCCGCCCTGGGCGCTGCTCTCGCGCCACGCGGCAACGCCGCGGCTGCCGTGGGTCTCGACCCTGACGCTGACCGGCACTGCGCTCGCCGCCGCGGCGTCGCCCTATCTCGGCATGGCGCTGCGCGGCGTCGATCCGCGCGTGCCGTTCCTCGTCTCGACGCTGACGCTGCTCGCTGCGGTGGGCGGCCTCGTCATCGCCGAGCGTCGCGCGGCAGGCAAGGAGCCGGTTCAGGAAGCGTTGCCGCCCGAGCCGGCGCAGCACGTGGGCCTCTTCTTCGCCGCGCTGCTCGTGATGGCGCTCGGCTTCCAGGTGCACTTCGCGCTCAACTCCGCGCCGCAGTACCTGCGCTTCGCCGCGCCGGGCGAGCTCCCCTGGCTGCTGCCGGTATTCTGGATCGGCTTCAACCTCGCCATGTTCCCGGCCTCGCGCGCGGTCGGACGGCTGGGCGCGCTGCCGCTGATGGCGGTCGCGGCGGCTTGCGGCGCGCTCGCGTCGCTGGCCTGCGGCTTTGCCTCGAGCAAGGCTCTCCTGCTGTCCGCGCAGTTTCTCGCCGGCGCCTGCTGGGGCGCGGCGAGCGTTGCCGCCTACACCGCGGCGATGCGTTTCGGCCGCACCGGGCGCGAGGGCAGGTTTCTCGGCACGTTGTTCGCGGTGCTGGCAGTGGCGACGCTATCGCGCATCGCCATGAATGCGACCGGCCTGGCCGCGCTGCCGGACTTCAAGAATCTGCTGCCCTGGCTGCCGGCAGCCGCGTGGCTCGGCGCCGGGCTGCTCCTGGTCAGCGTCCTCGCGCGCCGCTTGAAGCGCTGAGCGAAACGACCTTGATCCGGCCGACGAGGCCGACCAGCGGCACGAGGTCGCCGGCCTGTTCGCCCTCGATCAGCTTGAGGTGGGTGGCGTCGGCGTGCGGCTGGCCGAAAGTCGCGTCGACCGGCCGCCAGCCGCGCTCGGCGATCCAGGCCTCGTTCCAGGTGTGATAGAGGAAGCCGCCGTGCTCGGCGGAATAGACGAGGCCGTTGACCACGCGGGTCGGAATGCCGGCGGCGCGCGCCAGCGCGGCGAAGAGGTAGGCGTGGCCCTGGCACTCGGCGCGCCGCTCGCGCAGCACGTCGACGGCGGTGAAGGAATCGATCGCTTCCTTGGCGATGTTGTCGTCCATCCAGGAAAGGATGCGGTCGATCTTTTCTGCTTCGGATCCTCCGGGCGAGATTTTCGCGGCCAGGTCGCGGATCTCTCCGAGATTGCTCGGCGCGGCCAGGGTCGCCTTGAGGTACCTCGCCGGGTTTCCCTGCGCGAGCGGCAGCGCGCGGTCGACGACGCACCTCGAGTCGCGGCAGGTCTGGCCGCCCTCGCTCGGCAGCTCGAACCCCGCCGGCACGCCGTCGAGCACGATTTCCATGCGTGACGCGCTGCGCGGCTCGCGCAGCGGCCCGGCGCGCAGCAGGCTGAATTCGACCAGCGAGTCGCGCTTGTTCAGGCTCGCCTCGACGAGATAGCGCCGCGCCGATGCTTCGTCCTCGAGACCGGAGATGAGCACGCCGTTCAGCGCCACTTCCAGCAGCGGACGGCCGTCGGCGGAGATCCAGGTGGTGGTCTCCATGCCCAGGAGCCGCGTCACGAGCTTGAACGCCGGTCCCTCGAAGAGCTTGCTCGATTCCCAGGCCAGCACCTCCTGCTCGGCCTCGGCGAGCTTCTGCGTCTCGCCCTCGAACACGGCGAAGCGCGTGCCGCGGCCGACGGCGAGGCCGCGGATCACCGGCAGGTAGCTCAGCGCGCTCGAGGGATAGAGCGGCCCGTTCAAGGGGAGCGTCGTTTCCTCCCGGCTGCCGCTCGCCTCGACCGTCATGGCGAGCCTGGCGCCGTCCGAGCTGCCGCTCACCTTGAGCGGGCTGCCGTCGATCTCGTGCTCGTAGCGGAAGGACACCAGCGTCAGGTCGCCGCGCACGCGATCGAGCGCGCGCAGGTTGACGCGCTTGTCGATGCCGAGGAAGCGCAAGCGGATCGCCGCCTCGGATTCAATCTCGTAGAGGCCCGGGGCGCCGGCCGCCGGCCGCAGCGTGCGCCGCGTGAAGCCGATCTTGTCGCCGTTGAACACCACGCCGGTCCAGATTTCCTTGTGCGGCCATTCCGCAATCGACACGGCCTGCGGGGCGGGCGGAGCGCCCGCGTCGCGGAAATATTGCGCTGCGCACCCTTGCAGGGCGAGAACGACGAGGAGAAGAACCGCTCTCACTTCCAGCCGCCGACGGCCTTGCGCGCCGCGTCGTTGCCGGGACGAATCACCAGGCCGCTCGCGGAAACCGTGACGGTGTATTCGGCGCCCTCGGCCATCGGCACGTAAGCGCCGCTGCCGTACAGCGCGTCGACCATCGGCACGTAGGTGTGATAGCGCTTCGCAACTTCCCAAAGGTCCACCGGCGCGTCATCGCTCGCGAGGGCGTGCACGGTGCGCGCGGCGGTTCGCTCCTGGATGATGTCGCCATAGCGTCCCGAGATCCGCTCCAGCCGATAGAGCGTGTCGAAGCCGGCGATGGTCGCGGCGGGCCGCCATTTGAGGACGCGCGCATCGATCTGCCACTCGTCGCCGCGCAGGTCGAAGTGCCGGGGAGGGCTGCCGGGCGCCTCGAGCGTCAGCGCGTACTGGCGCTCGCTCAGTTGGCGCAGGGTGACTTTGGCTGCCACCTGCTCGTGCGTGAGGCGCTTGTAGCCGTGCAGGGAGGCGGCGACCAGTCCCGCGGCGACGCCGAGCAGGATGAAGACGGCGCCGAGCAGGAAATAGAACGCGCCGCCGACGATGCGGATCCTGGCCAGGCGCCGCAGCGCCAGGATCTCGAGCGGCAGCGCGAGCAGCACGCCGATCGCCGCGAAGCCGACGAGCAGGGTGCGCGGGTCGAACTGGGCCAGCCATTGCACGGCGCCGCTCATTCGGTAAGCAGCGACCTGCCGTCCGGCGTGACGTAGAAGCGCCGCCAGAGGCGTCCCTCGGAGCGCGCTTCGACAGTCCAGTAGCAGAGACCGCGACTCTTGCGTGTTTGCTCGAGAAAAAGGGCGTACTGCACCACCACGCCCTGCTGGTGCTCGGCCTTCGCCCAGGCTTCGGTCGCGGGGAGAAACTTCACCCGGCTGACGGCGCGACGGAGCGGCATGTTGCCTTCATCGGGATAGGCGCAGGCCGCGCTTTCGCTGCTGAACAGCGCAACGGCAAGCAGTTTGATAAGGTCGCGGCCCATGTCCGGAAAGCTACCACCGCGCCTCGGCATCGTCATCCTCATAGTTGTCGCGAGCTGCTTCGCGGCCAACCATCTTTCGGCGCGGATCGCCTTCGACCATGGCGCGAGCGTCGGCGCCGCGGTGGCGGTGCGCGCGAGCTTCACGGCGCTGTTTCTGCTCTGCCTGCTGAAGCTGAAGGCATTGTCGTTCGCGCTGCCGGCCGGCACGCGCGGCTGGGCGCTGCTCGCCGGCGTGCTGATCGCGGTGCAGAGCTATTGCCTCTATTCGGCGGTGGCGATCATTCCGCCGGCGCTCGCGCTGCTCGTCTTCCAGACCTCGCCGATGCTCTACGTGCTGCTTACCTGGGCGTTCGGCAAGCAGCCGCCGCGGCCGGCCGCGCTGGCGCCCATGCTCATGGCGCTTGCAGGCTTGGCGCTGGCGCTCGGCATCCATACCGATCAGCTGGCGGCGCGCTGGAGCGAGATCGGCGTCGGCGTGAGCTGGGCGTTCGCCAGCGGCGTCAGCATGGCCCTGGTGTACTACATCAACGCGAACGCGCTGGCCGCGCTCGACGGGCGGCTTCGCACCCTGGTCATGACCGCCGTCACGGCGGTGATCGTGATCGTCGCCGCCGGCTCCGCCGGGGCGATGCGCCTGCCTGCCGACGGCATCGGCGTGGCGGGCCTCGTCAGCCTGACCGCCTTCTATTGCATCGCCATGATCTCGCTCTTCGCCGTGCTGCCGCGCGTGCCGGCGGCCAGCACCGCGGCGCTCAATTTCGAGCCGATCGCGCTGCTCGGCCTGACCTGGGTGTTCCTCGATCAGCGGGTGAGCGCCCTGCAGCTCGTGGGCGCCTTTCTCACCGTCGGCGCCATCGCCTGGCTCGGCGCTATGAAGAGGTGACGACCTTGTCGGCCGAGGCGTAGAGCTTCTCCACCAGCGCCTTGCGGCGCTCGAGCACGGCGCGCTGGTTGAGATAGCCCTTGTCGGTGATTTCGTTGGCGTCGATCGAAGGCGGCTCGGCGAGCACGAGCAGGCGCGTCACGCGCGTCGAGCTGCCGGGCTCGTGCGCCAGTCGTTCCAGAACCGCGCCGAGACGCGAACGAATCCATTCCTCGCTCACATCTTTCGTGGTGTTCGGGTTGAGAAAGAGAAGCGCGCCGACTTCCGCGCGGTCGTGGCCGGTGATCACCGCGTCCTGGATGAGCGGATCGCCGGCGGCGATCAGCTTGACCCGCATCGCGCCGACGTGCACCCAGGTGCCGGTCGAGAGCTTGAAATCCTCGGCGACGCGGCCGTCGAAGACGATGCCGCGCGCCGGATCGGCGGGATCGGCGAACTTGGCCGCGTCGCCGATGCGGTAGAAGCGCTCCTCGTCGAAGGCGGCCTCGGTCAGGTCGGGACGCTTGAAGTAGCCGGGCATGACGTTCGGCCCGCGCACCCGCACCTCGAGCTTGCCCGCGTTCGGCACCAGCTTCAGCTCGCATTCGGCGACCGGCAGGCCGATCACGCCCGGCCGGTCGATCGGAAAATGCACCGAGGTCGCGAGCGGCGAAGTCTCGGTCGAGCCCCACGCCGACAGCATTGCCAAGTCCTTGCCGGCGATTTGCTTCAGCCGGTCCCAGAGGTTCTGCGGCAAGGCAGCCGCGGCATAGAACAGCACGTCGAGGTCGCGAAAGAAATTGCCGCGTAGTTCTTCGTCCTTCTCCAGGAAAGGCAGCAGCAGGTCGAAGCCGCGCGGCACGTTGAAGTACATCGTCGGCGAGATCTCCCGCAGGTTGGCCACCGTCTGCTCGACCAGGCCGGGGACGGGCTTGCCGCCGTCGACGTAGATGGTGCCGCCGTTGCGCAGCACCATGTTGAAGTTGTGGTTGCCGCCGAAGGTGTGGTTCCACGGCAGCCAGTCGACCACCACCGGCGGTTTCTCCTCGAGGAATGGCCAGGCCTGCGCGATCATCTGCTGATTGGCGCACAGCATGCGGTGCGTGTTGATGACGCCCTTCGGCAGCCCGGTCGAGCCCGAGGTGAAGAGAATCTTCGCCGTCGTGTCTGCCTTGATCTGCAGGAATGCCCGTTCCATCAGCGAGCCGGGATTCACCTCGAGCAGCTCGGCCACCGAGGTCGACTTTGCGCCGATGGTGGCGAGCGCGGTCTTGTATTTCTCAGGGTCGTCGGCGTAGACGAGGCCGGGCTGCACGAGATCGAAGATGTACTTCAGCTTGCCGTAGTCCTTCGACATCAGCGAGTAGGCGGGCGAGATGGGTGCCACCGGCACGCCGACGTGCATCGCGCCCAGCATCAGCAGCGCATGGTCGATGCCGTTGTCGGAGAGGATGGCGACAGGCCTTTCCGCGTTGAGATTTCTTTCCAGCAGGGCTTGCCCGATTCGCCGCGCCGCGCCGTAGGTCTCGCGGTAGGTGAACTTGCGCCAGCCGTCGCCCTTCTTCGCCCTCTCGGCGAGAAACACTCGTTCCGGCGCTTTGTCGGACCAGTCGGACAGCCATTGGGTAACGCAGCGGGCGTAGGGGCCGAGCTTCTGCGGCGAGCGCACGATCATCGATCCATCGGCGCGCTTCTCGACCGCCACCTTGGCAGGGGCGAATTTCAGGCTGGAATGCATAATGCCGATTGTATGGAAATCAGGCGCATCGCCGGCGCGCTCGGGGCGGAGATTCACGGGGTTTCACTTGCCCGGCCATCCGAAAGCGAGATCGCTGCCATTCGGCAGGCGTGGCTCGAGCACCTCGTGGTCTTTTTCCGCGACCAGGACTTGTCGCCCGAGCAGTTCATGGCGTTCGCGAAGCGCATCGGCAAGCCGGTCGAGTACCCGTTCGTCAAGGGCATCGCCGGCTTTCCCGAGATCATCGAGGTGAAGAAGCTCGAGCACGAGACGGTGAATTTCGGCGGCATCTGGCACTCCGACACCGCCTATCTCGACGAGCCGCCGATGGCCTCGATGCTGCTCGCGCGCGAGGTGCCGCCTGCCGGCGGCGATACCCTGTTCGCCAACATGTACAGGGCGTACGAAACGCTGTCGCCCGGCCTGAAGAAGATTCTCGATTCCCTGACCGCGGTCAACGCTTCGTCCAAGGCCGACGCCACCCGGACGCGCGAGGATCGCGCCGGCAGCGCGGAAAAGCGCAGGGAATACGTTGCCGAGCACCCCGTGGTGCGCACCCATCCCGAGACCGGCCGCAAGGCGCTGTACGTGAACGTCGGCCACACGGTGCGCTTCAAGGACATGACCGAGGACGAAAGCGCGCCGCTCCTCGGCTTTCTCTACCAGCACCAGACGCTGCCCGAGTTCACCTGCCGCTTCTCCTGGCAGCCGGGCTCGATCGCGCTCTGGGACAACCGCTGCGCGCAGCACAACCCGGTCAACGACTACCACGGCTACCGGCGCGTCATGCACCGGATCACCTTGCAGGGGGACAGACCCCGATGACCCGCCTCGCGTTGATCGCGCTTCTCGCCCTCGCCGGCTGCAAGACGGCCAATTTTCCGGTGTCGAAACCCGGGACCAGCAAGGAGCAATCGGACCGCGACATCGCGCAGTGCGAGGACCGGGCGCGGAATTTCATGCGCGGCCGCGCCGCGAGCCTCCGCGATCAGGGGCAGGCCTACAACCGCCTGGTGATCGACTGCCTGCGCGACCGCGGCTACTCGATGTCCGGCGAGTAGGTCACTCGGCGACGAAAGTCTTCTCGGCGAGCTTGTTTTCGCCGACCCAGATCTCCAGGATCCATGGCCCGCGCTCTGCGGTGCGGAGCGTGTACCCGACGTACCCGGGATCGCCGATGCGGAACGCCTGGGACCCTGACGCTTCGCCGCGTGGCACGCGCATCACAGCCCGGAATTCGGCGACTTCACCTGCCGGCGCGCCCTGCAGGATGACCTGGCAGCCGAACTTCACGCCGACCCGCGCGGGAATGCGCGACGTTTCGTTCATCAGGCGCTCGTCCTGCACGATGGTGCGCTTGCCGGTCACCGACCTTGCATCGTCCTCGCGGACCTGCGGCGTGCTCTCATAGACGCCACAAGCCTGCAGCTCGACCTTGGAGATCACCATGGGAGGAGAGGCGGGCGCCTGGGCGAGGGCAACCAGCAGCAGCAGATTCATCGCAGCAGGCCTTCGCAGGCGACGATGCTGCGTAGATGCGAATCGCGCATCCGTGTGAAGAGATCCTGCGCCGGCTTGTCGAGGCGCGGCAACTCCTGCTCGAAGCACTTCACGGCCCAGCGCAATCCCTTCACCAGGAAGGCGATCCGGTCCTTCGCGCCCTTGACGGCGATTGCCTTGGCGTAGAACTCGCCGGTCGCGTGGCTGTAGTCGGCGCCGGCGTTCTTCAGCAGCTCGCCGATCTGGCCGCAGTTGTGCGCTTCCTCCTCGTGGATCTTGCGCAGCACTTTCCACTCCGCGCCGTTGCGCGACCAGTCGTCCATGAACACCACGAGCGCCTTCGCGCCGGCGCGCTCGGCCTCGAGCATCGCGTTCAGGAACTCAGTGGAGCTGGACGTATTCGTAGTCGATCGCCAGGTTGTTGACGCCGCGCTCGGGCGGCGCGATCCAGCCGGCCATCTTGCCGGGCTCGATCACCCGCTGCATCAGCGATTGCACGAAGGCCTTGTCGGACGCCGACGGGATCCACTCGGTCAGGCGCTGCTCGAACTCTTCCTTCGTGATCATCTTCCCCGTCGTGTCCACCGGCACGCCGGCCCAGGGGCCGATCGAGCGGCGGAAGCGCGAGGAGGGGAGGGTGAGGCGAAGCGCATGGCCGGCGCGCTCGATCATGCGGTTCCAGCGCTTCAGGCCGATCTCGCAATCCTTCAGGTAGGACTCGCGCATCACCTCGTTAAGGGCATTGAGCATGGGAACTTCCTGCGGTCCTTCGGGCGTCACCAGGGAAAGAGTCTTGTCTCTCAGAACATGATCCTCGTATTGCGTCTCGTCGGGCCGGCCTTTCATGCCGCTGGCGAAGTTGGCCGCCGAGTTGGAGGAGATCTCCGAGCCGAAGAGATCGAGCGAGCTCGAGCACCAGAAGTTGAGGTATTTCTGCAGCGTCTGCAGGTCGACGGCGCCCTTGGCACGGACGCGCGCCGGATCGTCGCTGCCGATCTCCTTCATCACCTCGAGCGTGCGCTTCACCACGCGGCTGATGCCGGTCTCGCCGACGAACATGTGGTGCGCTTCCTCGGTGAGCATGAAGCGGCAGGTGCGCGAGAGCGGATCGAACGCGCTCTCGGCGAAGCTCTTCAGCTGGTACTTGCCGTCGCGGTCGGTGAAGTAGGTGAAGCAGAAGAGCGACAGCCAGTCGGACATCGGCTCGTTGAAAGTGGTGAGGATGCGCGGCTTGTCGGTATCGCCCGAGTGGCGAGCCAGCAGCTCTTCGGCTTCCTCGCGGCCGTCGCGGCCGAAGTAGGCGTGCAGCAGATACACCATCGCCCACAGATGGCGGCCTTCCTCGACGTTGATCTGGAACAGGTTCCTCAGGTCGTACATCGACGGGCAGGTGTGGCCGAGCAGGCGCTGCTGCTCGACCGAGGCGGGCTCGGTGTCGCCCTGGGTGACGATCAGGCGGCGCAGGGTCGAGCGGTACTCGCCCGGCACCTGCTGCCACACCGGCTGCCCCATCTGATCTCCGAAGCCAATGGTTCGGGATGGCACCGCGTCTGCCAAAAATATTCCCCAGCGGTAGTCGGGCATCTTGGTCGCGCCGTAGTGCGCCCAGCCCTGCGCGTCGACCGAGATCGCGGTGCGCAGGTACACGTCCGCGGAGGCGAAGTCGCTCGGCCCCATCTCCTTCCACCACTGGAGGAAGTGCGGCTGCCAGTGCTCGAGCGCGCGCTGCAGCGTGCGGTCGCCGCCGATGTTGACGTTGTTCGGAATCTTTTCTGCGTAGTTGATCGAGCTCATACCCGTTCCCAATTGAATTTAGCTTTCAAACCCGTGCCATAGACCTTCAGGGCGCCCTGCTCGCCGACGGCGTTCGGGCGCTGGAAGATCCAGTTCTGCCATGCCGTGAGGCGGCCGAAGACGCGCGTCGACATCGTCTCGGGACCGGCGAAGCGCAGGCAGGCCTCCATGCCGGTGAGCGCGTCGGGTGAGAGGCTGGCGCGCTCCTCGATGGCGATGCGTACTTCTTCCTCGAAGTCGATGTCGTCCGGCGCAGCGGTGACGAGCCCCAGCTGCCTCGCGGTCCCTGAATCGATCAACTTGTTCTTTTCCAGCTCGGGAACCTCGCCACCGAACCGCGTTTGCAGGCGCGAGAGGCCATTCGCCATCGGATAGGCGCCGAAATTGAGCGACGAGACCCCGATCTTCGATCCCTCGGCGTCCAGCATGTAGCTGCGATCCGCCGCGAGCGTCAGCTCGAAAAGCGTGCCGGCGAAGCACGAGCCGGGCTCGATGATGGCGAACATCGAGCGCGAGGAGACGTCGAGGCGCGAGAAGATGCGCCGCAGGTAGCCGAGCGTCTCGCGCACGAACCAGTCGCCCGCGCTTGCCTTCATGAAGCCGTCGAGCTTCAGCACCTCTTCCGGGTCGCCGGCGCTCTTCAGCAGCCAGAGGCCGACATCGGTGTGGTTGGTGCGCAGGTCGAGGATGGCCCGGTCGAGCTCGCGAGCGAGGCGCAGCGGGTACCAGTCCGCTGTCTTTTCGAGCTTGGGATTCTTGGGACCGATCACCGTGATGGTCGCCGTACGAGAAGAAGCATCAATGGAAACATCGACAAATCTGTTCTCACCCAGCGGCGTGAGCTCCACGCCCTTGCCGCCGGGGCGGTCGGACTTCTTCGCCAGCTCGAGCGCGCGCGCCTTCACCATCTCGGCGAACTCCTGCGGTTTGGCGACGTGGTCGACCAGCTTCCATTCCTTCGCGCGGTCGGCGCGCACGCCCTCGGCGGTGGTGCAGAAGACGTCGGCGAGGTCGCGGCGGACTTTTCGCTTGTCGACCAGACGGGTGAGGCCGCCGGTGCCCGGCAGCACGCCCAGCAGCGGCACCTCGGGCAGCGAGACGGTGGAGGAGCGGTCGTCGACCATGGCGATCTCGTCGCAGGCGAGGGCGAGCTCGTAGCCGCCGCCGGCGCAGGTGCCGTTCAGGGCGGCGAGGAACTTGAGGCCTGAATGCACGCTCGAGTCCTCGATGCCGTTCCTGGTCTCGTTGGTGAACTTGCAGAAGTTCACTTTCCACGCATGGCTGGACGCGCCGAGCATGTAGATGTTGGCGCCGGAGCAGAACATGCGGCTCTTGCCGCTGGCGAGGACGACCGCCTTTACTTCCGGATGCTCGAAGCGGATGCGGTTCAGCGCATCGGCGAGCTCGATGTCGACGCCCAGGTCGTAGCTGTTGAGCTTGAGCTTGTAGCCGGGAACCAGCCCCTTGTCCTCGGCGACGTCGAGCGTCAGCGTTGCCAGCGGGCCGTCGCAGGCGAGCTTCCAATGGTTGTAGCGGTCGGGGTGCGTCTCGAAGCTGATCATGCGATGGCCTTTTTCAGTTCCGCCAGGCTCTGCCGGACGGTCTTGCCCGAGGTATCCAGGGTCGCGTTGGCGCGCGCATAGAGAGTCTCCCGGTCCTCCAGCAACTGCTTGATTTCATCGATGGCGGCGGAACGCCCCTTGAAGGGTCTCATGTCGCCTTGCGCGATGACCCGCGCCATATGTTCGTCGGGCCTGGTCTTCAGCCAGACGCAAAAGCAGCGCGCCCGCAGGTGCTCGTAGGTGCCGGCGTCGGTGACGAGGCTGCCGCCCGCGGCGATCACGGCGCGCTTGTGCTGCGCGAGCACGCGCTCGAGCGCGCGGCGCTCGAAGCGGCGGAAGGCGTCCTGGCCGTACATGGCGAACACCTCGCCGAGCTCGGTGCCGGCTTCGCGCTCGACTTCCTTGTCGAGCTCGACGAAGGGCACTTTCAGGGACTCGGCGAGCTTCGCGCCCAGCGTCGACTTGCCGGCGCCGCGCAGGCCGACGAGGGCGACCAGCTCCTTCTTCTCGGCCTCGCGCACCAGCGATTCGAGCGGCACGCTCATCGCCCGGGCGAGGGCGCGCAGGCGCAGCACCGAGATGTTGCCCTGGCCGGCCTCGAGCTGGGCGAGGAAGCGCTCTGAAACGCCGGAGGCCGCGGCGAGCGCTTTCCGTGTCGTCGCGTGCTCGCTGCGCCAGGCGCGGACGCGCTCGCCGAGCTGGGTCAGGAAGTCGTTTTCGAGGACGGCGCTCATGAACTATAGTGCTTGACGAAGATTCTATGATTGCACTATAGTGACTGTCAACGTGAAGACGCGGATTTCCATCCTGGTCGGCACCATGACCGGCACCGCGCAGTTGTGTGCGCAGGAGATCGAGCTCGCCCTGGGCGACGAGGAGACGCAGGTCGAGACGCTGCTCATGGACAACCTCGACGCGTCGGTGTTTTCGCGCCCCGGCGTGTTCCTGGTCTGCACCTCGACCTACGGCCAGGGCGACGTGCCGGACAACGCGCGCGCCTTCTACGAGAGCCTGAAGGCCGCGCGGCCAAACCTTGCGCACGTGTTCTACGGCGTGTTCGGGCTCGGCGACCGGACCTACGCCGAAACCTTCAACTTCGGCGGCAAGCGCTTCGACGAGCTGCTGGCCGAGCTCGGCGCGCAGCGGATCGGCGAGCGCCACACCCACGACGCCTCCAGCGGCATCCTGCCGGAGGAAACGGCGCTGGAGTGGTGCCAGGACTGGTTGCGCAAAGTGAAGGAAAGACCCGCCCAACCGGCCTAGCGCGGGCGGGCAACCGGAGGCACGCGCCTTGCTCTAACAGGG
The DNA here is from genome assembly GCA_034668045.1 of Betaproteobacteria bacterium. Taxonomy (GTDB): domain Bacteria; phylum Pseudomonadota; class Gammaproteobacteria; order Burkholderiales; family SG8-39; genus SCGC-AG-212-J23. Next base: position 128 of record JAXDQC010000122.1, on the reverse strand, counting down.
CGTGCGCACCCTGAAATGGTTTGGCGGGACCGTCCTGGTCCTGGTTGTACTGCTTGCCCTGACCGTCGTGTTCAGCCTGAACACCCTGAAAGGGCCGATCACTCTCGCGGTCGGCAAGGCGACCGAGC
>JAXDQC010000121.1:0-32996 GCA_034668045.1 Betaproteobacteria bacterium | reverse complement strand
GCGTCTCGTGGCCGAAGAGCGAACCTGCGCCGCGCCGGCGACGTCATCCCGGAAATCGTCTCGGTGCAGGTCGACCGGCGGCAGCCGGGCGCAGCGGAATTTGAATTTCCAAAAAATTGCCCCATCTGCGGATCAGCAGTCGTGCGTAGCGAGGAAGAGGCGGTGGCGCGCTGCAGCGGCGGCCTTTTCTGCCCGGCCCAGCGCAAGCAGTCGCTGCTGCATTTCGCCAGCCGGCGCGCGATGGACGTTGAGGGCCTCGGCGAGCGGCTGGTCGACCAGCTGGTCGACAAAGGCCTGGTCCACACGCCTGCGGATCTGTACAAGCAGTCGCTCGAGGACCTGGCCGGCCTGGAGCGCATGGCGGAGAAGTCCGCCGCCAACCTGCTCGCGGCGCTCGAGCACTCGCGGCAGACGACGCTCCAGCGCTTCATCTACGCCTTGGGGATCCGCAACGTCGGCGAGAGCACTGCGCGCGATTTCGCGCGCCATTTCGGCGACCTCAAGCCGTTGCTGGAGGCGAGCGAGGAGAGCCTGCTGCAGGTGCCCGATGTCGGCCCGGTGGTGGCGCGCTCGGTCCGGCAGTTCCTCGACGAGCCCCATAACCGCGCCGTCATCGAAGCGCTACAGAATGCGGGCGTCTCGTGGCCGAAGAGCGAACCTGCGCCGCGCCGCCCGGAGGGCGCAAGCAAGACCTTCGTCCTGACTGGTACCCTGTCGGGCATGAGCCGGGACGAGGCGAAAGCGGCGCTGGAAGCGAAAGGGCACAAGGTGGCAGGCTCGGTGTCGAAGAAAACGGACTACGTGGTCGCGGGCGAGGACGCCGGCTCCAAGCTCGAGAAGGCGCGCGCCCTCGGCGTCCGGGTCCTGGAAGAAAAAGAATTCATTGCCATGCTGGAAAACCTCTAACCCCATGGGTGTCAAGCTGAGGAAAGCCGTCTTTCCAGTCGCCGGCTTCGGCAGCCGCTTCCTGCCCGTCACCAAGGCGAGCCCGAAGGAGATGCTGCCGATCGTCGACAAGCCGCTCATCCAGTACGCGGTGGAGGAGGCGGCGGCCGCCGGCATCACCGAGATGATCTTCGTCACCGGCCGCAACAAGCGCGCCATCGAGGACCATTTCGACAAGGCCTACGAGCTGGAGACCGAGCTCGAGCGCAAGGGCAAGGATGTCCTGCTCGAGCAAGTCCGCTCGGTCCTGCCGGAAGGGGTGCGCTGCATCTATATCCGCCAGGCCGAGCCGCTCGGCCTCGGCCACGCGGTGCTGTGCGCGCAGCCCATCGTCGGCGATGCCCCGTTCGCCGTCATCCTGGCCGACGACCTCATCGATGCGAATCCGCCGGCGATGGTGCGCATGGCGCAGGCGTTCGAGCGCGAAGGCTCGTCGCTGCTCGGCGTGGAGGAGGTGCCGCGCGACCAGACGCAAAGCTACGGCATCGTCACGGTCGATCGGACCGACGGCGACCTCTCGCGCATCCACAGCATCGTCGAGAAGCCCAAGCCCGCCGACGCGCCTTCGAATCTCGGCGTCATCGGCCGCTACGTGCTGACGCCGCGCATCTTCGACCTGCTCGCCGAGGTCCCGCCCGGCGCGGGCGGCGAGATCCAGCTCACCGACGCGATTTCCGAGCTGCTGGTGCACGAGCGAGTGCTCGCGGTGCGGCTGCCGGGCAAGCGCTTCGACTGCGGCTCGAAGCTCGGCTATCTGCAGGCGACCGTCGAGCTCGGCCTGCGTCATGCCGAGGTCGGCAAGGACTTCGCCCGTTTTCTGAAGTCACGCTAGACTCGTTCCATGCCGGACGTAGAACAGGCCTGGGACTTCCTCAGGAATTCCGACCCGATTGCCAGTGCCGAGCAGGTTCAGGCAGCGGTCGATCGGGTCGCCGCCGAGATCGAGGCAAAGCTCGGCAAGACGTATCCCCTTGCGCTCGCCGTGATGGGCGGCGCCGTTGTCTTCGCCGGCCAGCTCCTGCCGCGGCTTCGCTTCCCGCTCGACTTCGACTATGTCCACGCTTCCCGCTATGGCTCCGCGACGCGCGGCGCCGGCATCGAATGGCGCGTCTCGCCGCCCACCCTGGCGAAGGGGCGCACCATCCTCGTCATCGATGACATCCTCGACCACGGCGAGACGATGGCGGCGATCCGCGCGCGCCTCCTCGAGCTGGGCGCCCAGGGTGTCTACTGCGCGGTGCTGGTCGAGAAGATCCTCGACCGGAAGAAGCCGATCCACGCCGACTTCGTCGGCCTCAGCATCCCCGATCGCTTCGTCTTCGGCTGCGGCATGGACGCGAAGGGCTTCTGGCGCAATCTGCCCGAGATCCGCGCGATGAAGGAGGGCTGAGGCGATGCTCGCCATCATCGGCGGCAGCGGCCTCACCAAGCTCGCCATCCTCGAGGTCACGCAGCGCAAGGTCGTGCGCACGCCCTACGGCGAGCCTTCCGGGCCGCTGACCTTCGGCCGCGTCCTCAGGCGCGACGTCATCTTCCTCGCGCGCCACGGCTACGGCCACACCATTGCCCCGCACGAGGTGAACTACCGCGCCAATCTCTGGGCGCTGAAAGACGCCGGCGCAGACCAGGTCGTCTCGGTCGCCTCGGTCGGCTCGATCCGCAAGGATCTCAAGCCGGGCAGCCTGGTGATCCCGCACCAGATCATCGACTACACCTGGGGTCGGCGCAGCACCTTCTTCGAAGGGGCGGGCTCGCCGGTCAATCACATCGACTTCACCGAACCTTTCTCGCCGCCGTTGCGCAAGGTGCTCCTCGAGGCCGCGGCGGCGTGCAAGGAAGAGGTGTTCGACGGCGGGGTCTACGCCGCGACGCAGGGCCCGCGCCTCGAGACCGCGGCCGAGATCGACCGGCTCGAGCGCGATGGCGCCGACCTCGTCGGCATGACCGGCATGCCGGAAGCGGCGCTGGCGCGCGAAGTGAGCCTCGAGTACGCGACGATCGCCGTGGTCGCGAACTATGGCGCCGGCCGCGCCGACAGCGCGCACGCCGTCCCGCTCGACAAGATCGGCACCATCCTCGAGGCAGCGATGGGCCGCGTGCGGCGCATCATCGAGAGCGTCTGCGAGAAATGATCCGCGACGTCCTGCGGATGGGCGACCCGCGTCTCTGGCAGAAGTCTTTGCCGGTGACGAACTTCAAGGATCCCGCGCTGCAGGAGCTGCTGGCGGACATGCGCGACACGATGGCGCACCTCAACGGCGCCGGGCTCGCCGCGCCGCAGATCGGCGTGCTCCTTCGCGTCGTCATCTTCGGCGTCACCGCGAACCCGCGCTATCCGGGCGTCGAGGAAGTCCCTGATACCGTGCTCATCAATCCCGAGCTCAAGGCGCTCTCGGACGAGGTGGAGGAGGGCTGGGAAGGCTGCCTCTCGGTCCCCGGCATGCGCGGCTGGGTGCCGCGCTGGCACAAGCTGCACTACAAGGGACGCGACGAGAAGAGCATGCCCTTCGAGCGCACCGTCGAGGGATTCCACGCTCGCGTCGTGCAGCACGAGTGCGATCACCTCGACGGCGTCCTCTACCCGATGCGGATCCGCGACTTCACCCGCTTCGGCTTCAACGAAGCGCTCTTCCCGAACGAAGACCTTCCTCCCGAGGACTAGGCGGCGACGGCCGGCGCTGGCTGCAGGGCGAGGCCCTTGAGGAGATCCTGTTCGAGGTTCAGCACTGCGCGCGTATCCGTCAGCGCGACGCCGCTGAGAAGGAAGACGTCCTCGACGCGATCGCCGAGCGTGTTGACGCGCGCGGTCTGCAAGTTGATGCGGTAGCGCGAGAGCGTACGCGCGACGTCGTAGAGGAGGCCGGGCCGGTCGCTGGCGACGATCGAGAGCACATAGTAGGCACCGCGCTCGTCTGGGCGGATGTCGACCGAGGGCGAGATCGGGAAATGGCGCACCCGGCGCGAAACGCGGCCGCCGCGCGGCGGCCCGAGGGGCGCCTCGGACTGCACATCGAGCGCGAGATCGTTCTCGATCATGCTGATGAGATCGCGATAGTGCGCGCCGGGCCCCTGGCCCATGACAAGGAAGGTGTCGAGCGCGTAGCCGTTGCGCGTCGTATGCACCTTGGCTTCGACGATGTTGAAGCCGGCGCGCTCGAAGTAGCCGCTGATCCGGGCGAACAGCGCTTCCCGGTCGCGCGTGTAGATCATCACCTGCAGGCCTTCGCCGAACGGCGCCAGCCGGGCTCTCACCACCGGCTTGTCGGCGTCGATTTTCTGGTGGAGGTTGCGCGTCTGCCAGGCGATCTCCTGCGCGTCGTGGCGCAGGAAGTATGTGGTGTCGAGCTGCGCCCAGAGCTTGTCCTTGACCGTGTCATCGAGCGCGTAGAGACGCAGCAGGCGCACGGCTTCGGCCTGCTTTTCCGCCAGGGCGGCGTCGCGCGCCATCGGCTGCCCGGTGAGGACGCGGCGCGTCGCCCGGAAGAGGTCCTCGAGCAGCTTCGCCTTCCAGGCGTTCCAGACCTTCGGGCTGGTGCCGCGCACGTCCGCCACGGTGAAGAGGTAGAGCGCAACAAGGCGCCGCTCGTCGCCGACCATCTCGGCAAAGGCGCGCACCACGTCCGGGTCGTGCACGTCCTGCTTCTGCGCCACGTGCGACATCGCGAGGTGCTTCTCGACCAGGAACTCGACCAGGCTGCGATCCTCCGCCGCCAGCCCATGCCGCCGGGAAAAGGACCGGGCCTCCTGCGCGCCGAGGGTCGAGTGATCGCCGCCGCGCCCCTTGGCGATGTCGTGGTAGAGGGCCGCGACGTACAGCAGCCAGGCACGCTCGAAACCGCTCATCAGCTCGGTGCAGAGCGGAAATTCGTGCGCGAACTCGGGCATGGTGAAGCGCCGCAGGTTGCGCAGCACCATCAGGATGTGCTGGTCGACCGTGTAGACGTGGAAGAGATCGTGCTGCATCTGGCCGACGATGGCGCCGAACTCGGGCAGGTACAGGCCGAGGACGCCGTACTGATTCATGCGCCGGAACTCGTGCACGATGCCGCGCGGCTGCTGCAGGATGTGCAGGAACAGAAGCTTCGCGGCCTCGTTTTTACGGAAATTCGAATTGATGAGATTCCTCGCGCGCCAGAGCGCGCGCAAGGTCCGCGCGGTCATGCCGCGCAGCTCCTGGTGCTGCATCATCAGCAGGAAGCTTTCCAAGATGGCCGCCGGCTCGCGCCGGAAGGTGTCTTCGCGCTTGATGTGCAGCAGCTCGCTGCGCACCTCGAATCGCTCGTTCAACGCGCGCGGCGCCGTGTCGGGCCGGGGCGCGAGCCGCGCCTCGAGGTTCTGCATCAGGATGGTGTTGAGCTGCGTCACGCCTTTCGCGGTCTGGTAATAGCGCTGCATCATCGCTTCGCTCGCGCGTCGCGTCGCCGTGTCGCGGTCGCCGAGCTGCGCTGCCAGCGCGCTCTGCAGGTCGAAGACGATGCGGTCCTCGCGCCGGCCGGCGAGATAGTGCAGGCGGATGCGCAGGTCCTGGAGGAACGTCTCATGGCGGGCGAGGCTGCGGGCTTCGCCGGCTTCGATCACCCCGGCGGCCATGAGGTCCGTCCAGCGCGGACCGATTCCCGCCGCGCGGGACATCCACTGGATGACCTGCAGGTCGCGCAGCCCGCCCGGCGCTTCCTTCAGATTCGGCTCGAGCGCGTACGGGGAATCCTGGTGCTTGGCGTGGCGCTGCTCCTGCTCCAGCTTTTTCGTGCGGAAGAAGGCCGCCGGGTCGCGCTGCCCGGCGAGGTCGGCGTCGAGCTTGCGGGCGAGCACCTTGCTGCCGGCGAGATGGCGCGCCTCGAGCAGTGTAGTGGCGATGGTGACGTCGCCGGCGGCGGCCTCGACGCAGCCGGGCACTGTGCGCACGCTGTGGCCGATCTCGAGGCCGATGTCCCACATCGTGCCGATGAGCCGCTCCAGCGCGGCCTGCTCGGACTCGCTCGGGTCGCCCGCGAGCAGGACGAGAAGATCGATGTCCGAGCAGGGAAACAGCTCGCCGCGGCCGTAGCCGCCGGTGGCGATCAGCGCCGCGCTGCGCGGCGCGCCGGATTCGGCCCACAGGGCGCGGACGGTGCGGTCGATGAGCTCCGCGTGCTCGCGCAGCATGCGCCGCGGCTTGGGGTCCTTCAGGTAGGCGTCCCGCAGCGCCTGCCGCGCTTCGGCGATCGACTGGCGCAGCGCCGGCGCCGTGGCGCTCACGGCGGGGGCGGGGCGCCGGCGGAGACGGTCAGGACCTCGAAGCCGGACGACGTCACGGCGACGGTGTGCTCCCACTGTGCCGAGAGGCTGTGGTCCTTGGTGACGATGGTCCACCCGTCCGCCAGCTCCCGGATCGCCGCCTTGCCGGCGTTGATCATCGGCTCGACGGTGAAGGTCATTCCTGTCTCGAGCGTGAGTCCCGCGCCGGGCTTGCCGTAGTGCAGGACCTGCGGCTCCTCATGGAACTTGCGGCCGATGCCGTGGCCGCAGAACTCGCGCACCACCGAGTAGCCGTGCTTCTCGGCATGCGCCTGGATCACCGCGCCAACGTCACCCAGGCGCGCGCCCGGGCGCACCTGGCGGATGCCGAGCCACATGCACTCGAAGGTGACGTCGACCAGGCGCTTCGCCTGGATGCTCGCCTCGCCGACGTAGAACATCCGGCTGCAGTCGCCGTGGAAGCCGTCCTTGATGACCGTGATGTCGATGTTGAGGACGTCGCCCGGCTTCAGGACCCGCTCCCCCGGAATGCCGTGGCAGACCTGGTGGTTGACCGAGGTGCAGATCGACTTGGGGAACGGCTTGTAGCCCGGCGGGGCGTAGTTGAGCGGCGCCGGCTGCGTTCCCTGCACCTTCACCATGTACTCGTGGCAAAGATCGTTCAGCCGGCCGGTGGTGACGCCGGGCTTGACGTGCGGCGTGACGAAATCCAGCACCTCGGAAGCGAGGCGGCCGGCAATACGCATGCGCTCCAGTTCTTCGGAGCTCTTCAGGACAACGGGCATTCGCCTGATTATGCTAGAATTTTGGGCTCAAATCTTCCGGCGCTTTCGCAAAGGGTCCCCATGGCAGTAGATGGGGTGAAACCGCCGCAGACCAACCCCCAAGGAGAAGCAAGTGTCAATGACGATGCGTCAAATGCTGGAGGCGGGCGTCCATTTCGGACACCAGACCCGCTACTGGAACCCGAAGATGGCGCCGTTCATCTTCGGTCATCGCAACAAGATCCACATCATCAACCTGGAAAAGACCCTGGCGATGTATCAGGACGCGCTCAAGTTCGTGCGTCAGCTGACCGCCAACCGGGGAACGATCCTTTTCGTCGGCACCAAGCGGCAGGCGCGCGACATCCTGCGCGAGGAAGCGCAACGCAGCATGAGCCCGTTCGTCGAGCACCGCTGGCTCGGCGGCATGCTGACCAACTTCAAGACGGTGAAGCAGTCGATCAAGCGCCTGAAGGAGATGGAGGCGATGCAGCTGGACGGCAGCTTCGAGCGCATCACCAAGAAGGAAGCGCTCGGCCTGACGCGCGAGCTCGCCAAGCTGCAGCGCTCGCTCGGCGGCATCAAGGAGCTGACCGCGCTGCCGGATGCGCTGTTCGTCATCGACGTCGGCTACCAGAAGGGCGCCGTCGCCGAGGCCAACAAGCTCGGCGTGCCGGTCATCGGCGTGGTGGACACGAATCACAACCCGGAAGGCATCGACTACGTCATTCCGGGTAACGACGATTCCAGCCGGGCGATCCGGCTCTACGCGCGCGGCGTCGCCGACGCGGTGCTCGAAGGCCGCACCCAGTCGCTGGAGGAAGTCGTCTCGGCCTCGAAGGACGAGTTCGTCGAGGTGGAAGAGGGCGAAGCGGCGAAGTAGAGTGGCCCGCAGGAAGTAAAAAAAAGGGCCTCGCGCCCTTTTTTTTCAACAGGAGCAAGCACGAATGGCGGAAATCAGCGCGGCGCTGGTGAAGGAGTTGCGAGAGCTCACCGGCCTCGGAATGATGGAGTGCAAGAAGGCGCTGGCCGAGGCCGGCGGCGATCTCAAGAAGGCCGAGGAGCTGCTGCGCATCAAGAGCGGCGCCAAGGCGAGCAAGGCCGCGACTCGCGTCGCCGCGGAAGGCGTCATCGGCTCTTTCATATCGTCAGACCAGAAACTCGGAGCTCTGGTCGAAGTGAATTGCGAGACCGACTTCGTCGCCAGAAACGACGACTTTCTCGCTTTCGCGAAATCGATTGCCGAGGTCGTCGCCACGCGCGATCCGGGCGCCGCGGAAGAGGACAAGCGCCAGAAGCTGGTGCAGAAAATCGGCGAGAACATCACCATCCGCCGCTTCAAGCGCGTGCAGGCGAAGGGCAGGCTCGCGGTCTACATCCATGCCGGCGGCAAGATCGGCGTGCTGGTCGACTACGAAGGCGCGGAGGAGGTCGGCAAGGACGTGGCGATGCACATCGCCTTCGCCAGGCCGAGACACCTCAGCAAGGCCGAAGTGCCTCAGGAAATCATTTCTTCTGAAAGAAAAATCCAGGAGGCACGCGCCAAGGAGTCCGGCAAGCCCGCCGAGATCGCCGCCAAGATGGTCGAGGGCTCGCTCAACAAGTTCCTCGCCGAAATCAGCCTGCTGGGACAGCCGTTCATCAAGGACGACAAGCAGACGATCGAGAAGATGCTGGCGGCGAAGAAAGCGCAGCTCCATGGCTACGCTTTCCTCGTTGTCGGCGAAGGCATCGAGAAGGCGCAGCCGACGCACTGATGACGCCGAAATATAAAAGGATTCTCCTCAAGCTCTCCGGGGAAGCCCTCATGGGGGAGGATCCTTTCGGCGTCAACAAGCAGACGATCGAGTCGATCGTCGCGGAGATCGCGCAGGTCTCGCGCCTGGGCGTCGAGATCGGCGTGGTGATCGGCGGCGGCAACATCTTCCGCGGCGTCTCGCCCGGCACCGCGGGCATGGACCGCGCCACGGCCGACTACATGGGCATGCTCGCCACAGTGATGAACGCGCTCGCCCTGTCGGACGCGATGCGCCGCGCCGGGCTGGCAAGCCGCGTGCAGTCGGCGCTCAACATCGAGCAGGTGGTCGAGCCGTATATCCGCGGCAAGGCGATCCGCTACCTCGAGGAAGGCAAGGTGGTGATCTTCGCTGCCGGCACGGGCAACCCGTTTTTCACCACCGACACGGCGGCGGCGCTGCGCGGCAGCGAGATGGCGGCCGAGATCGTGCTCAAGGCGACCAAGGTGGACGGCGTCTATACGGCCGACCCGAAGCGCGACCCGCGCGCGCAGCGCTATACGAAGATCAGCTTCGACGAGGCGATCGCGCGCAACCTCAAGGTCATGGACGCGACGGCGCTGACGCTGTGCCGCGACCAGAAGCTGCCGATCAACGTCTTCAGCATCTTCAAGAAAGACGCCCTGCGCCGCGTCGTCCTCGGCGAGGACGAGGGCACGCTGGTTCACGTATGATGAGGCTGCCATGGCCATCGTGATTGCCGAGCTCAAGAAGAACACCGAGCAGAGGATGGACAAGAGCGTGCAGGCCTTCAAGGGCGACCTCGGCAAGGTGCGCACCGGACGGGCTCATACCGGGCTGCTCGACCACATCATGGTCGACTACTACGGCGCGCAGACGCCGCTCAGCCAGGTCGCCAAGGTGACGCTGCTCGACGCGCGCACCATCGGCGTGACGCCGTTCGAGAAGAAGATGACGCAGGCGATCGAGAAAGCCATCCGCGAGTCCGACCTCGGGCTCAATCCGGCCGCCCAGGGCGAGACCGTGCGCGTGCCGATGCCGTCGCTCACCGAGGAGCGGCGCAGGGAGCTGATCAAGGTGGTGAAGCACGAAGCCGAGAACGCGCGCGTCGCGGTGCGCAACCAGCGGCGCGATGCGATCCAGCACCTGAAGGACGGGCTGAAGAAGCACGAGGTGTCGGAGAACGACGAGCGCCGCGCCCAGGACGAGGTGCAGAAGATGACCGACAAGCACGTCGCCGAGATCGACCGCCTGCTGGCCGAGAAGGAGAAGGAGCTGCTCGGGGTATGAGCAACGCCAGCTCTACCCGGGAGATTCCCGCCCACGGCGACACGCCGCGCCACGTCGCCATCATCCTGGACGGCAACGGCCGCTGGGCGAAGCGGCAGCTCCTGCCCCGCATCGCCGGTCACCGCCGCGGCGTCGAGTCGGTGCGTGGCGCGGTCAACGCCTGCATCGAGCGCGGCATTTCCTACCTGACGCTGTTCGCCTTCAGCTCCGAGAACTGGCGCCGGCCGGCGGAGGAGGTGGCGCTGCTGATGCAGCTCTTTACCTCCGCGCTGACCAACGAGGTCGAGAAGCTGCATCGCAACGGCGTGCGGCTCAAGGTGGTCGGCGATACGCAGCGCTTCACCGCCAAGCTGCGCTCTCTGATCGAGCAGGCCGAGCAGGACACCGCGGCGAATACCCGCCTGACGCTCACCATCGCCGCCAACTACGGCGGCCGCTGGGACATCCTCCAGGCCGCGAGCCGGTTCATGAAAGACAACCCCGGCGCGCAGGAGATCCTGGAGGACTCGCTCGCGCCGTATCTCGCCATGAGCTACGCGCCCGAGCCCGACCTCTTCATCCGCACCGGCGGCGAGCAGCGGATCAGCAACTTCCTGCTCTGGCAGCTCGCTTACGCGGAGCTCTATTTCACCGATACGCTGTGGCCTGATTTCGACGCCGCGGCGCTCGACGCAGCGATCGTCTCCTACCGCGGCCGCGAGCGCCGCTTCGGGCGCACCAGCGACCAGGTCGAGCAGGCGAAGCGGGCCGAGGTCGCCTGAAAGGCGGGTTGGCGGCGCGCGTAGGCACGGCGGCGGTGCTCATCGCAGCGCTGCTCGCGGCGCTGTTCTTCCTCCCCAGGCCTTGGTTCGCGGCGGTGGGCGTGCTCATCGCCGCCGTCGCCGGCTTCGAATGGGCGCGCCTATGCCGGATCACCGGCGCGGCAGCTTGGGCGTACGCCGGTGCGATGGCGCTCGCTTTTGTCGGCCTCTACAACACCGCCCCGCGCTATGCCTTCGCGGCCGCGTGCATGTTCTGGATCATCGTCGTGCCGTTGTGGTTGTGGCGGGGAGTGCAGGGGCGCGCGCTTGTGGTGGCGGGTTTCGTGGTCGTCCCGCCAGCGGCCTTGGCCTTCGCGATCATGGCGCCGCTGGAAGTGCTGCTCGTCCTGCTGCTCGTCTGGATCGCCGACACCGCCGCGTACTTTGTCGGCCGCGCCTGGGGAAGGCGCAAGCTCGCGCCGGCCATCAGTCCCGGCAAGACCTGGGAAGGCGCGATCGGCGGGGCGGCGGGCGTGCTCGTCTACGCTATCATTCTCGGAACGTTTATCGAGGGGCTTTTCTGGGTGCCGTACCTCCTCGCGGCGGCACTGCTCGCCGTCCTCAGCATCGTGGGTGACTTGTTCGAATCGGCGATCAAGCGACAGGCCGCGGTCAAGGACAGTGGCACGCTTCTGCCCGGCCACGGCGGCGTCCTCGATCGCATCGACAGCGCGACCGCGGTGCTACCGGTGGCCGCGCTGCTTTGGCCTTGCATGAGGACATTGGCGTGAACCTCGCTGTTCTTGGCGCAACAGGCTCCGTCGGCGCGAGCACGCTCGATGTGGTTGCACGCCATCCCGACCGCTACCGGGTATTCGCGCTGAGCGCCCATGCTTCGGCGGATGCGCTGCTCGATCTCTGCCGGGCGCACAAGCCGCGCTATGCCGTTCTCTCCGGCGTTGCGGAAAGCCGCGATCTGCGTACGGAATTTGCAAAAACAAAAACTGAATTGCTATTCGGCGCGGCGGCGCTCGATGAGATCGCAGCCGATCCCGACTGCGGAGTGGTGATGGCGGCGATCGTCGGCGCGGCCGGGTTGCCCTCCACGCTCGCGGCCGCGCACGCCGGCAAGCGGGTGCTGCTCGCCAACAAGGAAGCCCTGGTGATGGGCGGGCCGCTGGTGATCGAGGCGGCGAGAGGCTCCGGCGCGGAGCTGCTGCCGATCGACAGCGAGCACAACGCGGTCTTCCAGTGCTTCTCGGACCGGGAATCGGTGCGAAAAATCATCCTGACCGCCTCGGGCGGACCGTTCCGAACCACGCCGGCCGAGGCGCTCACCGCGGTGACCCCCGAGCAGGCATGCGCGCATCCGAACTGGGTGATGGGCCGCAAGATTTCGGTCGATTCGGCCACCATGATGAACAAGGGCCTCGAGGTGATCGAGGCGCGCTGGCTGTTCGACCTGCCGCCGGAGCGCATCGAAGTCCTCATTCATCCTCAGAGCATCGTCCATTCCCTGGTCGAGTACATCGACGGATCCATGATCGCGCAGCTCTCCAACCCGGACATGCGCGTACCGATCGCGCACGCGCTCGGCTTCCCGGAGCGCATCGAATCGGGCGCCAAATCCCTCGACCTCGCCGCCATGAAGGGCCTGACCTTCGAGCCGCTCGACGAAGCGCGTTTTCCCTGCCTGCCGCTCGCCTACGCGGCGCTGCGCGCCGGCGGCACCGCCGCCGCGGTGCTGAACGCCGCCAACGAAATCGCCGTCCAGGCCTTCCTGACCGCGCGGCTGCCCTTCACGGCCATCGCCCGCGTCATCGCCGATACGCTCGCCGCCCTGCCGGCTCGGCCGGCGGGCGGGCTCGACGAAGTCCTCGCCGCCGACGACGCCGCCCGGCGCTTCGCCGCCGCGCGCGTCCTCGCCCAGGCCGCATGAGCTTCATCCACACCGTCCTTGCCTTCATCGTCGCGCTCGGCGTGCTGATCGTCGTGCACGAGTACGGCCACTACGTGGTCGCGCGCCTCTGCGGCGTGAAGGTGCTTCGCTTCTCGGTTGGTTTTGGCAGGTCTTTGCTGGTAAAGCGAATTGGCAAAGACCAGACAGAGTGGGTGATCGCCGCCATCCCGTTCGGCGGCTACGTGAAGATGCTCGACGAGCGCGAAGGGCCGGTCGCGCCGCACGAGGCGGAGCGCGCGTTCAACCGCAAGAGCGTCTGGCGACGCATCCTGATCGTCATCGCCGGGCCGCTGTTCAACTTCGTCTTCGCGATCCTCGTCTACGCGGGGCTCTTCATGTACGGCCTGCCGGAAGCGCGGCCGGTGCTCGGCGCGCCGCCGGCCGGCACGCTCGCCGCCGCCGCCGGCGTCGGTGCGGGCGACACGGTGCGCTCGATCGAAGGTGAGCCGGTGGCGACCTGGCAGGACTTGCGCTGGCAGATCCTGCAGGCGGCGCTGCAGCGGCAGGCCGTGCGCCTCGAGACGCTGAACGAGCGCGGCCACATCTCTACCGTGACCATCGACCTGCGCGACTTCCCGGCCAACGAGGTTGAGGGCGACGTCCTGGAGCGGATCGGCCTGCGCCTCTGGCGGCCGACGCTCGAGCCGGTACTCGGGCAACTGGTCGCCGGCGGGCCGGCGGAGCGCGCCGGCCTCGCGCCGGGCGACCGCATCCTGCGCGCCGACGACAAGGAGATCGCTACCTGGGAAGCGCTCGTCGCGGCGGTGCGGGCCCGGCCCGGCGCCCCGTTGCAGCTCACGGTGCAGCGCGAAGGGGCGACGCGAACCACCGAGGTGACGCCGGAATCGGTCACGGCGGGGCAGAGCCGCATCGGCCGCATCGGCGCCGCGCCGCGTGTGCCGCCGTCGCACGCCGACAAGATCCTGATTCGAGTCCAGCACGACCCGCTCACCAGCTTGTGGCGCGGCGCGGTGAAGACAGTCGACATCTCGGTCTTCAGCCTGAAGATGCTCGGCCGCATGCTGATCGGCGAGGTGTCCTGGAAGCATCTGTCCGGGCCGGTGACGATCGCCGATTTCGCCGGCCAGTCGGCGCAGATGGGATGGATCTCGTATATCAGCTTCCTGGCGCTGATCAGCATCAGCCTCGGCGTGCTCAACCTGCTGCCCATCCCGCTCCTCGACGGCGGGCACCTGATGTATTACGCGATCGAGCTCGTCAAGGGCGGCCCCGTCTCCGAGCGGGCGATGGAGCTCGGGCAGCGCGTCGGCCTGGCGCTGCTGCTGGTGATGATGGCGTTCGCCTTCTACAACGATCTGAACCGTCTTCTCACCGGTTGACGTAATGAGAAGAGGCATCGCCGCGGTATGCGCCGCGCTTCTGCTCGTGGCCGCCGGCGGCGCGCTCGCGCAGTCCTTCCAGCCGTTCGTGGTGAAGGACATCCGCGTCGAGGGGCTGCAGCGCACCGAGGCCGGCACGGTGTTCAGCTACCTGCCGATCAAGGTCGGCGAAACCATGAACGAGGAGAAGGCGCGCCAGGCGGTGCGCGCCCTCTACGCCACCGGCTTCTTCCAGGACGTGCGCCTCGAGGTCGACAACGACGTGCTGGTGGTGTTCGTGCAGGAGCGGCCGGCGATCGCGCAGATCGACTTCGCCGGCATGAAGGAGTTCGAGCCCGACAACATCAAGAAGGCGCTGCGCGAGCTCGGCCTCGCCGAGGGCCGCATCTTCGACCGCGCGCTGCTCGACTCCGCCGAGCAGGAAATGAAGCGCCAGTACCTGTCGAAGGGCTTGTACGCGACCGCGGTGCAGGTGACGGTGACGCCGCTCGAGCGCAACCGGGTGGCCATCAACATCACCGTCACCGAGGGCGAGGTGGCGAGGATCAGCGGCATCAACATCGTCGGCGCGCGCGCCTTCAGCGAAGACGAGCTGATCGACCAGATGGTCTTGCGCACGCCGGGCTGGCTTACCTGGTACACCAAGCACGACCGCTACGCGCGCGAGCGGCTCGCCGCCGACCTGGAGACCTTGCGCTCGTTCTACCAGAACCGCGGCTACCTCGACTTCAGCATCGAGTCGACGCAGGTCTCGATCACGCCCGACCGGCTGGGCATCTACGTCACGGTCAACATCACCGAGGGCGAGAAGTACACCGTCACCGGCGTGCGCCTTTCGGGCCAGATGCTGGTGCCGCGCGAGGAGCTGGAGCGCCTGGTGCAGCTGAAGACCGGCGATGTCTTCTCGCGCGAGAAGCTCGCCGCCAGCACCAAGGCGATCACCGACCGCCTCGGCAACGACGGCTACGCCTTCGCCAACGCCAACGCCATCCCCGACGTCGACAAGGAGAAGCGCACGGTGGCGTTCAACATCGTCATCGACCCGGGCCGCCGCGTCTACGTGCGGCGCATCGACGTCGGCGGCAACGTCAAGACGCGCGACGAGGTGGTGCGGCGCGAGATGCGCCAGATCGAGGGCGCCTACTACGATGCCTCGCGCATCCAGCTGTCGCGCCGCCGCATCGACCGCACCGGCTACTTCAGCGAGGTGAACGTCGAGACCCAGCCGGTGGAGGCGAGCCCCGACCAGGTCGACATCGTCTACAACGTGAAGGAGCGCCCGACCGGGGCGCTGCTCTTCGGCCTGGGCTTCTCCAACGTCGAGAAGCTGGCGCTCTCGGCTTCGCTGACGCAGGCAAACGTCTTCGGCACCGGCAACTTCCTGTCGTTCAACGTCAACAGCGGCAGCGTCAACAAGGTGTATTCGCTGTCCTACCTCAACCCGTACTGGACAGTAGACGGCGTGAGTCAGGGCTTCGACGTCTACCGGCGCAAGACCAACGCTTCGTCGCTGACCATCGGCGCCTACGCGACCGACACCTACGGCGGCGGCATCAAGTTCGGCTATCCGATCTCGGAATATTCGCGCGTCGACGCGGGCTTCAACATGGAGCGAGTCAGGCTCGACACCTTCGACACGAGCCCGATTCGCTACGTCGAGTTCGTCAACCAGTTCGGCCACCAGTACACCTACGGCGCATTGACCGCCGGCTGGGCGCGCGACACCCGCGACAGCCTGATCCAGACCAACGCCGGCGCGCTGTCGCGCATCACCAGCGAGATCGCCAGCGGCGACCTGCAGTACTACCGCCTCGGCGCCCAGCAGCAGTTCTATGCGCCGCTGACGCGCACCTACACGCTGTTCCTCGGCATGGACGTGGGGTTCGCCGAGGGCTGGGCCGACAAGCCGCTGCCGTTCTTCAAGAACTACTATGCCGGCGGCCCCGGCACGGTGCGCGGTTATCAGGCGCTGACGCTCGGCCCGATCGACGACTTCGGCACGCCGCTCGGCGGCAACCGCAAATTCACGGGCAACGCCGAGATCCTGTTCCCGGTGCCCGGCGCCCAGCAGGACAGGTCGCTGCGCCTTTCCTGGTTCCTCGACGGCGGCAACGTCTTCAACAACCGCTACGAGCTCAACAATCTGCGCTATGCGACCGGCCTGAGCTTCTCCTGGGCCTCGCCTTTCGGTCCCCTGCGCCTGTCGTTCGCGCAGCCGCTGAATGCCAAAAGCACGGACCACGTGCAGAGGCTACAATTCACCTTCGGTACCGCGTTTTGAAGCTTGAATAATCTCCGCATGAAACGAATCAGCCTCGCCGCTCTCCTGGCGGGGACCGCGCTCGCCGCCGCCGCGCAGCCCGCGTCCTCGCCGAGCGCGCCGCTGTCGATGAAAATCGGCTACGTCAACACCGAGCGCATCCTGCGCGACGCCGCGCCGGCGGTGCGGGCGCAACGCAAGATCGAAGCCGAGTTCCAGAAGCGCGACCAGGAGCTCGCCAAGGTCGCCGACCAGCTGAAGAAAATGCAGGATGACATCGAGAAGAACTCGGTGACCATGAGCGAAGCCCAGCGGCGCAACCGCGAGCGCGAGTTCGGCGAGCTGAACCGCGAGTTCCAGCGCAAGCAGCGCGAGTTCCGCGAGGACCTCAACCAGCGCCGCAACGAGGAGCTGGCGCAGGTGGTGGAGCAGGCGAACCGGGTGATCAACCAGATCGCCGAGCAGGAAAAGTACGACCTCGTCCTGCAGGACGCCGTCTACCGCAGCCCGCGCATCGACATCACCGACAGGGTGATCAAGGCGCTCGAGAGCAAGCCGCCGGCGAAATAGGGCGATGCCGGGGCCGCTCACGCTCGGGCAGATTGCGTCGCGCCTCGGCGGCCGCGTCGCCGGCGACGCCGCCACGCTCATCAACCAGGTCGGCTCGCTCGAGCACGCCGGCGCCGGACAGGTCACCTTCTTCGCCGACCCGAAGCTGAGAGCCAAGCTGGCGGCGACGCGCGCCGCGGCGGTCATCGTCGCCGCCGACGGCGAGGACCTGACCGCGCTGCCGCGCATCGTCTGCGACAAGCCGTACGTCTATTTCGCCCGCGTCTCGCAGCTGTTCAACCCCGCCATCCGCCAGGGCCCGGGCGTGCATCCCTCGGCGGTGATCGCGCCGGGCGCGCACCTCGGCGCGCGCGTGTCGATCGGGCCGGGTTGCGTGATCGGCGAAGGCGTGCAGATCGGCGACGACACCTGCCTCTATCCGCGCGTGGTGATCTATCCGGGCTGCAGCCTCGGCGCGCGGGTGGTGGTGCACTCCGGCGTGGTGATCGGCGCCGACGGCTTCGGCCTCGCCAACGAAGCCGGGCGCTGGCTGAAGATCCCGCAGATCGGCGGCGTGCGCATCGGCGATGACGTCGAGATCGGCGCCAACTGCACTATCGACCGCGGCACGATGCAGGACACGGTGATCGGGGAGGGCGTCAAGCTCGACAACCTGATTCAGATCGGCCACAACGTCAGCATCGGCGCGCACACGGCGATCGCCGCCTGCACCGGCATTGCCGGCAGCACGGAGATCGGCCGCAACTGCATGATCGGCGGCGCGGCCATGATCGGCGGCCACCTGAAGATCGTCGACGGCGTGGAAATCTCCGGCGGCACGGCGGTGCCGAGCTCGATTCTCAAGGCGGGCACGTACACGGCGCTATTCCCGATCGAGGAAAAGGGCGCGTGGGCGCGCACCGCGGTGCTGGTCAGGCGGCTGGGCGAGCTGGCCGAGCGCGTGAAGGCCCTGGAAGGAAAGGCAGACAAGAAATGATCAAGATGGACCTGCAGCGGATCCTGGAGCTCATCCCTCACCGCTATCCCTTTCTCATGATCGACCGCGTGAAGGAGTGCGAGCCGCGCAAGCGCGTGGTCGCGGTCAAGAACGTCTCGGCCAACGAGCCCTATTTCCAGGGCCACTTTCCGGGCCGGCCGATCATGCCGGGCGTGCTGATCCTCGAGGCATTCGCGCAGGCGGCGATCCTGGCGATGCTGGCCGAGGACGCGCCGCGAACCGACCAGATCTACTACTACCTCGGCATCGACGACGCGCGCTTCAAGAAGCCCGTGGTGCCCGGGGACCAGCTCGAGCTCGAGGTCACGTTCGAGCGCGCGATGCGCGGCATCGGCAAGTTCGGCTGCGTCGCAAGGGTCCTGGGCGAGGTGGTGGCGGAGGCCACGATCCTCTGCACCGTCCAGCCGGCGAGCAAGTGACCGCCGGCGTTCACCCCAGCGCGATCGTCGATCCGGGCGCCCGGCTCGCTCGCGGCGTCACCGTCGGGCCCTACAGCGTCATCGGCCCGCAGGTCGAGATCGGCGAGGGCAGCTGGATCGGCTCGCACGTGGTGCTCGACGGACGGATGCGCATCGGCCGGCAGAACAGGATCTTCCATTTCACCTCGCTCGGCGCGCCGCCGCAGGACAAGAAGTACGCCGATGAGCCGACTTCGGTCGAGATCGGTGACGGCAACACCATCCGCGAGTACGTGACGATCAGCCGCGGCACGGCCCAGGACGTGGGCGTGACGCGCCTGGCCGACGAGAACTGGATCATGGCGTACAGCCATATCGCGCACGACTGCCAGATCGGCAGCCGCACCACGTTCGCCAATGGCTGCCAGCTCGCCGGCCATGTCACGGTCGGCGACTGGGTGATCTTCGGCGGCATGACGCTGGTGCACCAGTTCGTGCACGTCGGCGCGCACGCGTTCACGGGAATGGGATCGAGCCTGTCGCAGGACGTGCCGCCGTACGTCATGGCGGCGGGCCCCATGGCGCGGCCGATCGGCATCAACAGCGAGGGCCTGAAGCGGCGCGGCTTCTCGCCGGAGGCGATCGCCGGGCTGAAGAAGGCCTTTCGCACCCTGTATCGCAGCGGGCTCGGGCTGGAGGAGGCGAAGCGCGAGCTCGAGACGCAGGCGAAGGCGTGCGACCCGGTGCGCGACATCGTCGACTTCCTCGCCCGATCGAAGCGGGGCTTCATCCGCTAGATGGCCGCACCCTTGCGCATCGGCATGGTGGCCGGCGAGGCTTCCGGCGACCAGCTCGGCGCGCATTTGATGGCGTCGCTCAAGGCGCGCGGCCGGCCGATCCGGTTCGCCGGCATCGGCGGGCCGCGCATGGTGAACCAGGGCTTCGTCTCCCACTACCCGATGGAAAAGCTCTCGGTGCGCGGCTACAGCGAGGCGCTGCTGCATTTCCGCGAGATCCTCAACATCCGCAGCGGCCTCGCCAGGAGCATGCTCGCGGAGCGTCCCGACCTCTTCATCGGCGTCGACGCCTCGGAGTTCAACCTCGGCCTCGAGCGCAAGCTGAAGGACGCGGGCATTCCGGCGATCCACTACGTCAGCCCCTCGGTGTGGGCGTGGCGCGGCTGGCGCGTGCGCCGCGTCGCGCGCTCGGTGAACCACATCCTGGTGATGTTCCCGTTCGAGGCGCCGCTGTACGAGAAGATCGGCGTGCCGGTGACCTACGTCGGCCATCCGCTCGCCGACATCATTCCGGAGAACCCGCCGCGGGAAGAGGCGCGCGCCCAGCTGCGCCTGCCCTCGGGCAAGCTGATCGTCGCGCTGCTGCCGGGGAGCCGGCGCTCGGAGCTGCAGTACATGGCCAGCACTTTCGTGCTCGCCGCGCACCGCTTCCGCCAGGAGGTGCACGACGTGCACTTCGTCGTGCCGACGGTCACGCGCGACACGAGGGATCTATTCGAGCGTGCCCTGTACCAGAACCAGCGCACCGATCTGCCCCTCACTCTGCTTTTTGGTCATTCTCACGAGGCGCTCGCTGCCGCCGACCTCGCGCTGGTCGCGAGCGGCACGGCGACGCTCGAGACGGCGCTCTTCAAGACGCCGATGGTCATTACTTACCGGCAGTCGCCGCTATCATGGCGCATCATGCGCTCGATGGCGTATCTGCCGTATGTCGGCATGCCGAACGTCCTCGCCGGCGAGAGGCTGGTGCCCGAGCTGCTGCAGGACGAAGCCACGCCGGCCGCGCTTTGCGCCGCGCTCATCAACCTCCTGCGCGACGGCGAAGCGCAGCGCCGCCAGCGCGAGCGCTTCGCCGAGTTCCACCGGCTCCTGCGCTGTAACTCCGCCGAGCGTGCCGCGGAGGCAGTATTCAAGGTGCTGGAGCGCCGTGGCTAAGGTCGTGGCCTGCGGCGTCGACGAGGCGGGGCGGGGCCCGCTCGCCGGCCCTGTCTACGCGGCGGCCGTGATCCTCGACCCGGCCCGGCAGATCCGCGGCCTCGCCGACTCCAAGGTCCTGAAAGCGCAGCGGCGCGAGGTGCTCGCCGAGCGCATCAAGGAGCGCGCCAGCGCCTGGGCGGTCTCCTCGGCGAGCGTGGAAGAAATCGATCGCCTCAACATCTTCCAGGCTTCGATGCTCGCCATGAGGCGCGCGGTCGAAGCGCTCGGCGTGCGCCCGGAGGAGGCCTGGATCGACGGCAACCAGTGCCCGCGCGAGCTGCCTTGTCCGGCGAAGGCGTTCGTCGACGGCGACGCCCGCATGAAGCCGATCTCTGCCGCCTCGATCCTGGCCAAGACCGCCCGCGACGCCGAGATGCGCAGCCTGCACGAGCGCTATCCGGCGTACGGCTTCGACCAGCACAAGGGCTATGCCACCGCCGATCACCTCGACGCGCTCGGTCGCACGGGGCCGTGCGAGATCCATCGCCGCAGCTTCTATCCGATCGGCGTCTTCTACGAGAAAGATCTCTTCAGCGACGCCTGGGTCAATCTGCCCGAGCAGATTCGCATTCGCAGCTACCGGCTCTATTGCGAGGCCGTGAAGCTCTGCGCCGAGAGGAAGCCCGACCTGTTCGACGCCGAGCGCCGCCGCCTGAAGCGGGAATATGCCGACGTTCTGGCGACAGAACACGCGGAGAGAGCGATGCTGATGCTGCGCAAGGCGAGGCAGCAGCTCAGCAATTGATCTTCGTCTGCGCGCATGGGGCCGGCGGCCACAAGGACGACGGCGCGATGCTGGCCCTCGATCGGACCCTGACGGGTATCGGCCTCGAGGTCGTCCGCTTCAACTTCCCGTACCGCGGGAAGGGCAGAAAGATTCCCGACCCTATGCCGGTCCTGAAGGCCTGCATCGCCGAAGTCGCCCTGGGAAAAGAAAACATCATCCTCGGCGGCCGATCGATGGGCGGTCGTGCGGCTTCCATGCTGGCTGCGGAGGGCTTTCCCTGCCGCGGGCTGCTGCTCTTCGCCTATCCGCTGCACCCGTCGGGGCAGCCGGAAAAACTGCGCGTGGCTCATCTGCCCGAGATCAAGGTTCCCGTGCTGTGCTTCAACGGCACTCGCGATACCCTATGCCGGCGCGACCTGATGGAGAAGCACGTTCCGGCATCCTGGAACATGCACTGGCTGGAAGGGGCGGACCATTCCCTTAAGGGAGCCGCGGTGCACGCGGAAATCGGCGAGACGACGCGACGATGGATATCCGGACTGACGACCTGAGAGGTCGCGAGATCCGCAAGCTATTGGAGGAGCATCTACGCAGCCTGCGGTCCATTTCTCCGCCGGAGAGCTGCCACGTTCTGGACCTGGAGGGCCTGCGCAAGCCGGAGATCACATTCTGGAGCGCATGGCGGGGACCGGAGCTGCTCGGCTGCGGCGCCTTGAAGGAGCTCGACCCGCGGCACGGCGAGATCAAGTCGATGCGCACGGTCGCCGCGCATCTGAGAAAAGGCGTCGCCGCCGGGATCGTGCGCCATATCGTCGAGGAGGCGCGCCGGCGCAACTACAGCCGCCTGAGCCTCGAAACCGGCTCGATGGCCGCCTTTGCGCCGGCGCTCGGTCTCTACAGCGGCTTCGGCTTCCGGCGCTGCGCGCCTTTCGCCGGCTACGTCGAGGATCCGAACAGCATCTTCATGACGCGAGAGCTCTGAGGAGGGCGCGGGCCTCACTCCGCGGCGCAACGCTCGCTCGCAGTCGCACCACCTGGGCTTTCAGCTTCGCGTAGAAAGCCCTTTCCGTGGCTTTTTCGATCAGCCGCGCCAAGTCTCGCTCGTCGCCGACCCTGAAATAGCCCGCGTAGCGTTCGCCGAGCAGGCCGACGTTGCCGGAGATGCGGGAGGCGAGGACCGGCACGCCGATGCGCAGCGCTTCGCACACCACATTCGCGCCGCCTTCCATGCGCGAGCTGATCACCATGGCGTGGCTCGACGCCAGCCACTTCAGCGCGCGTGCATGAGAGACGCTTCCCAGCCAGCGATAGCGAGGATCCGAGGTCTTCGGCTCGAACGCCGGCTCGAGCAGCTCGCCGAGTTGAACGACTTCGATTCTTTCGTCGTCGAGATGGGCAAGCGCCCGGAGGGTCCGCAGCGGGTCCTTGACTTCACGCAGGTGGCCGATGACGCAGACCCGGAATTTCCCTTTCACCGGCTTGTGCCGCAAGCGCGTTGACGAGCTCTGCACGACGACATGCACTTTCTTTCCCGGCAGCTCTTCGGCCGCCTTTGGTTGCAGGACGATCAGCCGGTCGGCGAGCTCTAGCGATTCGCGCGCTTCTTCCGATTCGTGGATGTCGCGGTAAACGTCGGTGCCCGTGAGCGCGAGGATCAGGCGGCCCGGGAAGGCCTTGATCGACGCGTGGCTGCGGCGGGCATGCAAGGCGAGCATCGCGTCGGCGGCACTCCCGTTCCATTCGGTACAGATGCTCACCCGATGACCCGCCGCGCGCAGGAACGCGGCCCAGCGCAGTGCGGTGTGGCGGTTGCCCGTGCGGGCGCCGGGCCGGGCCGGCGTGACGAGCGCGATTCTCATTTAGACTTTGCCGCGTGAATTGGCAGAGCGAGCTGCAGGACGCCCGAGCGCACACACACTCCGTCGCGGACGACCTGCGCGAGGAAAGGGAGCTCGGCCCGATGCTGCCGATCGTGAACCCGCCGCGCTGGGAACTCGGTCACGTCGGCTGGTTTCAGGAGTTTTGGTGTCTGCGACAAAAGGGCGCCGCGTCGATTCTGCCCAAGGCGGATGCGCTCTACAACTCGGCCACCGTGCCGCACGACGACCGGTGGCGCCTGCCGCTGCCTTCGTTCGAGGAAACGATCGACTATCGCAACCGCGTGCTGGAGCGGGTGCTGAGCGGAAGCGCTGATCCGTATTTCGTGGCTTTGGCAGCGAGACACGAAAGGATGCACGCCGAGGCGTTTCATTACACCCGTCAGACGCTCGGTTACCCGGCGCCGCCGCTTCGTTCCGCCCCCGAGATTTCGACAGGAAAGGGCGACCTGGAGATTGCGAGCGGTCCGTTCCACCTCGGCTCGCCGAAGGACGCAGAGTTCGCTTTCGACAACGAGAAATGGGCGCATATCGTGCTGCTGGCGCCGTTTCGCATCTCCCGGCGGCTGGTCACCAACGGCGAATACCTGGAATTCCTGAAGGCGACCGGCCACAAGTCGCCGGTGTACTGGAAGGATGGCCGGATGCGGCGGTTCGATCGCTGGATCGACATTCCGATGGACGAGCCGATCCTCCACGTCAGTGCGCTCGAGGCCGAGGCCTACTGCCGCTGGGCGGGCCGCCGCCTGCCTTCCGAGGCGGAATGGGAGCGGGCAGCGCAGGAGCCGGGCATGGAGCAGCTCTTCGGCAGCGCCTGGCAGTGGACTTCCTCGCCGTTCCTGCCGTACCCGGGCTTCGTGCGCGATCCCTACGCGGAGTACTCCGAGCCGTGGTTCGGTACGCATCGCGTGCTGCGCGGCGGCAGCTTCGCGACCCCGCCCGTGATCGCGCACGAGAAGTTCCGCAACTTCTACACCCCGGAGCGCGCCGACATCTTCGCGGGCTTTCGGACCTGCGCGCCATGAAATTGACTTCGCGGGACAACCCGAAGGTCCAGCGCTGGGTCAAGCTGGTGCGCGATTCGCGCCTGCGCAGAAAGGAAGGGCGGCTGCTGATCGAAGGACCGCATCTCGTGCGGGCGGCGCTGCAAGCGGGCCTGCAGCCGCACGTCTTTCTGGTCAGTGAAAAAGGGCTGGCGATCCCGGAAATCGCCGGCCTAGTCTCAAAACCGGTGGTCCTTGGCGATCGCCTGTTCGCCGGCATCGTCGACGCCGACAACCCGCCCGGAATCGCGGCGGAGATCTCCATCCCCGCCAGCAGAGCGCCGGACGGCGATGCGATCTTTCTGGAGGGCGTGCAGGACCCGGGCAACGTGGGCGCGATCATCCGCAGCGCGGCCGCGTTCGGGGTGAAAAGCGCGGTGCTGGACGCCGCCTGCGCCGATCCGTGGTCGCCGAAGGCGCTGCGCGCTGGCATGGGTGGGCATTTTCAGCTCGCGATCGATACCGCGTTCGAGGAGCGCCTGAGGTCGTTCAAGGGGGTTCTCGCCTGCACCGTGGTGCGCGGCGGAAAGGCCCTGCGCGACGTCCCGTCGCCGGTGGGCTGGATCTTCGGCGGCGAGGGGCAGGGCGTGAGCGACGCGGTAGCGAGGCTCGCGAAGCTCAAGGTCACCATTCCCATGGCGCCGGGGAGCGAATCTCTCAACGTTGCCGCGGCGGCGGCGATCTGCCTGTACGAGACCTTTAGTAGACGTGCCGCGGGATCCTGAGCTCTCTCAGGATGGTCGTGGCGATTTCCTCGATCGACTTGCTGGTCGAATTGATCGAGCGGATGCCCTCGCGGCGCATCAGCTTGTCCGCCTCGTCGATCTCGAAGCGGCAGTTGTCGAGATCGGAGTAGCTGCTGTCGGGCCGGCGCTCCTGGCGGATCTCGCGCAGCCGCTCGGGCGCGATGGTCAGGCCGTAGAGCTTGCCCTTCTGCCCCCGCAGCGCCTCGGGTAGCTGCATGCGGTGGAAGTCCTCGGGGATGAGAGGATAGTTCGCCGCCTTCACGCCGAACTGCAGCGCCAGGTACAGGCTGGTGGGCGTCTTGCCGCTGCGCGATACGCCGACCAGGATGACGTCGGCCTGGCTGAGCTCGCGATGCGAGGCGCCGTCGTCGTGCGCCATGGCGAAGTTGATCGCCTCGATGCGCTGCTGGTACTCCTTCTTGTCCATGGCGCTGTGCGAGCGGCCGATGGTGTGGCTCGACTTGGTTTCCAGTCCTGCCTCGAGCGGGCCGATGAAGGTCTCGAAGAAGTCGATGAACAGCGCCTTCGCCTTGCGCACCACCTGCCGCACGTCCTGGTTCACCAGCGTCGAGAACACTACCGGCTGCCCGCCGCCATTCTTCGACTCGGCTTCGATGCGCGAGAGGCATTCCTCGGCCTTCTCGATCGAGTCGACGAAGGGCAGGGTGATCTGCCGGAAGTCGACGCCTTCGAACTGGGTCAGCAGGCTATGGCCGAGCATCTGCGCCGTTATGCCCGTGCCGTCGGAGACGAAGAACACAGTTCGTTGGGTGGTCACGCAGCTAAAATAGTAGGGGAATGCATGTAGCTTGGCTCAAGGATCTTCGCCTCGCCGACCTGCCGCAGGTCGGCGGCAAGAACGCTTCCCTTGGAGAGATGATCGGCGCCCTGTCGGCCGCCGGCATTCGCGTCCCGGGGGGCTTTGCCACCACGGCTGACGCCTTCCGCGAGTTCCTCGCCCAGGGCGGCCTGGACAAGAAAATCGAGCAGCGCCTCGGCACGCTGGACCCCAAGGACGTGAGGGCGCTTGCGGCCTGCGGCACCGAGATCCGCTCCTGGATCCTCAAGAACCCGTTTCCGGCGGCGCTCGAGAAGGACATAAGGTCGTATTTTCAGCAGCTTGAGAAGAACATCTCAAGCGAAACCTCATTTGCCGTCCGCTCCTCAGCTACCGCCGAAGACCTACCCGACGCCTCTTTCGCCGGACAGCAGGAGACCTTTCTCAACATCCGCGGCGCGGACAACGTGCTGGAGGCGATCCGCCATGTCTTCGCCTCGCTTTACAACGACCGCGCCATCTCCTATCGGGCGCACCAGGGGTTCGCCCACGCCGGCGTCGCCCTGTCCGCCGCCGTGCAGCAGATGGTGCGCAGCGACCTCGGCTCCAGCGGCGTGCTCTTTACGCTGGACACGGAGTCCGGCTTCCGCGACGTGGTGTTCATTACCTCCTCCTACGGCCTCGGCGAGATGGTCGTTCAGGGCGCGGTCAACCCCGACGAGTTCTACGTGCATAAGCCGATGCTTGAACGGGGCAAGCCCGCCATCGTGCGGCGCACGCTGGGCTCAAAGCTGCAGAAGATGGTGTTCTCGCAGTCAGCGTCCGCCGGCAAGTCGACCAAGACGGTCGAGATCCCGGAGGCCGAGCGGGCGAAGTTTTCTCTGACCGATCCCGAGGTCCTCGAGCTTGCCAAGTATGCCGTGACGATCGAAAAGCACTACGGCCGGCCGATGGACATTGAATGGGCGAAGGATGGCAGCGACGGCCGCATCTATGTCCTGCAGGCCCGTCCGGAGACCGTCAAGTCGAGGAAGCGCGAAGTCGAGGAGCGCTACGCCCTGAAAGGCAGCTCGCGGGTCGTGGTCAGCGGCCGCGCCATCGGCCACAAGATCGGCAGCGGCACGGTGCGCGTAGTCGCCGATGCCTCAAAGATGTCGAGCGTGAAGCAGGGCGACATCCTGGTGACCGACATGACCGACCCGAACTGGGAGCCGGTGATGAAGATCGCCGCGGCCATCGTCACCAACCGCGGCGGCCGCACCTGCCACGCGGCGATCATCGCCCGCGAGCTCGGCATCCCGGCGGTGGTCGGCTGCGGCGAGGCGACCGCGAAGCTCAAGGACGGCCAGTCGGTCACCGTCTCCTGCGCCGACGGCGACACGGGCAACGTCTATGACGGCCTGATTCCGTTCGAAGTGTCGAGCCGCGAGCGCGGCGAGATGCCGCCGGTGGGCGTCAAGATCGCCATGAACGTCGGCAACCCCGACCTCGCCTTCGAATTCGCGCAGCTGCCGAACGCCGGCGTCGGCCTGGCGCGGCTCGAGTTCATCATCAACAACATCGGCGTGCATCCCAAGGCATGCCTGGAGTACGAAAAGCTCCCCTCGGATCTCAAGAAGAAGCTGGCCGAAAAGGCCCGCGGCTATTCCGATCCTCGCAGCTTCTTCCGCGACAAGCTGGTCGAGGGCGTGGCGACCATCGCCGCCGCCTTCTGGCCCAAGCCGGTGATCGTGCGGCTGTCGGACTTCAAGTCGAACGAATACCGCAAGCTGCTCGGCGGCGAGCGCTACGAACCCGAGGAAGAGAACCCGATGCTCGGCTTCCGCGGCGCCTCGCGCTACATCGCCGCCAGCTTCAAGGAATGCTTCGAGCTCGAGTGCGCGGCGATGAAGAAGGTGCGCGAGGAGCTCGGCCTGACCAACGTCGAGCTGATGGTGCCGTTCGTCCGCACGCTCGGCGAAGCCAGGGCGGTGATCAAATTGCTGGAAACCAACGGCTTGAAGCGGGGCAGCAACGGCCTCAAGATCGTCATGATGTGCGAGTTGCCTTCCAACGCCATCCTCGCCGACCAGTTCCTCGAGCTGTTCGACGGCTTCTCGATCGGCTCCAACGACATGACGCAGCTCACGCTCGGCCTGGATCGCGACTCGGGCCTGGTGGCCGAGGGCTTCGACGAGCGCGACGAGGCGGTCAAGGCCATGCTGGCGATGTCGATCAAGGCCTGCCGCAAGGCCGGCAAGTACGTCGGCATCTGCGGCCAGGGACCTTCCGACCACCCCGACCTCGCGCGCTGGCTGATGGAGCAGGGGATCGAGAGCCTTTCGCTCAACCCAGATACCGTGGTTTCGACCTGGCTGGCGCTCGCCGAGCCTCAGCCGGCGGGCAAGAAGTCAGCGGCTGCGTAGCAACCGCTGCCGCTCGCGGGCCCACTCCTTATCCTTCTTGTCGGCTCGCTTGTCGTGCTCGAGCTTGCCGCGCGCCAGCGCGATCGAGATCTTGATGCGCCCCTTGGTGTAATGCAGGTCGAGCGGCACCATCGTATAGCCGCGCTGCTCGACCTTGCCGATCAGCCGCTTGATCTCCTCGCCGCGCAGCAGGAGCTTGCGGTTGCGCCGCGGGTCCTGGACGTAGTGCGTCGACGCCGAGGGGAGGGGGCTGATGTTCGCGCCGACGAGGAAGATCTCCTCGCCGCGCACCATCACGTACGCCTCGCCGATCGTCGCGCGGCCGGCGCGGATCGCCTTGACCTCCCAGCCCTCGAGCACGAGCCCCGCCTCGTAGCGCTCCTCGATGAAGTAATCGTGGGACGCCTTGCGGTTCTGCACGATGGACATGAAGAATTCTATTCATGAAACGCATCGCCCGTTCGGCGATCGTGCCGCACAGCGCCGCGCAGCTTTACGCGCTGGTCGAGGACGTCGAGAGCTATCCGCGCTTCCTGCCCTGGTGCGTCGGCGCCGAGGTGAAGAGCCGCAGCCCCGGCTCGACCCTGGCGACGGTGACGGTCGGCGTGCGCGGCATGAGCTACTCCTTCACCACCCGCAACGAGAACCGGGCGCCGGAAGCCATCGACCTCGAGCTCGTCGAAGGCCCGTTCAAGCACTTCGCGGCGGCCTGGCGCTTCCAGCCCCTGGGCGAGCAGGCGTGCAAGGTCGAGTTCTCGATGGAATTCGAATTCGCGAGCCGCGCGCTCGCGGTCCTGCTGCAGCCGCTGTTCGAGCGGATCGCCGACAGCATGGTGGACGCCTTCACGCGCCGCGCGGAGGAGATCCATGGCGCTAAGGGTTGAAGTCGTCCATGCGCGGCCGGACGGAGCGGAGATCGTGGAGGTCCGCCTTCCCGACGGCGCCACGGTGCGCGATGCCCTGACCGCGACCGGCTTGAAAGGAAATCAGGCCGGGATTTTTGGCAAACGGGTGACGATGGAGACCCGCTTGGCAGACGGCGACCGGGTGGAGATCTACCGGCCGCTGAAGATGGACCCGAAGGAAGCGAGGCGCCGCAGGGCGCGGCGCTAGGCTACTGGCAGTTCGCCGCGGCCGCCTGCTGCGCGCGGGAGAGCTCGCGGGCGATCTGCGCATCATCCAGGAAGACGCGCTCGCCCTGGGCGTTCACGGTGCTGATGCGCTGGCCGCTCTGGATCTGGCGCAGCTGCGCCTGCGCCGACTCGCAGTTCTCGCGCCGGCTGGCCGATTCGCTGGACGCCTGCGCGGACTTCTTCTCGGCTTCCGCCTGCTCCTGCTGGCGCTTGCGGAACGCCGCTTCCGGCGTCAGGGGCTTCTCGGCATCCTTTTTCGCCGCCGCGGAGGGCGCGGTGCCGGCCGGCGGCGGCTTCAGCCGCGTCGCCTTGACGCCGGGCGGCGGCGTGTCGCCGTACTGAACGCGGCCTTCCTTGTCGATCCAGCGGAACTGCTGGGCGGACGCGCCGGCGGCGAATCCCAACACGAGCATCAGGAGCAAGGTTCGTTTCATAGATAGCTCAACGCGCCGCTGCAGGCGGCGGATGACATCAGTATAATGCCGCTTTGCGAGCAGAGACCATGCGGGTCATCCAGAAGGCGCTGACCTTCGACGACGTACTTCTCCTTCCCGCCCACTCGCGCATCCTGCCGCGCGACGCCTCGCTGAAAACCCGCCTTACCCGCAGCCTCGAGCTCAACATCCCGATCGTCTCGGCCGCCATGGACACGGTCACCGAGGCTCGCCTTGCCATCGCGCTGGCGCAGGAAGGCGGCATCGGCATCATCCACAAGAACATGACGCCGCAGGCGCAGGCGGCGGAAGTCGCGAAGGTGAAGCGCTTCGAGTCGGGCGTGCTGCGCGATCCGATGACGATTGCGCCGGAGATGACGGTGCGCGAAGCGATCGCGCTGCAGCGCAGCCACAAGATCTCCGGCTTCCCGGTGCTGAAGCAGGGCAAGGTCGTGGGCATCGTCACCAACCGCGACCTGCGCTTCGAGACCAACCTCGACCAGCCGGTGAGCGCGGTGATGACGCCGAAGGACAAGCTGGTGACGGTGCGCGACGGCACGAGCCGGGAAGAGGCGCGGGCGCTGATGCACAAGCACCGCCTCGAGCGCGTGCTGGTCGTCGACGACGCCTTCCGCCTCAAGGGCCTGGTGACGGTGAAGGACATCCTCAAGGAGACCGAGCATCCCAACGCCTGCAAGGACGCACAGGGCAAGCTGCGCGTCGGCGCCGCGGTCGGCGTCGGCGAGGGGACGGATGACCGGGTGGCGGCGCTGGTCGAAGCCGGCGCCGACGTGCTGATCGTCGATACCGCCCACGGCCACGCGCAGGGCGTCCTCGATCGCGTCCAGTGGATCAAGAAGAAGTTCAAGGTCGATGTCATCGGCGGCAACGTCGGCACCGCCGAGGGCGCAAAGGCGCTGGTCGATCACGGCGCCGACGGCGTCAAGGTCGGCATCGGCCCGGGCTCGATCTGCACCACCCGCATCGTCGCCGGCGTCGGCGTGCCGCAGATCACCGCGATCCAGAACGTCGCCGAGGCGCTCGAGAACAGCGGCGTGCCGCTCATCGCCGACGGCGGCGTGCGCTACTCCGGCGATATCTCCAAGGCGCTCGGCGCCGGCGCCAACGCGGTCATGCTCGGGTCGCTGTTCGCCGGCACCGAGGAGTCGCCCGGCGAGATCGAGCTCTTCCAGGGACGCTCCTACAAGTCCTACCGCGGCATGGGCTCGCTCGGCGCGATGCAGAAAGGCGCGGCGGACCGCTACTTCCAGGATTCGGAGATGAACGTCGACAAGCTGGTGCCCGAAGGCGTCGAAGGCCGGGTGGCGTACAAGGGCAGCGTGGTCTTCGTCATCTCGCAGCTCACCGGCGGCGTGCGGGCGAGCATGGGCTATACCGGCTGCGCGACCATCGACGAGCTGCGCACCAAGACCCGCTTCGTCGAGATCACCTCGGCGGGGATCCGCGAGTCGCACGTCCACGACGTGCAGATCACCAAGGAGGCTCCGAATTACAGGGTCGAATAAGCATCAAAAAATCCTGATCCTGGATTTTGGCGCGCAGTACACGCAGCTGATCGCCCGCCGGGTACGCGAGGCGAAGGTTTACTGCGAGATCCATCCCCACGACGTCTCCGACGATTTCGTGCGCGACTTCGGCGCGCAGGGAATCATCCTCTCCGGCAGCCACATGTCGGCCTACGAGGAAACGACCGGCAAGGCGCCCAAGGCCGCCTTCGAGCTCGGCGTGCCCGTGCTCGGCATCTGCTACGGCATGCAGACCATGGCGCAGCAGCTGGGCGGCAAGGTGGAGGCGGGCAGGGTGCGCGAGTTCGGGCCGGCCGACGTGCGCGCCCGCGGACATACGAAGCTGCTGGACGGCATCGACGACTACCGGACGCCGGAAGGCCACGGGATGCTCAAGGTGTGGATGAGCCACGGCGACAAGGTCACGGCGCTGCCGCCGGGCTTCAAGCTGATGGCCTCCACGGACGCCTGCCCGATCGCGGCCATGGCCGACGAAGAACGGCGCTTCTACGCCGTGCAGTTCCATCCCGAGGTCACGCACACGCGCCAGGGCACCAAGATCCTGCACCGCTTCGTGCGCGAGGTCTGCGGCACGCGCGGCGACTGGCAGATGCCCGACTATGCTCTTGAAGCAAGCAAGAAAATAAAAGAGCAGGTGGGGAGCGAGGAAGTCATCCTCGGCTTGTCGGGCGGCGTCGATTCCTCGGTCGCCGCGGCGCTGATCCACAAGGCGATCGGCGAGCAGCTCACCTGCGTCTTCGTCGATCACGGCCTGCTGCGCCTGAACGAGGCGAAGCAGGTCATGGAGACCTTCGCGAAACACATGCACGTCAAGGTTATCCACGTCGATGCCGCGGAAGAGTTTCTTTCTTCTTTAAAAAATATCGATGACCCGGAGCAGAAGCGAAAAATCATCGGCCGCCTGTTCGTCGAGGTCTTCCAGCGGGAAGCAAAGAAGATCAGGAACGCCAAGTGGCTCGCGCAGGGAACCATCTACCCCGACGTGATCGAGTCGGCGGGCGGGAAGACCAAGAAGGCGACCACCATCAAGTCGCACCACAACGTCGGCGGCCTGCCCGAGACGCTGCATCTCAAGCTGCTCGAGCCGCTAAGGGAGTTGTTCAAGGACGAGGTGCGCGAGCTCGGCCTGGCGCTCGGCCTGCCGCGCGAGATGGTGTTCCGCCATCCGTTCCCGGGCCCCGGGCTGGGAGTGCGGATTCTCGGCGCCATCGAGAAGAACTACATCGAACTGCTGCAGCGCGCCGACGACATCTTCATCCAGGAATTGCGCAGCTCGGGCTGGTACGACAAGACCGGCCAGGCCTTCGCCGTCTTTCTACCCGTGAAATCGGTCGGTGTGATGGGCGACTATCGGACCTACGAGTACGTGGTCGCGCTGCGCGCGGTGCAGACGACGGACTTCATGACCGCCGACTGGGCGCCGCTGCCGCACGAGCTGCTCGCCAGGGTCTCGAGCCGCATCATCAACGAAGTGCGCGGCATCAACCGCGTCACCTACGACATCTCTTCCAAGCCGCCGGCCACGATCGAGTGGGAGTAAATCAGGCGTTAGCTGCCGCCGAGCGGTGCCAGAGCGCCTCGCGCCAGCGCCAGCCGATGGCGATGGTCGCGGCGAGGCCGAGCGCGGTGTAGATGAAGCTGGTCGCCGCATAGCCGATCCACTCGATGAGCGGTCCGGCTGCCACCAGGCCGAGAGGAAGCCCCCAGATCGCAAGCATGCGCACGCCCATCACCCGGCCGCGCATCGATTCGTCGGCCGAGCGCAGCATGATCGCGGCGAGCGGCGTCAGGCAGAAGCTCTGCATGAGCCCGGCGATGAAGAGCAAAGCCATGCCGATGGAGAGCGTGCTGGTCTGGCCGAAGAGCAGGGTCGCGGCGAACCAGAACCCGGCGCTCCAGAGCATGGTGCGCGCGGCGCCCAGCTGAAGGCGGCCGGCGCCGACGAAGATCGAGCCGGCGAGCGCGCCGGACCAGTAGGAAGCTGCCAGAAAACCGAGGACGGCCTGTCCGGCCGCGTAGACGTCCTTCGCCACGTAGGGCAGCAAGCCGAGCA
>JAXDQC010000120.1:0-12284 GCA_034668045.1 Betaproteobacteria bacterium | reverse complement strand
CGAACTGCCTCATTTCAGGGCCTTGTATCTGATGCGATGCGGTTTCGCCGCCTCCTCGCCGAGGCGCTTCTTCTTGTCGGCCTCGTACTCCTGGTAGTTGCCGTTGAAGAGGACCCATCTGGAGTCGTCCTCGGCGGCGAGGATGTGGGTGGCGATGCGGTCGAGGAACCAGCGGTCGTGGGAGATCACCATCACGCTGCCGGCGAATTCCAGCAGCGCCTCCTCCAGCGCGCGCAGGGTCTCGACGTCGAGGTCGTTCGAGGGCTCGTCGAGAAGCAGCACGTTGGCGCCCGAGATCAGCATCTTCGCCAGGTGCAGCCGGCCGCGCTCGCCGCCCGAGAGCTGGCCGACCCGCTTCTGCTGGTCGGCGCCGCGGAAGTTGAAGCGCGCGAGATAGGAGCGCGAGGGCATCTGGAATTTGCCGACCTGGATCATGTCGTTGCCGCCCGAGATGTCCTCGAAGACGGTTTTCTCGTTGCTCAGCTCGTCGCGCGACTGGTCGGCGTGGGCGATCTTCACCGTCTTGCCGATGAGAATCTTGCCGCTATCGGGCTTCTCCTTCTTGTTGATCAGCTTGAACAAGGTCGATTTGCCGGCGCCGTTCGGACCGATGATGCCGACGATCGCGCCGGGCGGCACCTTGAACGAAAGCTTGTCGATCAGGAGGCGCTCGCCGAAGCCCTTCGAGACGTTCTGGAACTCGATCACCTCGTTGCCCAGGCGCTCGGCGACCGGGATGAAGATTTCCTGCGTCTCGTTCCTGGCCTGGCTTTCCTGCGAGGACAATTCCTCGAAGCGCGCGAGGCGCGCCTTCGATTTGGTGCCGCGCCCCTTCGGGTTCTGCCGCACCCATTCCAGCTCGTGCTGCATCGCCTTGATGCGCGCCACTTCCTGGCTCGCTTCCACCTGCAGGCGCTTCTCCTTCTGCTCGAGCCAGCTCGAATAGTTGCCTTCCCAGGGAATCCCCATGCCGCGGTCGAGCTCGAGGATCCACCCCGCCGCATTGTCGAGAAAATATCTGTCGTGGGTGACGGCGACCACGGTGCCGGGAAAGCGCTGCAGGAACTGCTCCAGCCACTCGACGCTCTCGGCGTCGAGGTGGTTGGTGGGCTCATCGAGCAGCAGCAGATCGGGCTTGGACAGCAGCAGCTTGCACAGCGCAACCCGGCGCTTCTCTCCCCCCGAGAGGATTTCTATCTTGGCATCCCAGTCAGGAAGCCGAAGCGCATCGGCGGCGACCTCCAGCTCGTCGGCGCCGCCGGCGTTCACCAGCGCCTCGAGCTTCGCCTGCTCCTCGGCCAGCTTGTCGAAGTCGGCGTCGGCCTCCGAATAGGCGGCGTAGACCTCCTCCAGGCGCTTCTTCGCCGCCGCCATGCCGCCCATCGATTCCTCGACGGCCTGGCGTACCGTCTGGTCTTTCTTCAGGGCCGGCTCCTGTTCCAGGTAGCCGACCTTGATGCCGGGCATGCGGATCACTTCGCCCTCGTGGTTGTCATCCACGCCCGCCATGATCTTCAGCAGGCTCGACTTGCCCGAGCCGTTCAGGCCGAGCACGCCGATCTTGGCCCCCGGGAAAAAATTCAGCGAGATGTTCTTGAGGATGGTGCGCTTAGGCGGCACGGTCTTGCTGACCCGCCGCATGGTGTAAACGTATTGGGCCATGCGCCTATGATATGCAAAGACTGTGGACGATATAATCGGGTCGACTGTTCATCGCCCGCTTCGGGGGAAGCCCGCGACACCATGAGCATGCTGCAACCAGTCCTACGAGAGGCTGGACCGACCGATCCCGTGCCGTTGGCCTGGGGGCAGCTCGAGCTGCCCGACGCCTGGCCGGACGCGCTCGACCTGCGCCGGCCGCGCGATCTGTGGCGATTCCTCGCGAAAGTGCTGCTGCGGCGCCTGGGCCGGGTACGGCTTCCACCCGAGCTGCCGCTCAACGTCGCATTGCCGGAATACCTGCTGCTGGAATTCCACAACCTCCCCAACGGTAACTATTCCAAGAAGGTCGCACGCGGCTACAGCACCGGCTTCGACCTGGTGATGCTCGGTGAAATGCGCCGCGCGCGGCGCGCGATGGCGCAGGCATTGAACGGCTGCGGCGCGGTGCTCGACGTCGGTTGCGGCGCCGGACATTCAACGCAGGCGCTGCTCGACGCCGGCGCGCAGGAAGTCTGGGGGCTGGACGCGTCGCCGTACTTGCTGCAGCACGCCGCGCGCCAGTATTCCGGGCCGCGGTTCGTGCAGGGGCTGGCCGAGCGGTGCGGTTTTCCGGCACGGCGCTTCGATGGCGTGAGCGCCTGTTTCCTGTTCCATGAAATGCCGCCGCGCTTCACCGAGGAGGCGCTCGCGGAGCTTCGGCGCGTCCTCAGACCCGCAGGCCTGCTGTCGGTGCTGGAGCCTGCCGCCGAACAGTTCTTCGGCCGACCTTGGCGGCTGCTGCGGAAGTACGGCTGGCGCGGCATCTATTTCTGGTGGCTGGCGCGCTTCGTCCATGAACCGTTCGTCGCCGCCTGGCAAAAGCGCGACGTGCCGGCGTGGCTCGCGCGCCACGGCTTCGAACTGATCGAGGATCGCGATCTGTTTCCGGCGCGCTTGATTACCGCGCGGAAGATTCAAACCCTGCCTGATATCGGCTAGAGCTCTCCGGTGAGGGCGCGCAGCTCGATCTCGGCCTCGACGATGGCGCCGAGGAGCTCCAGCCGCGCGATCGACGCTTCCATGCGGGTGCGGCGCGCGTCGAGCAGCTCGAACAGCGTGCCCCGTCCCAGCCGGTAGGCGCTCTCCGCCATCTCGAGGAAGGCGCTCTGATCGCCCGGCACCTCGCCCTCGAAGCGGCGCAACGCTTCGCGCCGCGCGCGCAGGGTGTCGCGCTGCTTCTCATACTCGGCGCTGAGCGCCGCATTCGCGGCGCGCTCCCGCTCGCGGGTCGCCGCGGCGTCGGCGCGGGCGCGATCCTCGAGCCCCTTCCTGCTGTCGAGGATCGGGATCTCGCTCTGCAGGCCGATGTAGTTCGCCGCTCCGTAGGGTCCGCTGGTCCAGCTGCGGCTGTAGGCCAGGCTGGGCACCGGGTAGCGCTCGCGCCGCGCCAGCTCGATGCGCGCCTCCGCAGCCGCCGACTCGTCGCGCGCCAGGCGCGCGGTGGGATTTCCCGCCAACATGCGCCGGACATCGGTCTCGGCGCCCTGGGTGCTGCCCAGCGCATCGAGGCTGCCGGAGGCTCGCGGCCGCCATCCCGGCGCATCGACCAGCGCCGCGATCGCCGTCGCCTGCTCCGCCACGTCGGCCTCGGCGCGCTGCACGGCGAGCGCGGCGAGCGCCGCCTCGGCGTCGACGCGCGAGCGGTCGTAGCGGCTCGCCACGCCGCTCTGCTGCCGTCCGCTGACCAGGCCGCGAATGCGCTCGATCTCGCCGAGCGCCGCGCTGCGCGTGCCGAGCGTCTCCTGTGCGCGCAACAGGCGGGCGAAGCCGAGCGCCGCGGCGCGTCGCGCTTCGCTGGCGGTCAGGCGAACCTGCGACTCGGCTCGCCCGATCTGCCGGTCGGCGGCATCCATCCGCGCGCCGCGCTGGCCGAAGATCGGGATCGGCATCTCGATGGTCGCCTGCTGCTGCGAGTTGGCGTCGAACATGGTCCGCTCGCCGCCGCTCGGACGGGAGGAGCCGAAGGACAGCGTCGGGTTGGGCAGCGCGCCGGCCGTCACGCGCTCGGCGCGCACCATGTCGGCGTCGCGCTCGGCGGCGAGCACGCGCGGGCTGCGCGCCACCAGGCGCAGCACGTCGTCGAGCGTCACGCTCGCGGGCGGCTGCGCCCACGCCGGAACCACGAAAAGAAGAAAGCTAAGCAGCCTCATCGAGCTGCTCGGGCGTTTCGTACTTCTCCGACGCCAGGACGTAGTAGACCGCCGGCAGGACGAAGAGCGTGATGATCAGAGTCGTCACCATGCCGCCGACGATCACCAGCGCGAACGGCCGCTGCGTCTCGCTGCCGATGTCCTGCGACAGCGCCATCGGCAGGAGACCGAAGAGCGCCAGCAGCCCGGCCATCAGCACCGCGCGGATCTTCTCGGTGCTGCCCTCGACCACCGCCGTCAGCAGGTCGGCGCCGGCGATGCGGCGCGCCTCGATCGCGCTCACCAGAAGCAGGCCGAGGAGCGAGACCTGCCCCAGCAGCGCGATGAAGCCCACCACCGCGCTGACCGAGAGCGGCATGTCGCCGAGCTTCAGGGCGAACACGCCGCCGGTAAGGGCAAAGGGGGCGGTGAGCAGGATCGCGCCGGCCGCGCGACCCGACTGCACCGCGCCGTAGAGCAGGAACAGCACCGCCGCGAGCGCGAGCGGCACGATGATTTCCAGCCGGCGGATGGCGCGCTGCTGATTCTCGAACTCGCCGCCCCACTGGAAGTAATAGCCGTCGGGCAGCTTGACCGCGCCGGCGACGGCGGCGATCGCGTCGTTGACCACCGAGCCCATGTCGCGGCCCTCGATGTTGAATTTGAGCGCGAGGTAGCGGCTGTTGGATTCGCGGTAGATGTTGGCCGCGCCGCTCGCCACGCCGACCGAGGCCAGCTGGCGCAGCGGCACGCTGCCGCCGCCGGGCCGGGGCACCGCCAGCTCGCCGATCGCCTGCTCGCTGTCGCGCTCGCGGGAAACGAGCAGCAGGCGCACGGGCACCGGCCGCTCGCCTTCCCAGACGGTCGTCGTCACCTTGCCGGCGAGCGCGGTGCCGATGAAATCGTTCGCCGTCGCCACCGGGATGCCGGCGCGGGCAAGCGCGTCGCGGTCGAGCTTGATCTGCAGCTGCGGCACGCTGGCATCGCGGTAGAGACCGAGGTCGACGATGCCCGGCACGCTGGCGAGCCGCTGGCGCGCCTGCTCGAGCGCGTCGCGCATCGGCTTGGTCTCGGTGCCGAACACCTTCAGCACCACCTTGCCGCGCACGCCGGCCACCGCTTCCTCGACGTTGTCCTTGATCGGCTGCGAGAAGTTGTAGCGCACGCCCGGGATCTCGGTGAGGCGCTCGCGGATCTCGTCGGCGAGCTGGCGCTTGTTCAGCCCCTTGCGCCACTCATCGCGCGGCTTCAGGCGCACGAAAGTCTCGCTCATGTTCGGGTTCTCGTTGTCGGTACCGTCCTCGGGGCGGCCGTTCTCCGAGAGCACCTGCGTGACTTCCGGCGATAGGAGGATGCGCCGGCGGATCTCGACCAGCATGGTCTGCGCCGCTTCCAGCGCGATGGAGGGCGGCATTTCCACGAACACCAGGATGTCGCCCTCGTCGAGCTCGGGCAGGAACTCGGTGCCCATCTTCGCGCCGACCCACAGCGTGACGGCGAGGAACACCGCCGCCATGCCGATCGCCAGGCCGCGGATCGGCATCACGCGCAGAAGACCGCCGCGGTAGCGGGCACGAAGGGCCGTGATCCAGCCCGGCTCGGCGCGCGCCTTGCCGGCGGAAAAACCGACCGCGCACAGCGCCGGCACGAGCGTCAGCGCCAGGAGCAGCGCCGCCACCAGCGCGAAGGAATAGGTGAGCGCCAGCGGGCGGAAGATGCGCCCCTCGACCTGCTCGAGCGTGAAGACCGGCACCAGCGCGGCGATGATGATCAGCATGGCGAACAGCGTCGGCCGCGCCACCTGCTCGGCGGCGCGGATGATGAGGCGCAGCATGTCGGCGCGCTTCGCCGGCCGCTCATGCTGCACCGCATGCAGCACGTTCTCGACCAGGACCACCGCCCCGTCGACCAGGATGCCGAAATCGATCGCGCCCATGGAGATCAGGTTGGCGGGCAGCTTGAGCGCGTACAGGCCGATGAAGGCGCCGAGCAGCGCGAGCGGAATCACCGCGCCGACGATCAGCGAGCCGGTGATGCTGCGGAAAAAGAGCCAGGCGACCGCGACCACCAGCAGGAAGCCGTGCAGCAGGTTGTTGTTCACGGTCTTGAGCGTGCTGCCGACCAGCACCGTGCGGTCGTAGAACGTCTCGATCTTCACGCCCTGCGGCAGGATGCGCTGGTTCAGCTCGGCGACCTTGGCGTGCACGCCGTCCATGACGCGCGACGGGTTCTCGCCGCGGCGCATCAGCACGAAGCCCTCGACCGCTTCTTTCTGATCGTTCCAGCCGATGGCGCCGCGCCGCGGCGTGTTCGACTGCACGATCTCGGCGACGTCGCCGACCGTGACCGGCGTGCCTTCGCGCGTCTTCAGCACCGTGCGGCGGATGTCGTCGGGCGAGGTGATGTAGCCCACACCCCTCACCGTCAGCTCCTGGTCGCCGCTGCGCAGGAAGCCGCCGCCGATGTTCATGTTGCTCTTGTTGAGCGCCTCGGACAGCTCGGGCAGCGTGACGCCGTGCGCGCGCAGCTTTTCCGGGTAGGCGCGGACGTGGATCTCCTTCAGGTAGCCGCCGAAGCAGACCACGTCGGCCACACCCGGCACCGCCTTCAGGACGCGCGTGATCGTCCACTGCAGCTCGGCGCGCAGCTGGTAGAGGTCGTGGCGGTCGCTGACGACGCGGAACTGGTAGACCTCGCCGAGCGGCGTCGCCTCGGGCGCAAGCTCTGGCACCACGCCCTCGGGCAGGTCGGCGATCGCGGCGGAGATGCGATGCGCCACCTGCATGCGCGAGTTGAACGGGTCGGCGTCGTCGTCGAAGGTGAGCGTGATGAGCGACAGGCCGAACAGGCTCTCGCTTCTCAGCTGGATGGTGCGCGGCGTGCCGTTCAGCGCGCGCTCGAGCGGCACGGTGATGGCGCGCTCGATCTCCTCGGGGGCGTAGCCCGGCATCTGCGAGATCACGGTCACCTGCGCGTTGGTGACGTCGGGGTAGGCCTCGATCGGCGTGTTGAGGTAGGCGCGCACGCCCCAGGCGGCGAGGATGGCGATGGTGACGATCGCCGCCACGCGCCGGTGCACGCAGACTTCGATCAGCCGGTTGAGCATTTAAAGCAGCTGCTCGGCTTCGCGGTCGACCAGCAGCGCGCCCTTGGTGACGACGCGCTCGCCGGCCTGCAGGCCGGAAAGCACCCGCACGCGCCCGCCGCGCTCCTCGCCCGCCTCGATCGGCCGCGCGACGAAGCGGCCGCCGCGCTCCTCGACGTAGACGACGCGCTTGCTGCCTTCCTTCACCAGCAC
Source organism: Betaproteobacteria bacterium (assembly GCA_034668045.1). GTDB lineage: Bacteria > Pseudomonadota > Gammaproteobacteria > Burkholderiales > SG8-39 > SCGC-AG-212-J23. The sequence continues at coordinate 5,156 of JAXDQC010000120.1, read as the reverse complement.
CGCCGTCATCGGCAGCCAGAGCTCGGCATCGCTCGACTCCAGCGCGACATTGACGCGCACCAGCAGGCCGGCGCGCAGGTCTTCCGGCGCCTTCTCGAGCTCGAGGTAGACCGGCGTGCGCCGGGTCTCGACATCGCTGCGCGGCGCGACGCCGACGATCTTCGCCCGCACCTTGAGGTTGAGGGCGTCGATCAGGACATCGGCCGATTTCGCCTTCGCCATGCGGCTCGCTTCGCCTTCCGGCACGTCGGCGACGATCCACAGGCCGTCGGGATTGCCGATCTCGACCAGCGCGTCGCCGCCCGCCTGGACGTTGGCGCCCTGCGCCGCCTTCACGGACACCACCACGCCGTCGACCGGCGCGCGCACGTGGATCGCGGTGCCCTGCCCGCCGCCGACGAGCGCGGCGCTGCGCTCGGCGCGGTCGAGCTCGGCGCGCGCTTCGCGCACCTTCATCTCCGCGTCGAAGCGCTCGATCTCGAGGCCGACGCCGCGCTTCACCATCTCGTTCTGGCGCGCGAATCCTTCCTCGGCGACGCGCACCTTGATGCGCGCCTGGTCGAGCGTGGCGCGAATGCCGCCCGCGTCCGCGCTCTCGACCGTGAACAGGGTCGCGCCGGCTTTCACCTTCTGGCCGGGCTCGGCGACGACGCTCGCGACGCGCCCCGAAAACGGCGCCGTCACGGCGGAAAGCGCGCGCGGGCGGAATGCGGTGCGGCCGAAGTAGCTTCTCTCGGTCGCGCCGCTGCCCGGCGCCAGCGCTTCGATGGTGAGGAACTGGCGCGATGCCTCGCCGATGGCGACGCCGCCGCCGGCCGCCGCCTTGGCGCCTTCCGCTTCCGCGCGTTTCACCGGCGTCGGCTTCTCGCCGCAGCCCGCGACGCAAAGCGCGATCGCCAGGATGTAGAGTTTCATTGGGGAGCGCATTGTAAGTCACGGAAACTTAATTAGAATTGACAGGAACCTGTCAGGTAGGGGTAAAAAGAAAAAGAATGAAAAGAGTCCTCGTCGCGCTCCTTTGCAGCACCGCGTCCCTCTGCCACGCGGCGCGGCCGTTCAATACCGACGACGCGCGCACGGTCGATCCCGGCGGCTGCCAGATCGAGACCTTCTACAAAGAGCAGCGCGCCTACTCGGGATCGGAGTTCTGGTTCCTTCCCGCGTGCAACCGGCTCGGCGTCGAATGGACGGTGGGCGGCAACCGCATCGAAGGCGAGCGCAACCTCATCCTGCAGGCGAAGAAGCTGGTGAAGCCGATCGAGCCGAACGGCTACGGGCTCGCTTTCTCGGTCGGCTCCTTCGGCGGCGACCCCTACATCAATGGCATCGCCAGCTTCTCGTTCCTGCAGGACTGGTCGATCATCCACAGCAATCTCGGCTACATCGAGAACCGCGGCACCTGGGGGCTCGGCCTCGAGCAGCTGATCCTGCCGCCGCGGGTGTACGGCATCCTCGAGACCTACGGCGAGCGCGGCGAGAAGCCGACGCTGCACGGCGGCATCCGCTTCTGGGTGATTCCCAACCGCTTCCAGATCGACTCCACCTACGGCACGCAGCAGTCCGAGCCGGTGCGGCGCTTCTTTACCGTCGGGCTACGGTTTCTTTTCTAGGGTCCGCAGCTCGCGCTGCAGTTCCCCTTCTGTCTGCCGGACGCACTTCAGGACCCGCTGATCGTCGCCGTCCTGCGGCTGGCAGCAGAACTCCAGCCGTATCCCGTTGGGGTCGTAGAAATAGATGCCGAGCAGCCCGGGAAGCTGCGGGATCGGCCCGATGTACTCGATCTTGCGGCTCTTCAGCCGCTGCTCGATCTCGGCGAAGCGCGCCGGCGTGACGACGAACGAGCAATGCTGCATGCCGCCGACGGCATTGCGGTTGGATTTCGGCTCCCGGCCCTTCGGGATCTCGAAGAAGGCGAGCAGGCTGTCGTTGCCCATGTCGAAGAAGTAGTGGCGGATCTCCTCGTAGGGCGGATTGCCGCGGTTCGCCGGCCCGCTGCCGAGGCCCGGCGGCACCTTCATCGCATGCACGAGCGGCATGCCGAGGACCTCGACGTAGAAGTCGACCGTCTTCTTCATGTCGTCGGTGCAGAGCGCGAGGTGGTGAATCCCGCGGGTGAACGACGTCATTTCGCCGTCACGGGCTGTTCGACGCCCAGGGTCCGCCAGTCCGTCGTCTTCGGCACCACGCCCTCGAACGAAGACAGGCTCGCGTAGGGCATCTCCTTCTCGGTGCCGATCGCCGCGCGCCCGTCGCGGAACGTCTTCGCCGCAGCGACCATCATGCGGCGGAATTGCGCCACGGCGAGGTCGCTGGCGCCCGGGTTGTCCTGGCTGCGGTCGGTGATCGGCCCCATCGACTCCCACATCGCCATGTCCTGCGTCGGGATGCCGGTGATGCCGGTGAAGTCGCCGCGCTTCATCGCTTGCCGATCCTGCAGATAGCCATTCTCGCTGTTTCTCTTTTTTCTATACGAAGAATCCAGATCGATACCGACTTCCGCTGCGCAGAATTTCCGCCACTCGGCCTGGCTGATGCCCTTCTTCGCATCGGGGTGCCAGGCGACCCAGTAGAACATTGTGTTCACGTCGTCCATCGGCACCAGCATCTGCGACAGCTTGTACTGGTCGTTCGGCGGGATGAGCACCGTGAACGGCGCGAGAAAGAGAGTGGTTCTGACGTACTGATGCGTCTCGGGATTCTTGATCGGCTTGCGCAGCGCCGCGTAGCGGAACCCGTAGCCGGTCGGGTCGAACTGCATCTTCGGCGCCTTGTCCGTGGAAGGCCGCACCCAGGCCGTGCCGGTCGCGGTCGAGCCTTCCACTTCGCCCGCCGGCATGTTGCTCGAATGCAGGCTCGAGCTGTGCGCGGAATCGATCGAGCCCTCGAGCACCTGCGCCCAGTTGCACGCCGCGTGCATCTTGACGATCGCGTACTTGATGCCCGGCACCGGCGCCCAGGCCGGCGGCTCGAACTCTCTCATCTTGTCCCTCGGCCCCATCCAGGCCCAGACGAAGCCGCCGCCCTCGCGCGCCGGGTAGGACCTGGTCTTCTTGCCCAGGCGCTGCGCGGCGCCCGGCGCTTCCGAGGGCATGTCGACGACGTTGCCGTCGACGTCGAATTTCCAGCCGTGGTAGAGGCAGCGCAGCCCGCATTCCTCGTTGCGGCCGAAGGCGAGCGAAGCGCGGCGGTGCAGGCAATACTCGCTGAGGACACCCAGCTTGCCGTTGCTGTCCCTGAAGGCGACCAGATCCTCGCCCAGCAGGCGCGAGCGGACCGGCGCGCCGTCCTTCGCCGCCACCTCTTCGGACAGGCAGACCGGCAGCCAGTGGCTGCGCATGATGCCGCCCATCGGCGCGTCGCCCTCGACGCGGCACAGCAGGTCGTTTTCCTCGCGGGTGAGCCTCATTTTCGTTCCTTGCGGTTTACTTAGCCTCCTAAGTAAATCATACTCCCGGCCGATGAGAAAGCTCAAGCTCGGCGTCGTCGGTTTGGGGCGCGCGTTCGCGCTCATGGCGCCGACGCTCATGCGCGACAAGCGTGTCGAGCTGGTGGGCGCCGTGGATCCACGCCCGGAAGCGCTGGACAAGTTCAAGCAGGACTTCGGCGGACGCGGATTCGCGAATCTCGAGGCGCTGCTGAAGAGCGACGCGGAGGCGGTCTATATTGCAACGCCGCACGAGCGCCACGCCGAGCAGGCGGTCGCCGCGGCCGCGGCCGGCAAGCACGTGCTGGTCGAAAAGCCGATGGCGCTCTCGCTCGAGGAGTGCAGGGCGATAGCGGCGGCAGCGAAGCAGCACGACGTCTTTCTCGTCGTGGGGCATAGCCACAGCTTCGATCGGCCGATCCTGGAAACAAGGAAGCTCATCGACAGCGGCGAATTCGGTCGCGTGCGCATGATCAGCGCGCTCAACTACACCGACTTCCTCTACCGCCCGCGCCGGCCCGAGGAGCTCGAGAACGCGGTGCTGAACCAGTCCGCCCACCATGTCGACGTGGTGCGCCTGCTCTCCCGGAGCCGGCTGAAATCGGTGCGGGCGCAGACCGGCAACTGGGATCCGGCGCGTCCCGCCGAGGGCGCCTACGCCGCCCTCCTCACCTTCGAAGAGAGCTTCGCGACCATCGTCTACAGCGGCTACGCGCGCTTCGATTCCGACGAGCTCATGGGCTGGATCGGCGAAGGCGGCCAGAAAAAGGACCCGGCGCAATACGGTGCGGCGAGAAAAAATCTCGCGCAAAGGAAAGAATCGCTCCTCAAGGCCGCGCGCAACTACGGTGGGGCGGAGTTCAAGGCCAATGAAGCCGTGCAGCATCCGCACTTCGGCCTGATCGTCGTCTCGTGCGACAAGGCCGACCTGCGGCCGTTGCCCGGCGGCGTCATGATCCATGCCGACGGCGAGCAACGCCTGGAGCCGCTCGCGCCGCCGGCGGTGCCGCGCGCCGGCGTGATCGACGAGCTCTACGACGCGGTCGTGAACGGCAAGGCACCGCTGCATGACGCGCTCTGGGGGCTGGCGACGACGCAAGCCTGCCTGGCGATCCTCGAATCCGCGCACACCGGCAAGGAGGTCTCGTTAAGACATCCGACGAGCGCCTCGCGCACCTGACGAAGGAAGCCTGGCGCGGTTTCACGCGCGCGCTGCAGGCGGAGCTAGCCGCGCACGGCGTGCCGTTCGGCCACTGGACCTTCCTGCGCATCCTGTGGGAGCGCGACGGGCTGACGCAGCGCGAGCTCTCGACCGAGGCCGGCGTTACCGAGCCCAGCACCTTCGCCGCCATCCGCGCGATGGACAAGCAGGGCTATGTGAAGCGGCGCCAGGTCGCCGACAACCGCAAGAACGTCTACGTGCACCTCACCGCCAAGGGCCGGGCGCTGGAAGCGAAGCTGGTGCCGCTCGCAGAACAGGTGAACAAGCGGGCGGTCAAAGGTGTAACTTCCGCCGAAGTGCGCGCCGCGCGGCAGGTGCTGCTTACCGTCATCGGCAACCTATCCAGGGAATCATGAAGAAAATCCCCCTTACCCTCGCCTGCTGGCCCTACGACCGCACGCGCGCGCTCGCCGACGGCAGCGTGCGCATGGAAGGCATCGACCTCACCTACCTGCCGCTCGAAGTCGAAGAGACGTTCTGGCGCCAGGCGCGCTTCCAGGAGTTCGACGC
>JAXDQC010000119.1:0-3232 GCA_034668045.1 Betaproteobacteria bacterium | reverse complement strand
CTCGGTCAGGGCGCGGAAGCGCGCATGGTCCTTTTGCGCCTGCGTCAGCGCATGGATCTGTCGGCGCGCGAGGATGTACATGACGAGGTACACCGCGCCGCCCGAGAACGCCACCAGCAGCAGGATGTCGAGCACGGCCGCCCTATCGCGCCGCGTCGCGCACCGGGGGCGCGACCTTGAGCACTTCGTCGACGGTGGTGAGGCCGGCGCCGACTTTCATCGCGCCGGAGATGCGCAGCGGCTTCATGCCCTCCTTGAACGCCTGCTCCCGCAATGCCGATAGATCCGCATTTTGAGTCACCAGACTTTTCAAAGCCTGCGAATACATCAAGGTCTCGTAAACGCCGATGCGGCCGATGAAGCCGGTCATGCGGCACTCGAGGCAGCCGACCGGCTTGAAAAGCTTCGCCGGGTGCTTCGACTTCCACGGCGCGACCAGCGCGTTCCACGCCTCCTGGTCCTCGGCCCGGTTGAGCTCGACGGTCTGCTTGCAGTGCGGGCACAGCGTGCGCACCAGGCGCTGCGCCATGATGCCGTTGAGCGTGGCGTTAAGCAGGTAGGGCGCGATGCCGAGCTCGAGCAGCCGGGCCACCGCGCTCGGCGCGTCGTTGGTGTGCAACGTGGAGAGCACCAGGTGGCCGGTGAGCGCGGACTGCACCGCCATCTCGGCGGTCTCCAGGTCGCGGATCTCGCCCACCATGATGATGTCCGGGTCCTGGCGCATCAGCGCGCGCACGCCTTCGGCGAAGCCGAGGTCGATCTGCGGCTGCACCTGCATCTGGTTGAACGCCGGCTCGATCATCTCGATCGGGTCCTCGATGGTGCAGACGTTCACTTCCGAGGTGGCCAGGCTCTTCAGCGTGGAATACAAGGTGGTCGTCTTGCCCGAGCCGGTCGGGCCGGTGACCAGCACGATGCCGTTCGGCCGCTCGGTCATCTCGGTCCAGCGCTTCTGGTCCTCGTCGGCGAAGCCCAGCTCGGAAAAATCCCGCACCAGCACTTCCGGATCGAAGATGCGCATCACCAGCTTCTCGCCGAAGGCGGTCGGCAGGGTGGAGATGCGCAGCTCGATGTCCAGCTCGCCGCTGCGCGTCTTGACGCGACCGTCCTGCGGCCGTCGTTTCTCCACCACGTCCATGCGCGCGAGGATCTTGATGCGGCTGGTCATCGCGCTCATCACTGCGGCCGGGATCTGGTAGACCTGGTGCAGCACCCCGTCGATTCGAAACCGCACGATGCCCTGCTCCCGGCGCGGCTCGACGTGGATGTCGCTCGCGCGCTGCTCGAACGCGTACTGCCACAGCCAGTCGACCACGCGCACGATGTGGGCGTCGTTGGCGTCGACCGGCTTGTCGCTCTTGCCGAGCTCGACCAGCTGCTCGAAGTTCGAAAGCCCGCTGACACCTGCCTTCTTGTTGGCGCCCTTGATCGACTTCGCCAGATTGTAGAACTCGACCTGGTAGCGCTCGATATCGAGCGGGTTGGCGATCACGCGCCGGATGTCGCGCTTGATCATGCGGGCGAGCTCGGGCTCCCAGTCGCGGATATGAGGCTCCGCGGTGGCGATCACCGTCTCCTTCGGATTCACCGCCACGGGCAGGATGCGAAAGCGCGTGGCGTAGGCCGAGGACATCACTTCGGTCACCGCGGCGAAGTCGATCTTGAGCGGATCGATGTGCAGGTATTCCAGGCCAACACGCTTTGCCATCCACTCGGACAGGTAGTCGAGCGTCAGCAGCACCGTGCCCTTCTTCCACTTCTGCTCCGCGATGAGGCAGAGCGGATGCGAGTTGCCGCGGTAGTAGCGGCGCTCTTTTTTCAGCTGCTCGACCGCCTCGCGTGCGGCGAGCCCATCCTCGACCATCCAGTCGAGCACCTGCGCCAGCCCCAGCTTCGCCTCTTTCGTGCCGGTCTTATTAACTACTTGTTGCATCGAGCCAAACTATACCGGAAAGGGAAAAATTCACCGTGCCAAATGCCGCGCCCACGCCTTAGGCTGCATTCAGTTAACCTTGGCGCGTGCCCCGCGCCCTGGCCTCCGACGTCCGAGTACGCGAGGCCTGGGCGTGGAGCATGTACGACTTCGCCAACTCGGGCTACACCACCGTCGTCATCACGGCGGTGTTCGGCGCCTATTTCGTCGGCGTGGTGGCGCGGGGCGAGGCCTGGGCCACCTTCGCCTGGACCGCAGCGCTCTCCGTGTCCTACGCGCTCATCCTGCTCACCGCCCCTCTCGTGGGCGCATGGGCCGATGCGCACGCGGCCAAGAAGAAGCTGCTCCTCTTCTGCACCGCCGGTTGCGTGGTGTTCACCGCCGGCCTCGCATTGGTTGCGCCCGGCGAGGTCGGACTCGCGCTCGCTCTCGTCGTCGTTTCCAACTACTTCTTCGGCACCGGCGAGAACCTGATCGCGGCCTTTCTTCCCGAGCTCGCCGACTCGCGCGCGATGGGGCGGGTATCGGGCTGGGGCTGGGCCTTCGGCTATCTCGGCGGCCTGGTGGCGCTCGGCCTGTGTCTGGCCTATCTGCTGACTTCGGGCAAGCCCAGCACCGAGGCCGTGCCGGTGACGATGCTGATCACCGCCGCCTTCTTCATGGTGGCGGCGACGCCGACCTTCCTCGTCCTGCGCGAGCGCGCCGTGCCGCACGCTTCTGTCGTCAGTCCCTGGAGGCGCGTCACGCAGACCTTGAAAGAGTCACAGCGCTACGCCGACCTGCGCCGCTTTCTGCTGTGCATCCTCTTCTACCAGGCGGGCATCACCGCGGTGGTCTCGCTCGCCGCGATCTACGCCGAGCAGGTGATGAAATTCACCATGCAGGAGACCATCACGCTGATTCTCGTCGTCAACGTCACCGCCGCGATCGGCGCCTTCGGCTTCGGCTACGTGCAGGACGCGATCGGACACGTGCGCGCGCTCGCGATCACGCTCGTGGGCTGGATCGTCATGGTCGGCTTTGCCGGGTTTTCACAGGACGCGACCTCCTTCTGGATGGCCGCCAACCTCGCCGGCCTGTGCATGGGCTCGGCACAGGCGGCGGGACGCGCCATCGTCGGCTATCTCGCGCCCCCGTCGCGCCTCGCGGAGTTCTTCGGGCTGTGGGGACTCGCGGTGAAGGCGGCGAGCATCTTCGGCCCCCTCACCTATGGCCTCGTGACCTGGCTCTTCGCCGGCAACCACCGCCTCGCCATCTTCGCCACCGGCCTCTACTTCGTCGTCGGCCTCGTGCTCCTCA
>JAXDQC010000118.1:0-3286 GCA_034668045.1 Betaproteobacteria bacterium | reverse complement strand
ACCCCAGGAAGCACTATCGACATGTCGATCGATGTCGAGAAGGCGCACATTTTTCACGGAGAGACCGGACTATGCTTGTAGGAGCGGCTAGGGAGCCGAATTCGTCGGAGATGCACCGCGAACAGGTTTCGATTGCTCGCCTGTCGCCTACCAATGAGCTTAGGGCATGAGACGCTGCTCACCCCGATTGCGGCAACGTCTGCTTAGCAACTCGGAGCTGAAGTGCGCGCGACGAGCACCAACGACCGAGTCTGTTAAGGGTTATCGGATGCCTGCCGCACACAGGCGGCGCAACAGCTCGGGCGGCAGGCGTCCGATAAGCCTCAGGGGAGGAAACCGCGGCCAAGCAAGGGCACGGTGATGACGGGCGGGTCTATGGGGATTTGAGGGTCGCGGGTCGCGGTTCGTGGTCGGGAAGTGGCCGTCGTTGGACGGATTTCGCGACGTGAGATGGCGCAGGAGAGAGCGCCAGGGCAGAGATTGCGGCGTGATTGGGATTTCGGGCGCGAGCTTGCGCCCGATGACAGACGATCGGCCGAGCGTCGTCGTGGCAGGCCGATGACGAGCGGTGCCCGCAGAAAGCTGTCGGCTGTCGCGACTGGCGCTTCATGAGCTGTCGAGTCGGACGGCGACGGTTGTGTGATGTCGCGGCGCGTCGCCGCGCTCGAAACTCTCGATGACGATCATGCGGCCACCGCAGCAGGAGCAAGAGGGGGCGACGGTCGTCGTCGGCGCATCGTCGTCGGTGCCGCTACCGTCACGGGGCTCGGCGGATTTCGTGGTCACATTGAGCAGCTGACGCACCCGCGCGATGTTCCCGGCGCGTGCGCCACTGGCAAAGAGACCATAGTGGCGGATGCGGTGGAAACCATCGGGCAGCACGTGGATGAGGAAGCGGCGGATGAACTCGTCGATGGCGAGCGTCATCAGCTTGAGTCGGTCGCGGCCCTTCACCCGATAGTCCTTCCATCTGAAGGTGACGCCGGCGTCGTCGAGCGCGACGAGCCGGCTGTTGGCGATGGCGACGCGATGGGTGTAGCGCGCGAGATAAGCCAGCACCGCCTCGGGTCCGCCGAACGGTCGCTTGGCATAGACGACCCATTCGGCCTTGCGCAGCGGCGCGAGATGCTCGGCGAAGGCCTCGCGCTCGGCGAGGCGCGCGCGATCGCCGAAGAACTGCAGGCGGCCATCATCGTGCGCGGCGGCCAGCCGCTCCAGAAACAGGCGCCGAAAGAGCCGCGAGAGCACGCGGACGGGAAGGAAGAAGCCCGGACGGCACGCGACCCAGCGCTGGCTGTCGAGCGAGATGCCGCCGCCGGGCACGATCATATGCACATGCGGGTGATGCGTCAGCGCCGAGCCCCACGTATGCAGCACCGCGGTGAGGCCGATGCGGGCGCCGAGGTGCTTCGGATCGGCGGCGATGGTGACGAGGGTCTCGGCCGCGGCCTTGAAGAGCATGTCGTAGACCACGGCCTTGTTGTGGTAGGCGATGTCGCCGATCGCGGCCGGCAGCGTGAACACCACGTGGTAATAGGGCACGGGCAGCAGCTCGGCCTCGCGCTCGGCCAGCCATTCTTTTGCCGCCGCGGCCTGGCACTTCGGGCAATGCCGGTTGCGGCAGGAATTGTAGGCGATCTCGATGTGCGCGCACTTCTCGCAGCGCGAGACATGGCCGCCGAGCGCTGCCGTGCGACAGCGCTCGATCGCCGACATGACCTTGAGCTGGCCGAGGCTCACATGGCCGGCATTGGCGCGGCGCCATGCCGCGCCGTGACCGCGGAAGACATCCGCGACCTCGAGCGATGGACGGGACAAACGCGCCCGCTTTACGCGGGCGGCTTCACCGTCGGAACGAGGTGCTCGAGCGGGCTCGTGATCTCGCCGAGCGACTTGAGCGCGACGCGGGTGTAGAGCGCCGTCGTATCGAGCTTCTTGTGCCCGAGCAGCACCTGGATTACCCGGATGTCGGTCTTCTGCTCGAGCAGGTGCGTGGCGAAGCTGTGCCGCAGGGTGTGCAGCGAGACAGGCTTGCCGATCTCGGCCATCTGCGCCGCGGCATGGCAGGCGCGGTTGAGCTGGCGCGTCGTCAGCGGCTGCACGGGATCGCGCCCGGGAAAGAGCCAGCCTCGGGGCCGCGTCGCCTTCCACCAGGCGCGTAGCAGCGCCAGCAGATGCGGCGACAGCATCACGTACCGGTCCTTGCGGCCCTTGCCCTGCTCGACCCGGATCACCATGCGGGTGCTGTCGATGTCGGCGACCTTGAGCGAGGCAACCTCGGCAGCGCGCAATCCGGCACCGTAAGCGACGCTCAGCGCGGCCTTGTACTTGAGGCCCGGCGCCGCATCCAAGAGGCGCGCCACTTCCTCCGGGCTCAACACGATCGGCAGCCTGCGCGGCTCCCGGATGAACGGCAGGCGAGCAACCGCTTCAGGCCTACGCAGTGTCACCGTGAAGAGAAACCGCAGCGCCGTCACCGTGTGATTGATCGTCGGCACACCGGCGTGGCTCGAGACCAGGTGCAGCTGATAGCGCCGCAGATCCTCGAAGCTCGCCGTGTCCGGCGAAGCGCCGAGAAAGGCGCTGAAGCTCTTGACGGCGCGGATGTAGCCTTCCTGCGTCCGCCGCGCGAACTTGCGCATCGTCATGTCTTCGATCATGCGCCGGCGCAGCGGGCTGATGGGTGCTTCGGTCATCGGGGTGCTCCCTGAGGTCGGGTGAACCCCCGATCCTCAGACGGCACGCGCAATTCTCGTTACTGCGGCATTGGCGGGCTGCGCTGCTCACCCAGATCCTTACCGCGCGAGCGGTTTAGTCCTCTGGCACATTGCCGAACAAGGCGTGCAGTGCGAGCCTGTCTGCTGATTGGCCGTGAGCGGAAGTGTGTCCCTCGAGAGCTCCGTCTCCGCCGAGGAATAAGGAGCCGTCCCGAAGATCGGGGGCGAGTTTTCGAGCCGCGTGGGCGCCACGGCCTATCTGGGATTGCAGGCGACCCCATCCCCTGAATGATTGACAGCGCCGACGGTTGACCGCCGCTTCCTGAAAGCCTTCATGCAGCGGCGGCACGCCTCGCCGCAGACGCGATAGCGCTCAGGCCGGTCGTCGGCGGTCTTCACGAGCGCATTCCATCCGGCTTGAAGCACGGCTGCCGCGAGGGGAAGCGCCAGAACCCATAAACTCACTTATTGCCCCGCACATCGCCCACGGCATCATGGCGCAGGCGATTCGCGGCCGCAACGCGCGCCACCAGACCGCGCGCCGGTCAGTCGATTAGCTCCCTCGATCG
>JAXDQC010000117.1:0-3694 GCA_034668045.1 Betaproteobacteria bacterium | reverse complement strand
CCGATGGCGTGCAGGATCTCGTCGCGCGCGAGCGAAGGCGTGGCGAGGTAGATGGTCACCACGTGCGCCGGCAGCCGTTCCATCAGCACGCGGCACAGCATGGTTTTCCCGCTGCCGACTTCGCCCGATACCTTGACTATGCCCTCGTCGTGCAGGATTGCGTAGATCAGCGCCTCGAGCGTCGCGCCGCGATCGGCGCCGTCGAAGAAAAAGTCGGTGTGCGGCGTGATGCGGAACGGCGTCTCGGAGAGGCCGAAATGGTCGAGGTAGAGCGCCACCGCTACTTCTCCTCTTTCGTGCCCATGCGGCTGTAGAGCGTGGTGCGGTTGACGCCGAGCAGCTTCGCCGCCTGGCTGACGTTGCCGCGCGTCAGGCGCAGCGCCGCCTCGATGTAGCCGCGCTCCCAGGCTTTGAGCGTCTCGTCGAGGCTGAAGGCGCCGGCGCGCTCGAGCTGGCGCTGCGCCTGCTCGACGATGGCGCCGCCGCCTTCCCCGGGCGAGACCAGGGCGCTGTCGAGGTCGAGCTCGGGCTCGAGCTCGGCTTTCGACAGGCGCTGGCCGGGGTACTTGGTGGCGAGGCGGATGACGATGTTGCGCAGCTCGCGCACGTTGCCCGGGAAGTCGTACTGCTGCCAGCGCGCCAGCGCCTGCGCGTCGAACTCGAACGGCTGCACGCCGGCCTGCGCGGCGAAGTGGCGCCGGAAGTGCTCGAGCAGCGCGAGCTTGTCGCCGTCCATCTCGCGTAGCGGCGGCACGCTGAGGGTGAATACCGAGAGTCGGTGGTAGAGGTCGGCGCGGAAGGCGCTCTTGCGCACGTCGCTGCGCAGGTCGCGGTTGGTGGCGGCGATGACGCGGCAGCGCGAGGTGCGCCGCTGGGTCTCGCCGACGCGCTGGTACTCGCCGTTCTCCAGCACGCGCAGGAGCTTTGACTGCAGCTCGAGCGGCAGCTCGCCGATCTCGTCGAGGAACAGACTGCCGTCCTGCGCGTCCTCGAAGTAGCCCGACTTGTTGGCGCTCGCGCCGGTAAAGGCGCCCTTGACATAGCCGAACAGCGTCGGCTCGACCAGCGTCGGCGCGATCGCCGCGCAGTTGAGCGTCAGGTACGGCCGGCCGGCGCGCGGCGAAAGGCGGTGCAGGCTGGCGGCGGCGAGCTCCTTGCCGCTGCCCGATTCGCCCTCGATCAGCACCGAGTAGGGCGAGGCGGCGAACTGCGCGATCTGGCTCTTCAGCTTGGCGAGGGCCGGGCTCGTACCGACCAGCTCGAACTGCTCGCTGGGCGGCAGCTCGAGCGCGCGCGCGAGCGAGCGCTTGAGCAGCGCCGGATCACTCGGCTTGGCGATGAACTCCCAGGCGCCGAGCGCCCGCGCGTGGCGCGCATTCGCGGCGTCGTTCTGTCCCGACAGGACGAAGATCTTCATGCCCGGCGAGTGCGCCAGCAGGTCGGCGATCAGCTGGAAGCCCTCGTCGGGCGAATGCGGCACCGGCGGCAGCCCGAGGTCGACCAGCGCGAGCGGCGGCGGTGTCGGCAGCTGGCGCAGGAGCTCGATCGCATGCGAGCGCGAATCGCACGCGAACACCTCGTAGTCGGCGCCGAGCGCGAAGGCGAGCGTGTCGGTGATCAGCGCGTCGTCGTCGACGACCAGCAGGCCCGGCTTGCCGCCGCGCGCCTCTTGCGCTCCTTTAGGTTCAGGCGCGCTCTGCGGTGCGATCACGGATGCATCTCATGAAGGCGGCTTCCAGGCGCGGCTCCGAGTACTTCTCGCAGAGCGCCGCCGGCGAGCCGCGAAAGTTCACGCGTCCGCGCTCCAGCACCGCGAGTGACCCGCACAATTCCTCGACGTCGGCGAGCACGTGGGAGGTGAAGAACAGCGTCCTTCCCTCGGCCACCAGCCGGCGCAGGACGGCCTTGACCGCGACGCGCGCGGCCGGGTCGAGGCCGCTCATCGGCTCGTCGAGCAGATAGAGATCGCGCGGCACGAGGAAACATGAAGCGAGGCCGAGCTTCTGCGTCATGCCCTTCGAGAGGCGGCGCACCGGGCGCTCGAGCGCGTCGCGGTCGAGCTCGAGCTCGTCGAGCAGCCGCTCGGCGCGCGCGCGCTCGTAGCGCTCGCCGGCGAGCTCGAGCCTGGCGCGCAGGAACTCGGCGCCGCGCAGGTAGTGCGGCGGGTTGAAGCGTTCCGGGAGATAGGCCAGCCGCTGCCTCGCCGCCGGCTTCTCCCCGGCCACGCCGAACACTTCGATCGTGCCGGCGTCGCGCGCGGTGAGATCGAGCAGGCAGCGGATGAGCGTGGTCTTGCCGGCACCGTTGGCGCCGACCAGGCCGAAACCTTCGCCCGCGGCGATCTCGAGATCGACCCCGGCGAGCGCTTCGAGCGCGCCGTAGCGCTTGGCGAGCGCGCGGATGCGCACTGCGGACGGCATCGCGGATGAACCTCCCTCATGGGCGATAATATTACGCCGTGCAGCAGTCTCCCCCGATTGTCGAGATCCGGAATGTTTCTTTTGGTTATGACGCCGCGCGCCCGGTGCTGCGCGACGTCACGCTCGACATCCCGCGCGGCTCGGTGGTCGGCATCATGGGCCAGTCGGGCTGCGGCAAGACCACGCTCCTGCGCATCATCATGGGCGCCTACCTGCCCAGCTCGGGCACGGCGCGCGTGGTCGGCCATGCCACCAGCGAGCTCGACCGTGACGGCTTGTATGCGATGCGACGGCGCATGGGCATGCTGTTCCAGTTCGGCGCGCTGTTCACCGACATGTCCGTGTTCGAGAACGTCGCCTTCCCGCTGCGCGAGCACCAGCGCCTGCCCGAGGAGCTGGTGCAGGACCTGGTGATGATGAAGCTGCACGCGGTCGGCCTGCGCGGCGCGGCGCACCTCATGCCCACCGAGCTCTCCGGCGGCATGGCGCGGCGCGTGGCGCTGGCGCGCTCGATCGCGCTCGATCCGCAGCTCATGCTCTACGATGAGCCGTTCACCGGCCTCGACCCGATCTCGTTCGGCGTCATCGTGCGCCTGATCCGCGAGCTGAACGACTCGCTCGGCGCGACCTCGGTGATCGTCACCCACGACGTGCAGGAGGCGCTCGACGTCGTCGACTACGTCTACTTCATGGCCGACGGCAAGGTCATCGCGCAGGGCACGCCCGACGAGATCCGCGCCAGCCACGAGCCGTTCGTGAACCAGTTCGTCAACGGCAAGCTCGAGGGGCCGGTTCCCTTCCATTACCCGGCGCCGTCGTACGACGCCGACCTCGAGCTGGCGGCGCCCTGACATGCTGATCGGCGCATTGCGCGCTCGCCTGGAGCGCCTGGGCGGCAGTGTGACCTCGTCGGTCTGGCGCCTGGGCTTCGCCAGCCGTTTCCTCTTCTACCTGGTGATGCACTCGGGCACCGCGCTGCGCCGCTTCCGCCTGACCACCGCGCAGATCTATTTCACCGGCGTGCTCTCGCTGGTAATCATCCTGGTTTCGGGCCTGTTCGTCGGCATGGTGCTGGCGCTGCAGGGCTACGAGACGCTGCAGCGCTTCGGCGCCTCCGAGTCGCTCGGCGTGCTGGTGGCGCTGTCGCTGGTGCGCGAGCTCGGGCCGGTGGTGGCGGGGCTTTTGTTCGCGAGCCGCGCGGGCTCGGCGATCACCGCCGAGATCGGCCTGATGAAGGCGACCGAGCAGATCTCGGCGATGGAGATGATGGCGGT
>JAXDQC010000116.1:0-14097 GCA_034668045.1 Betaproteobacteria bacterium | reverse complement strand
GTCTGCGCCGGCATGACCGGCTATGCCCTGCGGGTCATGACCACGCCGATGCGCGCCGGCTTCGTCCTCGCCGGACTGCTGCTCCTGATGCCGTTCCAGGCCGCCACGGTGAACGCCTGGCTGAACGTCGCGGGAGCGGTCCTCGGGATTACATTAATGGCCCTGGAGCTGCGAAGACACAGGACATGAGATCGACGATCGCCAGGCTGCTCTTCCTGGCCGCCTTGCTCCCGGCCGCCTCGCTCGTCGCCGAGGCGCAGCGGCCGGCGAAGACGCCGCATATCGCCTTTCTTGCCGGCGGCTCGCGCGCCGGCGACGCGCTTCTCATCGCGGCGTTCTGGCGCCGGATGAACGAGCTCGGCTACGTCGAGGGACGAAACGTCATCGCTGAGTACCGCTTCGCCGAGGGCGCACCCGAACGGCTGCCGGTTCTCGCGGCGGAGCTCGCGCGGATGAAGGTCGACGTCATCGTCGGGCCGGGCTCGGGCGTTGCCGCCGCCAAGCAGGTTACCGACGAGATCCCGATCGTCATTACGCTCGGCGATCCGATCGGATCGAAGTTCGCGGCCAGCCTTGCGCGTCCCGGCGGCAACGTGACCGGGCTCTCGGCCCAGCTCCCCGAGCTCGGCGCGAAACAGCTCGAGCTCCTCAAGGAGGCGCTTCCCTCGCTGTCTCGAGTGTCGGCCATCCTTTCCGAGCGGTTTGGGGCGAACGCGGAGCAAGTCCGGCACATGGAACTCGGCGCCGCGAAGCTGCGCCTGACCGTCCAGCGCGTGGATCTGCGTGAGGCGGACGATCTGGAGCGGGCTTTCTCCGCGATCTCTTCCGGACGGGCCGACGCAATGATCACGTTGCGGAATCCGCTTACCGTGGTCCACAAGGCGCGCATCATCGACTTCGCCGCGACAAACCGGCTTCCCGCGGTTTATCCGGACGCTGAGTTCACGACGGCGGGCGGTCTCATATCCTACGGCGTCGACGTCGCCGACTTGTGGGCACGCGCCGCCACTTACGTGGACAAGATCCTCAAGGGCACCAAGCCGGCCGACCTGCCGATAGCGCAGCCCGAGAAATTCGAGCTGGTCATCAACCTGAAGACCGCGAAGGCGCTCGGCCTCAAGGTACCGGCGTCGGTGCTGCAGCGCGCGGATCGAGTGATCGAGTGAGCCACGCACCGCGCCCCGGGTTTACATTAGTGTTCCTGAAATGAGGGCTCGCCATGTTCGTGCGTAACGCCTGGTATGTCGCCGCCTGGGACCACGAGGTCACGCGCTCGATGAAGCGGCGCGTCATCCTCGACGAGCCGGTCGTGCTTTTCCGCAGGGACGACGGCGCCGCGGTGGCGCTGGAAGACCGCTGCTGCCACCGGCAGGCGCCGCTGTCGATGGGCAAGCTGATCGGCAACGTGGTCAAGTGTCCCTATCACGGCCTCGAGTTCGATACCTCCGGCAAGTGCGTGAAGATTCCCAGCCAGGACATGGTTCCGGCGTCGGCAAAAGTGCGCGCCTTTCCCATGGTCGAGCGAAACCACTGGCTGTGGATCTGGATGGGCGACCCGGCGAAAGCCGACCCGGCGCTGATCGAGGACTTCCATTTCATGGACGACCCGGCCTGGCGCTTCGGCGGCAACTACCTGCACGTCGAGTCGAACTACCTGCTGCTGGTCGAGAACCTGCTCGACACGACCCATCTCCCCTTCCTGCATCCGACCACGCTCGGCACCGACGCCTTCGCGCGCTCCGAGTTCGAGGTCAAGCGCGAGGGCGACCGCGTCGTCGTCGCCCGCTACCTCATGAACGAGCTGCCGGCGCCCTTCCACCAGCAGATGGGCGAATTCCCCGACGGCATGAAGGTCGACCGCTGGCAGGTCACGCACTACGGCCCGCCCTCCTTCGTCAAGCTCGACATCGGCTCCGCCGCGGTCGGCACGCCGATTCGCCAGGGTGAGCGGGCCAAGGGGGTCAACATGTGGAACCTGAACGCCATTACGCCGGAGACGGAAAAGACCGCGCACTACTTCTTCGCCCAGGCCTACAACTTCAAGCTCGACCAGCCCTGGATCGGCGACATGCTCGCCAAGCAGATCACCGACATCTTCATGGACGACATGGCGATGGTGAGGGCGCAGCAGAAGAACATGGACATGGGTCCCGTGCCGTCGGTCACGCTCGGCCAGGACAAGGCGTGGATCGCCATGCGCGGCATCGTCGACCGCCTGATCCGCGAGGAGCAGGGAAAAGCGAAAGCTGCCTGACCTACTCGAATCCCTTCGCCTTCATCACTGCAATGGCGGCGGGAGAGGTGATGAAAGTGATGAACTGCCTGGCCGCCGCGGCATTCCTGCTCGCGGCAACGAGCGCAGCGCGGAATTCGGTGTAGTTCTGGATCTCGCGCGGCAGCGGTCCGACGAGATCGACCGACGGCACCGCCAGGATTTCGCTGATCTGGTTGAAGCCGATCTCGACGTCGCCGCGCGCGACCGCGGCGAAGCGCTCGGAACGCTGCTTGAAGACCACGGTCTTGGGAGTCATCTCGCCAGCAATCCCCAGCCGCTCGAACGCACCCATCAGATAGATGCTGACCGGCGCACCGGCAGCCGGATAGTTAAAGCCGATCGACTTCGCCGACAGTAGCGTGCGCTTAAAGGCCTCGACGCTGCCGATATCGGGCTTCGGCGCGCCCTTGCGCACGAAAACCCCGACGCCGAGCTTCGCCAGGTCGGCTCCGGAGCCCGGCACCACCTTGCCGGCTTTTTCCAGGGAATCGATCTGTTGGCGCGAGACGATCACGACATCGGCGAACTCGCCGGCCTCGATCCGCTTCGTCATCGCGCCGATGGCACCGTCAAAGTCGGTGAGGACCTTGTGCCCGGACGCCAGCTCGAATTGCGGCACCAGAACTTCCATCGGCGGGATGACGGCGGAGCCGCTCAGGACCTTGATGTCGTCGGCTAAAGCGGCATTGAAGGCTGCGAACAGGCTCAACGCGATTCGAAAGAGGTGTCTCATCACGAGCGGAGTTTATCGCGGTAGCGAAGCAAAGAGCTTCGCGAAGCCTTCAGTTCCCTTGGGAGTGATGTTGACGGCGCGCGAGCGCCGCAGGCGCAGGATCCAGCCGCGCGCCTTCCGCGGCCCTCCCACCAGCGCGGCGAGACCGACCAGGGCGGCGAAGGCGATGAGGACCTGCAGGAAAATGCGAAGCGCCTTCACGACCGCGGATGCAGCTGATTACGAACGATTTGCACCGCCACCAGGCTGATCAAGGGCGATGCGAGGCCGACGGCGACATAGCAGCACAGGAGCAGCAGATGGTCGGGATAGATCTTGCTCCAGCGGTAGCGGATGTCGTCGAAGAGCAGAAGAGCGAGCGGCCCGAAGAACATCACCGACGTTGTCGCGGCAAACAGCCGTGCAGCGATCAGGTCCCACCGGGCGTAGGCGCCCGACAAGGCCGCGAACAGCAACGAATACATGAACAGCAGCAGGACCGCATTGGACCGCGAAACGCGCAGATCGGATATCAAGACAAGGAACAGGAGCGCCAGCCCGACGCCGATGCCGGCGAGCGGCGCCGCGATTCGCGCGGCGATCGCGCTGGTCTTCGCCAGGCTAAGCGTCAGCGACACAGTCGGCCTCGATCTCCACCAGCCATTCGCGATGGACGAGACCCTTGACCTCCACGAACGTGCAGGCCGGCCTGGTTTCGCCGAAGAATTCGCCGTGCGCCCGCGCTGCTTCTTCCCACCGGGACATATCGGTGAGCATGACGCGCGTGCGGATGACGCTCTTCGTCGTCAGCCCGGCGTCGCCGATGGCCTTGGCAATGATCTCGAGGCAGCGCTTCGTCTGGCCGTACATGTCGCCGGGCGCGGCGACGCCGCCGTCGGGCGCGATCGGCGCCGTGCCGGAGACGGCGACGATCGAGCCGATCCGCACCGCGCGCGAGAAGCCGATCCGCGCCTCGAACGGCGATCCGGAAGAAACAAGCTTGCGCATGGCACTTTCCTCAGGTGTCGTGGCTGTCGGACGGACCAGAACTGTCGAAGCCGCTGGCGCCTGGAAAACCGCGAAGCTCCTGGCCGCCTGGGCCCGGAGGGATGTCTGCATTGGAATCGCTTCGCCTCACTTCGACGCTACGTCCAGCGAAAGCGATACCGAGCAGCGCACAACCCACGAGACCCAGAGCCGCGGAGACGAAGCCCCAGCTGGTCGAAATCCAGATGGTGAATGGCAGGACGGCGAGCGCTCCGGCAACCAGCGCAAATCCGAGCCATTTCACCATCGCCATCGTTACTTGGCGGCCTTGCCCGCCTTCTTCGCCTGCTTGGCGTCCCGCGTCAGCTTTTTCCGGATCTGCTGCAGGCGCCTGCGGTTGGCGAGGTTACGGCTGGTCGATCTGCCCATTGGACGGCCCTTTTTTATGTGATTGAACCCACAGATTATTGCGCATCTCCTTTGTATCATCCGTTGCATGGCTGAAATCAAGGCGCTGGGCCGCTACGAGATCAAGGGCGTCCTCGGCAAGGGGGCCATGGGCCTGGTCTACGACGGCCTCGATCCCCAGCTCAACCGCCGGGTGGCGATCAAGACCATCCTGACAAGCACGCTCGACGAGGCGACCGCCAAGCACTACTCGATGCGCTTCAAGCGCGAGGTGCGCGCGGTGGCGAAGGTGAGCCACGCCAACATCGTGCAGGTCTACGACTTCGGCACCGAGGGCGACCTCGCCTACATCGTCATGGAGTACATCGAGGGCAAGGAGCTCAAGGATGCCCTCGAGACGAAGAAGCGCTTCGACCTGAAGACGATCTTCCAGATGATGAGCGAGCTGCTGGGGGCGCTGGAGGTCGCGCACGGCGCGGGGGTGATCCACCGCGACATCAAGCCGGCCAACGTCATGGTCGACGTCAAGGGCCACGTCAAGCTCGCCGACTTCGGCGTCGCCCGCGTCACCGATCCCGATGCCGAAGGCGAGAAGACGCGCGTCGGCGCGGTGATCGGCACGCCGGCTTACATGTCGCCGGAACAGACGCAGGGGCAGCCGATCGACCATCGCACCGACCTCTTCTCGGCCGGCATCCTCTTCTACCAGTTGCTCACGGGGCAGAAGCCCTTCGACGGCAACGGCTTCGCGCTGCAGAAGAAGATCATCCAGGACGATCCGGTCTGGCCCTCCACCCTCCTCGAGGTGCCGCCGACGTTCGACCGCGTCGTCGCCCGCGCCCTCGCCAAGGAGCCGGAGCACCGCTACCAGAGCGCGCGCGAGTTCGCCGACGACCTGAAGCGCCTGGCGGAAGGAAAAGAGGTCAAGGCCCCGGCCCTGGCTGCGCCGAAGCCGGCCGCCGCGGCGGCGCCCACCGCCACCAGCGCCAACCGCGAGGCGGACAAGGAATTCTGGGAAGGGGTCAAGGACAGCGACGACCCCGACGACGTCAAGCTCTACCTCGAGCAGTTCCCGACCGGCACGTTCGCCGAGCAGGCGAAGAAGAAGATCGCCGAGCTGGGCGGCTAATACTCCCGGAGCCCGCTACCGGGTCTCGGCTTCGTATTTCTTCTTGAGCCGCCGCACGGCTTCGGCCGCGCCGCGCACGCGCAGGAACGCGCCCTCGCCGTCGGCGCGCTCCTCGAGCACCTTGCAGGTCGCGAAGATCTCGCCGCGCACCTTTTGCGCGGCCCAGGGGAGAAAAAGCTCGGCCTCGACGAGATCGCGCTGGAAGAACGCGGCGATCGCCTCGTGCAGCCTCGCGACATCGCCTTCGCGGCGCGCGCTCATGACGATGGATCCCGGATGCTTGGCCCGCAGGGCCGCCTCGTCGCCGCCCCGGTCGATCTTGTTGAAGACCAGCAGGCGCGGCACGGCCTTGGCGCCGATTTCGTCCAGCACTTTCTCGGTCACCGCGAGCTGGCGCTCGAACCCTGGATCGCTGGCATCGACGACGTGGGCCAGCAGGGAGGCTTCCAGCGCCTCGTCGAGCGTCGACTTGAACGACGCGACGAGGCCGTGCGGCAGGTTCTTGATGAAGCCGACGGTGTCACTGACCAGCACGGGCGGGACGCTCGCCGGCTGGAGGGTACGCACCGTGGTATCCAGGGTCGCGAAGAGCTTGTCGGCGACCAGGACCTCGTCGCCCGTAAGCGCACGCATCAGGGTGGACTTGCCCGCGTTGGTGTAGCCCACCAGCGCCACGCGCGCGAGCCCGTGGCTCTCCTGTCGCCGGGCGCGCTGCGTCTGGCGCCCGAGGGCCATCTGGTCGAGCTCCGTCTGCAGCTCGGACATGCGGTCGCGGATCTTGCGCCGGTCGAGCTCGCCGTGCGACTCGCCGCCGCTGCGGCCGCCGGTGCCGCTGCGCGCCCGGTCCTTCGGCCCGGCCTGCTTGGCGGCTTCGCGCATGCGCGGCGCCATGTAGCCGAGGCGCGCGATTTCGACCTGCGCGCGGGCGATGCGCGAGCGAGCGTGGCGGTGAAAGATCTCGAGGATGACCATGGTGCGGTCCATCACCTCGCAGCCGACCTCCTTCTCCAGATTGAACGCCTGCGAGGGGGAGATATCGTGGTCGATGAGGATGGCGTCGGCGCGGTTTTCTGAAACTTGTTCTTTAAGTTCTTCCCTTTTGCCGGTTCCGAAATAGGCTGTCTTATCGAAGCCGGCGCGCTTTTGCGTGAACGTGCCGACGACCTCGAACCCGAGCGTCTTCGCGAGCTGGCGCAGCTCGCTCAGCGAGGCCTCGAACTCCTGATCGCTGACGCTGGACAGCTGAACCGCCGCGACGACGGCGCGCCTCCGCTTCTGATCGGCGTCTTTCATGATGCTGGAGCCTACCAGTTACGGCTAGGCGTCGCGGGCGAGACGCAGCCCGGAGAACTGCCAGCGGGCGTCGGGCGGGAAGAAGTTGCGGTAGGTGGCGCGGATATGGCTCGCCGGCGTGGCGCACGAGCCGCCGCGCAGGACGTACTGGCCGACCATGAATTTGCCGTTGTACTCGCCCACCGCGCCCGCGGCCGGCGCGAAGCCGGGGTACGGCGAATAGTCGCTGCGCGTCCACTCCCAGACGTCGCCGAACATCTGCGCGAGCGCGCCCTCGGCGGACGCCTCGCGCGCGGCGAGCGGATGCAGCGCGCCGCTTTCCAGGAAGTTGCCGGCGGTCGGCGCGTGCCGTGCCGCCACTTCCCATTCCGCTTCGGTGGGCAGGCGGGCGTTCGACCAGCGCGCGAACGCTTCGGCTTCATAGAAGCTCACGTGGCACACCGGCGTGTGCGGATCGACCGGCTCCTCGCCGTGCAGCGTGAACGTATGCCAGCGGCCCTCCCGCTCGCGCCAGTATTGCGGCGCCCGCCAGCCGCCGGCGTTGACCGCATCCCAGCCGGCGGCCAGCCACAGCTCCGGCCGCCGATAGCCGCCGTCGTCGATGAAATTGATGACGTCGCCGTGCGTCACCGGGTGCGAGGCGAGCGCGAACGGCTCGAGCCAGACGCGATGGCGCGGCCTCTCGTTGTCGAAGGAGAAGCCCGAGCCCGCCTCTCCCCCTGCGAAGCCGATCTCTTCCAGGCCGCCGGCGAAGCCGACCCAGCGCGCCGGCCCGGGACGGATCGGCGTCAGCGGCCAGCGGCCGTGATACGCCGGCAGCAGCGGATGGCGCGAAAGCAGGTGCTTGAGGTCGGTGAGGATCAGCTCCTGGTGCTGCTGCTCATGATGAAGTCCGAGCTCCAGCAGCGGATGCTCTCTCACTTCGGCCATGGCCTCGTCGACGTGGCGCCGGTAGGCGAGCACCTCGACGAGGCCCGGGCGCGAGAGCATGCCCCGCTCGGGCCGGGGGTGCTTCTCGCCGACGCCGTTGTAGTAGGAGTTGAAGAGCACGCGGAACGCCGGATCGAACGGGCGGTAGCCGGGACGGCCTTCGAGGATGAAAGTCTCGAAGAACCACGTGGTGTGCGCGAGGTGCCACTTCACCGGGCTCGCGTCGGGCATCGACTGCAGCGCGCAGTCTTCCGCCGACAGGGGCGCGGCGAGCGCAAGCGTCGCGTTCCGGATCACCCGGTAACGCGCCTGGGGAGCGACGGCATGAAGAGCCTTCATCGAGACCTCCGCCTGGCAGTGCCAAGCCGCTTTGCGTTCGCGACCGCGCGGCGGCGGATCGGCGCCATGCCCTTGCCGAAGATACTCAGCCCTGCGTCGCTCAGCTGCCGGGCGACCGATTTCGGCGGACGCAGCCAGGGGAACCAGAACGATTGCATGACCGAGAGCGCCAGCTTCTGATTTTCCAGAGCGGCTTGCATCGCCATCGCCGCCCAGGCTTCATTGAAGGCGGCGACCTTCTCGCTGCCCATGCGATGGACCTCCGTCGGGTCCATTCGGGCGAGGCGATGGGCGATCACCTGGGGGACGGCCATGCCAAGCTCGATGCTCTGCGCGGCCAGCGATCTTGACTTGCGGATGCGGCGGGTGGCCATGGGGTTTCTTTGCTGCAATTTACTTGCCAGTGTTCCATCCACTCTGCGTGATGTCGATCACTACCCCGTCGGGGTCATGGAACTTGACCTCGTAGTAGCCGGCGTCCTTGGCCTCGCCCATCCAGTGCTTGCCGCCGGCGGCCTCGATCCGCTTGCGCGACGCTTCGACGTCGTCGACCTCGAAGCCGAAATGGTGCACGCCGACGAAGTCGCGCCCGGCGCTGCCGGCCGCCGCCTCGGTCTTGTAGTGCAGCAGCGCGAGGTTGATCACGCCGTCGGTGAGGTACACGCCCTTCGCGTTCTCCCAGTCGGTCTCGCCCACTCTCTTCAGCCCGAACGCCTGCATGTAGAACTGCGCGGCCTTCTCCGGGTCGGGAACGGTGATCGCGATATGCCGCAGCCGGGGTGGGTTCATGCCGTCACCATACTGGTATCTTCGGGCGCATGAAAGCTACCACCCTGCTCCTGCTGCTCGCTATCGTCTCGCCGCTCGGCCAGGCGCAGACCTATCCCACGCGCCCGGTGAAGATCGTCGTGCCGGCGACCCCGGGAGGCGCGATCGATCTCATCGCCCGCTCGCTCGCCGACAAGCTCACCGGCTCCCTCGGCCAGCCGGTGGTGGTGGAGAACAAGCCCGGCGCGGCGAACAACCTCGGCACCGATTTCGTCGCCAAGAGCCCGCCCGACGGCTACACGCTGCTGATCTGCGCCTCGAGCCATGCGACCAACAAACACCTCTACAAGAGCCTCTCCTACGACCCGGTGAAGGATTTCGAGCCGGTGGTGTACACCCACGTGGTGCCGCTGCTGCTCGCCGTCCATCCGTCGGTGCCGGCGAAGAACGTCGCCGAGCTGACCGCATGGATCAAGGCCAACCCGGACAAGGCCGTCTACGCCTCGAGCGGCTCGGGCAGCTCGCTGCACATGGCGGCGGAGCTCTACATGAGCATGACCGGGACGAAGATGCAGCACATCCCCTACAAGGGCAGCTCGGCCGCGCATCCGGACCTGCTCGCCGGGCGCACGGCGATGATCTTCGACACCATCACGGCGATCGCACCGCACGTGAAGTCGGGCGGCGTGCGCGGCATCGCGGTGACGACCATCAAGCGCTCCAGCGCCATGCCCGAGCTGCCGACGATCGCCGAATCGGGGCTGTCGGGCTATGACGCGAGCACCTGGGGCGGCATCCTCGCGCCCGCCGGCACGCCGAAGGACATCGTCGCGAAGCTGAACGGCGCGATGAACGCCGCGCTCAGGCAGGAAGACCTGCGCGCGCGGCTGATGGCGTCGGGGATCGAGATCCAGGGCGGCACGCCCGGCGATTTCGCGAAAGTGATCCAGGCCGAGGTCGACAAGTGGGGCCGCATCGTCAAGGAAGCCGGCATCCCGCCGGAATAGCGGAGCCGCTCAGCCGAGCGCTTTGAGCCCCGGCATGACGTCGCGCGCGAAGCGCTCCATGTTGGCGCGCGTGAGATCCGAGGGCAGCGTGCCGAACTGGCACATCACCAGCAGGTTGCCGAAGCGCATTTCCTTGAAATGATTTTCGAATGAACGCAGCACCGTCTCGGCGCCACCGCAGACGAACAATCCCAGCTCGATCGCCTGCTCGATGCTGACGTCGCCGAACATCTGCGCCTTCGCCTTGATCACGTTCTTCATCGACTCGCGCGACGTGTAGCCCGGCGGCAGCAGCATCTCGAGTGGCATCTTCACGAATACGTTGCGGAAGGCCTCGAAGTGCGGCTTTGCTTCCCGCCGGGCGCTTTCATCGTCGGCTCCCACATACACAGGGACAGCCCACCCCAGTTGTGAGTCCTTCGCCGCGTAACCGTAGCCCTGGCAGGTGTCGCGGTACATCTTCAGGTAGCGCGCCACCACCTTCGCCGGGCTGAAGGTCTGCAGGTAGGTGTAGCGCCGATCCGGGTGCGAGGCCCAGTCGATCGTCTCCTTCGACCCCTGCGACGGGATCCAGATCGGCGGATGCGGCTTCTGGAACGGCCGCGGCCAGAGGTTGACGTACTTCACCTCGTAATGGCGGCCGCGGAACGAGAACGGACCCTCCTCGGTCCAGGCGCGCACGATCAGGTCGTGCGCCTCGTGGAAGCGGTCGTGCGAGAAGGTCGGGTTGACGCCGAAGGTGTGATATTCGGCGCCGATGCCGCGCACGAAGCCGCTGATCAGCCGCCCGCCGCTGATGACGTCGATCATCGCGTGCTCTTCGGCGACCGTGAGGGGATGCGAGCGCAGCGGCAAGGCGCTGCCCAGAATTGCAATTTTCACTCTCGAAGTACGACGCGCGAGAGCCGACGCCGTCACGATCGGCGACGGCATGAGGCCGTACGCGGTCTGGTGGTGCTCGTTCACGGCGATGACGTCGAAGCCGAGCTTCTCGCCGTACTCCAGCTCATCGAGGAAGCGGTTGTAGAGCTTGTGGCCCTTCACCGGGTCGAAGTGCTTGTTCGGCAGCTTGACCCACACCGTGCCGTTCTTGCGCCCGGCCTCGAGGTCGAGGTCGGCGTAAGGCATCAGGTGGAAGAGAACTATCTGCATAGGATCGAGACGAACTCGTCCGGCTTCTCGACCGGCGGCAGATGGCCGCAGCCTTTGACGATGTGGATTTCCGCCTTGGGAAGCAAACGAGCAAATTCCTTTGTGAAAGCCACAGGGATGATCTTGTCCTGCTCGCCCCAGACGATCTTCACCGGCACATCGATGCGGTGCAGCCACTTCGGCAGGTGCGGGTCGTGGAAGCGCGGCTCCCAGGCGAGGCGCGCCGTCGTGTGGCGGTTCTTCAGCATCGTGTCGACCATCTCCGGAGTCGGCGGCACGGCGAGCAGCGCCTCGACGATCTTCGGATCGTGATAGAGCGCGCGCACCGCCTCCTCGGGCGACATGAGGAAGGTATCCGCCACCTCGGCATCCGGCGCCCGGATGCCCGCCGAGCCGACGAGCACGAGCTGCGACAGTCGCGAGCAGTCGCGCACCGCCATCTCCATGGCGATCCAGCCGCCCATGGAGGTTCCCACCAGGACGATTTCCCGAAGGTCCAGTTGTTTTATCAAGTCCAGATAGAAGTAAGCGACGTCGTGGATGTTCTCCAGCCACTCCGGCTCGCCGGACTGGCCGTAGCCCGGGTGCTCGGGAACGAGCACGTCGAAGCGCTCGGCGAGCTTTTCCATGAACGGCTGCACGACCGGCGCGCCGCTGGCGCCGTGGAGATAGAGGAGCGGCTTGCCTTTGCCGGCGCGACGCAGGTGCGTGCGGCATCCATCAATTGAGAGGAAGTCGTCGGCGAACTTCAAGTCCCCGTCCTCCTCTTCTTCCGCAGCACCCCGGACTGCTCGATCGCGAGCGGAATCGCCGTGAAATTCATCGGCGCCATGACGTGCGCGCCGCCGACGCCCGGGATCTCGGCCAGCTCCTGCAGCAGCTCGACGCAGATCTTCAGCCCTTCGGCCCTCGCGTCCTGCGCCTTCTCCAGGCGATCGACGATGGCATCGGGAATGCGGGTGCCGAAGAGCTTCTCGCGCATCCAGCGCGCAGATTTCGCCGAAGGAATCGGCGCGATGCCGATGAGGATCGGCAGGCGCACGCCGCACTCGTGCAGCTTCGCCGCGTAACGCCGCACCACGCCGGTATCCATGCAGAACTGCGTCTGCACGAAATCGGCGCCGGCGGCCGCCTTCGCCTGCAAGCCCTTCGGCTGCCAGTCGGGCGCGGGATCGGCCGGGATGTCGGCCACGCCCAGGAACAAGCTCAGGTTGCCGGCGATCGGCGTCCCCGGCGGCAGCTTGTGCTCGGTTCGCATGGCGTGCGCCATCGCCAGCAGGCCCTTGCTGTCGAGGTCGTGCACCGCCTTCGCCTCGGGCTGGTCGCCCACCTTCGGATCGTCGCCGCCGAGGATGAGGATATTGTGGATGCCGAGCGAAGCCGCACCCAGGATGTCGCCCTGCAGCGCGAGGCGATTGCGGTCGCGGCAGGTCATCTGGAAGATCGGCTCGATGCCGCTCTGTACGAGGAAGTGCGCCGCCGCGAGGCTCGAGAGGTGGACCTTCGCGCCCGCGCCGTCGGTGACGTTGACGGCGGTGACGAGGCCCTTCAAGGGCAAGGCGCGCTTGAGGAACTCGGCCGGGTCGGTCGACACCGGCGGCGTGATCTCGGCGGTGACGACGAACTCGCCCGTGCGCAGCCGGGATTGCAGCTCGCTCGCTGCGCGCCGCTCGATGGACATTGAAAACGATATTAGCATCGGGATTCGTCCCACCCGCTGGCGTTTCATGCCCGAGCTTCCCGACCTCGCCGCGTACCTGGACAGTCTCGACCGACGCATCGTCGGCCGCCGGCTGCTGGCGCTGCGCATCGCCAGCCCCTTCCTGCTGCGCACCGCCGTGCCGCCGATCTCGACGGTCGAGGGCCGCAAAGTCGTTGCACTGAGAAGGCTGGGAAAAAGAATTGTCTTCGCGCTCGAGGGCGAGCTCTTCCTGGTGCTGCACCTGATGATCGCCGGCCGCCTCCAATGGCCGGCGAAGAAGGGACGCAACACCCTGGCGATCTTCGAGTTCGAGGACGGCACGCTGTCGCTCACCGAAGCGGGCAGCAAGCGCCGCGCGTCGCTGCATCTCGTGCAAGGCGAAGCCGCGCTCGCGGCCATGGACCCGGGCGGCATCGAGGTTTTTTCTTCCCCGTTCGAACAATTCCGGGAAAGGTTGCTGGGCGAGAACCACACGCTCAAACGCGCCCTCACCGATCCACGTCTTTTCGCCGGTATCGGCAACGCGTACTCGGATGAGATCCTGCATCGAGCGAAGCTCTCCCCCATCACGCTGACCAGGGATCTGGATGAAGAAGAGATCAAGCGGCTGCATGCGGCGACCCTCGCGGTGCTGAAGGAATGGAGCGCGCGGCTGAAGACCGACAAGTTCCCCGAGAAGGTCACCGCCTTCCGCGAGGGCATGGCGGTGCACGGGCGCTACCGCCAGCCCTGCCCCGTGTGCAGCGCGCCGGTGCAACGCATCGTCTACGCGGAAAACGAGACGAACTACTGCGCGCGCTGCCAGACGGGCGGTAAGATCCTTGCCGACCGCGCGCTCTCGCGCCTGCTCAAGAAGAGCTGGCCGCGCAACATCGACGAACTGGAGTAACGATGAAAAGAATTCTCGTAGCCGTGCTTCTTTCCCTGCTCGTGCTGCCGGCCTCCGCACAGCAAAAGCAGAGGCTCGTCATCCAGGTGAGCGACAACGACCCGGCGAAGTGGACCCTCGCGCTGAGCAACGCGAGGAACGTGCAGCAGGACCTCGGCGCCGCCAACGTGCAGATCGAGATCGTCGCCTACGGCCCCGGCCTGAACATGCTGAAGGCCGAGTCGAAGGTCGCCGACCGCCTCGCCGGCGCCCTCGACAACAACGTCGGCCTGATCGCCTGCGAGAACACGATGACCAACACCAAGCTCGACAAGTCCGAGATGTACGGCGGCATCGCCTACGTCAAGGCGGGCGTGACGCACATCATGAAGCGCCAGCAGGAAGGCTGGGCCTACATCAGGCCCTAAGCTGATTTCTGCTTTTTCTCGGGTTGCTTGACAGCCGCGGTCGCCGTCACGGCCTGCGCCAGGCTCTCGCTGATCCGCGTCATCTGCTGCTGCACCTGG
>JAXDQC010000115.1:0-52487 GCA_034668045.1 Betaproteobacteria bacterium | reverse complement strand
CACGTGCTGTGGTTCGTCGACGGCACGACCGTGCACACCGCCTGCTCCGACCCGGACCAGACGCCGCTCGATCCGAAGGACGACCAGGTCTACCGCATCATCGACGTCAGCAACACGTCGAAGCCCGTCGCCGTCGGCCGCTGGCACCTGCCCGGCACGATGAAGGGCGACGACGCGCCGCCGCCGAAGCGGCTGCCGAAGAAGCACGACGCCGGCTTCCGCGCCCACAACACCAACGTCTATCCCGAGCGCCCCGACCGCTGCTACCTCGGCTACCTCGACGGCGGCATCATGGTGCTCGACATCGCCGACCGCGCGCGCCCGAAGATGATTTCGCGCTGGTCGAACTCGCCGCCCTACAACGGCTTCGCCCATACCGTGCTGCCGCTCTTCGGCCGCGACCTTCTGGTCGTGACCGACGAGTCGATCAAGGACGACGGCAAGGACTGGCCGAAGCTCGTCTGGCTGCTCGACGCGCGCGACGAAACGAACTTGGTCAGCGTTTCGACCTTGCCGGTCACCGGCGTGAAGCCGCTGCTGCACGCCGGCGGCCGCTGCGGCGCGCACAACGTGCACGAAAATCCGCCGGTGCGCGGCGCCTGGCGCTCGGAGGACTACGTGCTCGGCACGTTCTTCAACGCGGGGGTGCGGGTCTACGACGTGCGCGATCCGTATCAGCCCAGCGAAGTCGCCTGGTACGTGCCGCCGCAGCCCGAGGGCTCGTCCCGTCCGACGGCGCAGATCAACGACGTTTTCGTCGACGACCGCGGCATCGTTTTCGCCGTCGACCGCCACGCCGGCGGCCTGTACGCACTGGAGATGAAGCTATGAAGTGGATGGTCTTGTCTCTTGCACTCCTCTCTGGAAATGTTTTTTCTCAGGAGTACCCCAACAAGCCGGTGCGCATGGTCGTGGGCTTTGCCGCCGGCGGCATCTCCGACGTGCTCGGCCGGGCGATCGCCATTCCGCTTTCGAAGCAGCTCGGCCAGACGGTGATCGTCGAGAACAAGCCCGGCGCCGGCACCACCATCGCCGGCGATTTCATCCTCAAGTCGGCGCCCGACGGCTACACGATCTGGCTGCAGGACATCACCACCCACGCGATCAATACGAACCTCTACGCGAAGCTGCCGTACGACTCGATGAAGGACTTCACCTTCATCGCCATGGTCGCCTCGACGCCGCTCATGCTGGTCGTGCACCCTTCGACGCCGGCGCAGAGCGTCAAGGAGCTGCTGGCGCTGCTGAAGGCGAATCCCGGCAAGTACTCGTACGGCTCCTCGGGGAACGGCACCATCGTCCACCTCGCGGCGGAGATGCTGCGCTCGGCGGCCGGCGTCGACGTGCTGCACGTGCCGTACAAGGGCAGCAACCCCGCCACCGCGGCGATCCTCGGCGGCGAGGTGACCTTCGTCTTCTCCACCATGCCGCCCGCCGTCTCCAACTCCAGGGCCGGCAAGCTGCGCGCGCTGGCGGTGACCACGCCGAAGCGCGTCGGCGCGGCGCCCGAGGTGCCGACGATGGTCGAGTCGGGCCTGGCGAATTTCGAGATCGTGCTGTATTCGGGAATTCTCGCGCCCAAGGGCATGGACCGCGCGCTGGTGCGCAGGCTCAACGCCGAGTTCGCGAAGGCCGTGCATTCGCCCGAGATGCAGCCGGTATGGCAGAACATCGGCGCCGATCCGCTGGCGATGTCGCCGGAGGAATTCGAGAAGAGAACGGAAGCGGAGATCGCCAAGCTCGGCCCGGTAGTGAAGGCTTCGGGAGCGAAAGTTGACTAGAGCGCTGTTGCCGCAGCACGGTCGCTACGATTTTGTTCCTTTAACTGAAAGAAAGGATTACAGCTGGCCCGGCGGGAAGCGCCTGGCATTCGTCCTCACCACCAATGTCGAGTGGTTCGCTTTCGGTGCCGGGCTCGGCCACGACCCGGCGAAGACCGGCGAGCCGCAGACGCACCGCAACTACGCCTGGCGCGACTATGGCAACCGCATCGGCATCTGGCGGCTGCTCGAGCTTTTCGACGAACTGAAGCTGCCGGTCGCGCACAACACCAACACGCTGGTCTACGACTACGCGCCGCAGGTGATGGCGGCGATCCGCAAGCGCGGCGACGAGGTGGTCGCGCACGGCCGCACCAACGCCGAAAACCTGCGCGGCATGTGGCAGCCCGACGAAGAGCGCCTGCTGCGCGAGGTGACCGAGACGATCGAGCGCCACGAAGGCAGCCGTCCCGCCGGCTGGCTGGGCTCGGGCGCATACGAGACGGCCAATACCCTCGACTTGCTGAAGGAGCTGGGCTACCGCTACGTGATGGACTGGCCGATGGATGACCAGCCGGTCTGGCTGCGCACGCGCGCCGGGCCGATTCTCTCGGTTCCCTATCCGATCGAGCTCAACGACTCCCAGGCCGTCATCCACCGCAAGCAGGACGCGGCGGATTTTTGCGACATGATCGTCGATCAGTTCGACGAGATGGCCGATCAGTGCGAGCGCCATCCGCTCGTCATGAACGTGTCAGTGCATACCTACGTTTTCGGCCAGCCGTTCCGCCTGCGGCGCCTGCGCGCCGCGCTGCGGCATTGCCTCGAGCACGCCCACGCGGGCCGCGTATGGTGGACCCGCCCGCGCGATGTGGCGGACTACTGCCAGCGCCTGGAATCGGGAATTATTACCGGCGGCTGAAGGCAATCTTCTGTAAGTTTGCCAATACGTTAGCTGGCCCGGCGGAGTATCCTTCGAGACGAGGGAGAGGGGATGCTTCTACCGTCGGGCCCCAGCGAATTAGCCAATGCCGTGCGCGTCCTATTGCTCGAGGACGAGCGCGTTTGCGCGGAGATCGTCGCGCAGTATTTGCGCAACGTGCGCGGCCTCGCGGTTCGGCTGGATGAAGCCTCCACCCTGGCGGAGGCGCGCGCGCATCTCAGCACCGGCGTCCCCTACGACCTGCTGATCATCGATCTGCACCTGCCCGACTCCTCGGGCCTGGCCACGCTCGAGGCGGTCACCCAGGGCAGCAACGCCCTAGTCATCGTCACCACGGCCGACAACGATCCCGACCTGCGCGATGCCGTGCTCGCGCGCGGCGCCTACGATTTCGTCCACAAGTCCCAGCTCAGCCAGGGCTCCTTCCAGCGGCTGGTGCGCCTCGCGGCCGTGCAGGCCGACACCGTGCGCTCGCTGCGGCGCAGCCAGGCGCGGCTGCAGGCGATCGTCGATGCCGAGCCCGAGTGCGTGAAGCTGCTCGACCGCAACGGCAACCTGATCGAGATGAACCCCGCCGGCCTGCGCATGATCGAGGCCGACAGCCTCGACGTCGTGCGCGGCCATTGCGTCTTCCCGCTGGTGGCCGCGGAGCACCGCGACGCCTTCCGGGCGCTGGTCCAGCGCGTCGCCGACCTGGGCGAGGAGGGCGGCCTCGAGTTCGAGGTCGTCGGCCTCAAGGGCACGCGCTCCTGGCTGCAGACGCGCGCCGTGCCCCTGCGCGACGAGACGACCGGCGAGCGTCTGGTGCTCGGCATCACGCGCGACGTCACGGCGCAGAGGCGCGCCGAGCAGGCGCACAAGGAGAGCGAGGCGCGCTTCCGCCTCGCGCTCGACAACTCCGCCGACATGATCGTGCTGGTCGACCGCGCGACGATGCGCTTCATCGACTGCAACGGCACGATCTGCAAGCTCACCGGCTACACGCGCGAAGAGCTGCTGGCGATGTGGCCCTGGGAGCTGCTGCCGGTGAGCCGCGCCGAGCTGGAGAAGGCCTACGACCGGCAGATCGCCGATCCCTCGCAGTCCGCCGGCCTGCGCAGCTACTACCGCTGCAAGGACGGCTCGCAGCTGCCCTTCGAGTCGCGCCGCCAGGTGCTGCGCTCCGGCGATACCTGGATCATCACCGCCATCTCGCGCGACATCCGCGAGCGCATCGCCTCGGACCAGGCGCTGCGCGAGAGCGAGGAGCGCTTCCGCAGCCTGGTCGAGCTTTCCTCCGACTTCTACTGGGAGACCGACGCCGAGCACCGCGTGGTGCACACCACCCGCGACCAGAGGTACCGGCCGACGGGAGATCCCGTCGTCGGCAGGACCCGCTGGGACCGGCCGTCGATCCGACCCGACGCGGCGGGCTGGGCGGCGCACCGGGCGACCCTCGATGCGCGCAAGCCGTTCCACGACTTCGAGATCGAGCGCGTCGACGCCGACGGCGTGCGCCGCTACCGCGCCCTCAGCGGCGAGCCGATATTCGGGCCGGGGGGCGAGTTCCTCGGCTATCGCGGCGTCGGCCGCGACACCACCGAGCGGCGGCGCGAGGAGCATTCGAAGGCGATGGAGCACGCCGTCACGCGTTGCCTCGCCGAGGCCGAGACCGAGGCGACGGCGCTGCGCTCCGTGCTGCGCGCGATCTGCGAGTCGGAGCAATGGGATTGCGGCCGCTACCTGCGCGCGGATGGCGCCGGCGTGCTGCGCCTGGTCGAGGCCTGGACCGAGCCGGGCTCGGGGCTGGAAAAGCTGGTCGAGGCCGCGCGCGGCATCACGATAGAGCCCGGCGTCGGCCTTGCCGGGCACGTCTGGCAGGCTGGCGAGCCGATCTGGATCGCCGACGTGCGAAACGATCCGCGCGCGCGCCCGCGTGTCTTCACGCCCGAATCGGACATCCGCGGGGCCTTCGCCTTCCCGGTGACCGCCGGCGGGCGCTCGATCGGCGTGCTCCTTTTCAACGCCCGGGAGGTTCGCCCGCCCGACGAGCGGCTGCTGCAGGCGGCGCGCGTCATCGGCAGCCAGGTCGGCCAGTTCCTGCAGCGCAAGGAGGTGGAAGGCGCGCTGAGCGAGAGCGAGGCGCGGTTCCGCGAGACCTTCGAGCTCGCCGCCACCGGCATCGCCCATGTGGCGGTCGATGGACGCTTCCTGCGCGTCAACCGGCGCCTGTGCGAGATGCTCGGCTACGACGAGGCGGAGCTCGTCGGCCGCTCGGTCAAGGAGCTTTCGCATCCCGACGACCGCGATGTCACCGATCTGCAGCGCGAGTACATGCGGGCGGGCGAGCTCGCCTCGGCGCGCTTCGAGAAGCGCTACTTCCGCAAGGACGGCTCGATGGTCTGGTTGGGGCTGACCGTCGCTCTGGCGCGCGACCCCGCCGGCGCGCCGACCCACGAGATCTCGGTGCTCGAGGACATCACCGAGCGCAAGGAGCGCGAGGCGGCGCTGCAGCGCTTCCGCACCGCGCTCGATTCCTCGGCCGACATGGTGTTCCTGTTCCGCCTGCGCGATGGCGCGCTGCTCGACTTCAACCGGGCGGTATGCAGCTACCTCGGCTACAGCCGCGACGAACTGCTCGAGCTGCATCCGCAGGACGTGCGCACCGACGTGACGGCCGAGAGCCTGCGCGCCGAGCTCACCGAGCTGATCGCCGCGCCCGGGCGCAGCAACACCGTCGTCACCGAATACCGGCGCAAGGACGGCAGCACTTTCCCGGCGGAGAGCCGGCGCAGCATTCTCGATACGCCGCAGGGCAAGGTAGTGGTGATCAACTCGCGCGACCTTTCCGAGCGCCGCAGCGCCGAAAAGCGCCGCGCCGCCCAGGCGCGCTACCAGAAGAAGATCGCCCGCCTGGGCCAGAGCGCGCTCGCCAAGCGCGAGCCCGCCGAGCTGCTCGAGCAGGCGGTGCAGAGCGTGCTCGAGGGCCTGAGCGGCGACGTGGTCGCCTACGTCGAGCCCGGCGCCACGCCGGGCGAGGTGGTGCTGAAGCGGGTCGACGGGCTCGCCGAGTCGGTGCCGGAGGCGAGCGTGGCGCACTGCCCGCCGGGCAGCGCGCTCGGCAAGGTGCTCGCGACGGCCGAGCCGGTCGTCGCCGGGGCGCCCTGGCACGACGGCGGCCCGCTGCCCTTCGAATGGGCGCAGCACTATCAGTCGGCGGCGATCGTCGCCGTTCCCGGCGACCGCGGCGCGCGCGGCGCGCTGTGCGCGCTGGCGAAGCAGCCGCGCGCCTTCGGGCCGGAGGAGATGCGCTTCCTCGGCGCCGCGGCGAGCATGGTCTCGGCCGCGCTGCACCGCCTCGACAGCGAGGCGCGCCTCGCCTACCTGGCGCAGTTCGACCCGCTGACCGGGCTGCCCAATCGCGCGCTGCTCAGCGACCGCTTCACGCAGATGATCGTGCTGGCGCGCCGGCGCGGCGCGCCGCTGGGGGTGCTGTTCATCGACCTCGACGACTTCAAGCTGGTGAACGACACCCAGGGGCACGCCGCGGGCGACGAGCTGCTGAAGGAGACCGCGCGCCGCCTGCTCGCGTCGGTGCGCCAGGGCGACACCGTGGCGCGCATCAGCGGCGACGAGTTCGCCGTCATCCTGGGCGACCTGGCGCGCGCCGACGACGCAGCGCTGGTGGCGCAGAAGATCATCGACAAGCTCGCCGAGTCGTTCGCGATCCGGGGCAAGGAGGTCTTCGTCACCGCCAGCATCGGCATCGCCACCTTCCCGGCCGACGGTGCCGACGCCGAATCGCTGCTCGGCGCCGCCGACGCGGCGATGTACCGCGCCAAGCAGGCCGGCCGCAACGCCTTCCAGTTCTTCACCGCCGAGATCAACCAGCGCACGCGCGTGCGCGCCCAGCTCAGCATCGAGCTGCGCCGGGCGCTGGAGCGCGACGAATTTTCGCTCGCCTACCAGCCGAAGATCGATCTCGCGACCGGC
Organism: Betaproteobacteria bacterium; assembly: GCA_034668045.1. Lineage (GTDB taxonomy): Bacteria > Pseudomonadota > Gammaproteobacteria > Burkholderiales > SG8-39 > SCGC-AG-212-J23. The sequence goes on along the minus strand of JAXDQC010000115.1, from coordinate 45,812 downwards.
AAGGCGAGCGGCGCCGAGGCGCTGCTGCGCTGGAACCACCCCGAGCGGGGCACGGTGATGCCGGCGGAGTTCATTCCGGTGCTGGAGGAGAGCGGCCTGATCGTGCCGGTGGGCGAGTGGGTGCTCGAGCGCGCCTGCCGCGACCTCAAGGCCTGGCAGGCTGCGGGGCGAACGGTGATGCCGGTGGCGGTCAACCTCTCGGCGCGCCAGTTCCGCCAGCAGGACCTCGACGCGCGCATCCGCGCCATCGTCGACGCCGCCGGCATCGCGCCCTCGCTGATCGAGCTGGAGATCACCGAGAGCCAGCTGATGCACGATCCGGAGCACGCGACGCGCGTGCTGCGGGCGCTGGGCGATGCCGGCCTGCGGGTGGCGATCGACGATTTCGGCACCGGCTACTCCAGCCTCGCCTACCTCACCCGCTTTCCGCTCACCTCCCTCAAGATCGACCGCTCGTTCGTCGCCCACGTGCTTTCCGACCAGGCCGATGCCACCATCGTGCGCACGATCGTCGACATGGCGCACACCCTCGGCTTTACCGTCGTCGCCGAGGGCGTCGAGTCCGGCTTGCAGGCCGACTTCCTTCGCAAGCTCGGCTGCGAGCATGCGCAGGGCTACCTTTTCGCGCGGCCGATGCCGGCCGCCGCGTTCACCGCCCACATCGACGGCCAGAATGCTGACGTCGCGAAGAGCACTAGTCCGGCGCGCCGCCGCGGCGGCCGCACGGGGCGGCGCTAGCCATGGATAGCGAGCAGTTCGTCGCTCGCAAGCGTGTCTGGCGCGAGCCGGTGAGCATCCTGCTGGTCGAGGACGACACCGCGTACGCCGAGCTGGTGCGGGCGCAGCTGCGGCGCATGCCGTGGGTGCAATCCCGGCTCGAGGTCGCTTCCAGCCTGCGCGAGGCGCTGGCGAAGATGGCGGCCGAATCCTTCGGCCTGGTCGTCACCGATCTGAACCTGCCGGACAGCAAGGGCCTCGATACGCTCGGCGCGCTGTCGCGCGCCGGCGAGCAGCCGATCATCATCCTTTCCGGCGACCCCGACCCGGCGGTGCACGCCGGCGCCATGGACGGCGGCGCGTTCGACTTCGTTTCGAAGGATACCCTCAGCGCCGCATCGCTCGAGCGCCTGGTGCGGCTCGCCTCCATCCAGGCCAACACCTTCCGCCTCGTGCGCGAGGGCGAGGCGCGCTTCCGCAGCCTGATCCGGTTGTCCACCGAATCCTACTGGGAGTCCGACGCCGAGCACCGCGTGGTGAAGCTGGATCTGGGCAACGCGCGCGGCCAGACGCGCAATCCCGGCCAGATGGGCAAGACGCGTTGGGACCTGCCCTCGAGCTGGCCCGACGCCGAGGCCTGGGCCGCGCACCGCGCGACCATGGACGCGCGCCGGCCGTTCCGTAATTTCGAGTTCGCCCGTCGCGAGGCCGACGGCGTCGAGCGCTGGCGCTCGATCAGCGGCGAGCCCATGTTCGACACCGCGGGCGCCTTCACCGGCTACCGCGGCGCCGGCAGGGACGTCACCGAGCGCAAGCGCGCCGAGGACGATCTGCGCCGCTTCCGGCTGGCGATGGACGAGTCGGCCGACATGATCGTGCTGATCGACCGCGAGACGATGCGGTTCGTCGACGTCAATCAGACCGCCTGCAAGCTGCTCGGCTACGGCCGCGAGGAGCTGCTGGCGATGGGGCCGCAGGACGTCCTGCCGGTCAGCCGTGAGCAGCTCGAGAAGGCCTACGACGAGTTCATCGCCGACCCGTCGCAGACCCGCGGCATGAACAGCCACTACCGCTGCAAGGACGGCTCGCTGCTGCCGTTCGAGTCGACGCGCCGCGTGCTGCGCTCGGGCTCGGGCTGGATCATCGCCGCGGTCTCGCGCGACGTGCGCGAGCGCATCGCCGCCGAGAAGGCCATCCGTCAGAGCGAGGCGCGCTTCCGCAGCCTGAACGCGCTCTCGTCCGACTGGTACTGGGAGCAGGACGCGGAGTTCCGCCTTACCTTCATGTCGAGCATCGACAGGCTCGGCCTCGACCCGTCGAAGTACCTCGGCGCGCGCCGCTGGGACCAGCCGGCGCTCAACCTCACCGAGGCCGACTGGGCGAAGCATCGCGCCCAGCTCGAGCGTCACGAGCCGTTCCACGACTTCGAGATGGAGCGCCCGGGCGAAAGCGACAGCGTCTGGCTGTCGCTTTCCGGGGAGCCGGTGTTCGACGAGGCCGGCCGCTTCACAGGATATCGCGGCATCGGCCGCGATATCAGCGAGCGCAAGCGCGAGGAGCGGCTAAAAAGCCTGGAGCATGCGGTGACGCGCTGCCTGGCCGAGGCTGACAGCGCCGCCACGGGCCTGCAGGGCGTGCTGCGCGCTATCTGCGAAACGGAGAAGTGGGACGCCGGCCGCTATCTCGCCGCGGACGTTGCCGCATCCGAGTTGCGCATGCTCGAGGCGTGGGCAGCGCCGGGCGCCGGGACCGAGAAGTTCCTCGAGGCCTCGCGCAGCGTGGTGTTCACGCCGACCAACAGCCTCAGTGGTCGCGTATGGCAATCCGGCGAACCGGCGTGGGTGCCGGACCTCCACAAGGATGCGCGCACCCAGGAGCGGCTGGTCGGAACGGACTCCGGGATACGCGGCGCCTTCGCCTTTCCTGTCACAGCCGGCGGTGGCGCGATCGGCGTGCTGATCTTCAATGCGCGCGAGGTGCGCGCACCCGACGAGCGGCTTTTGCAGGCCGCGGTGGTGGTCGGCAGCCAAGTCGGGCAGTTCCTGCAGCGAAAGCGCGCCGAGGACGCCGCTGGAAGGCTCGCCCGCATGTACCGGGCGCTTGGCGCCGCGAACGAAGCCATCCTGCGTGCGACCTCGCCGCAGGAGGTTTTCGAGCGTGCCTGCCAGATCGCCGTCGGCGCCGGCGATTTCGTGCTTGGCACGGTATTCGTCGTCGACCCGCAGACGAAGAGCCTGTCGCGCGCCGCCGCGAGTGGACCCGCAACGCCGCATATCGCAGGCGTGACGACGTCGGTCGATGAGAAGAGTCCCGGCGGTCGGGGGCTCGTCGGCCACGTCTGCCGTACCGGTGAGCGCGCCGTCGTCAACGACTATCAGTCCGACCCGCGCACGGCCGGTCGCCGCGGCTTTGACCGCGGCTACCAGATCGGCTCCTCGGCGGTGTTCCCGTTGCGAGTCGAAGGCGAGCTCACGGGCGTGTTCGCCCTGCAGCACGCCTCGCGCAACGCCTTCAGCGAGGAGCTCACCGCGCTGCTGCAACGACTCGCCGACAATATCGCCTTCTCGCTGGAGAACTTCCGCAGCAACGCCAGGCGGCGCGTCGCCAAGCGCAAGCTGGCGCAGAGTGAGGAGCGCTTCCGCAGCCTCACCGGCCTTTCCTCCGACATGTACTGGGAGCAGGACGAGGAGCACCGCTTCACGGTGCTGTCCAACTCCGGCCCGGAGTGGCTCGATTCCGGCCGCCGCCAGCGCATCCTCGGCAAGCGCCGCTGGGATCAGCACTACTTCAACATGAGCGAAGCCGGCTGGGAGGCTCACCGGGCAGCGCTCGCGGCGCGCCAGCCGTTCCATGATCTCGAGCTGGGTCGCGTCAGCGAGGCGGGCGAGCAGGTGTGGGTGACGGTGAGCGGCGAGCCCTTCTTCGACGAGTCGGGAAAGTTCCGCGGCTACCGCGGCATCGGCAAGGAGATCAGCGAGCGCAAGCGCACCGAGCAGCTGCGCGGCCTCGAGCACTCGGTGACGCGCTCGCTCGCTGAGTCGAACAGCGTCGAGGAAGCGTTGCGCGGCGGCATCCGCGCCGTCTGCGAGACCGAGGGCTGGGAGTGCGGCCGCTACTTCGTTCCCGACGCGCAGGCAGGCGTGCTGCGCTTCAGCGTCGGCTGGAGCGTGGACGACGCCGACGTGCGGCGCTACCTCGATGCCTCGCGCGAGGTGTCCTTCCCCTTCGGCATCGGCCTGGTGGGCCGCGTCTGGCAGAGTGGCGAGCCGATCTGGATTCCCGACATGCGCGACGACGCGCGTGTCGCGACCGTATCGCTCTCCCGCGACAGCGGCATGCACGGCATTTTCGTCTTCCCGGTGGTCGCCGACGGCCGGACGATCGGCGTGCTCACTTTCAACAGCCGCGACGTGCGCCAGCCGGAGCACGGCCTGCAGCAGGCGATCCGCGTCATCGGCAGCCAGATCGGCCAGTTCGTGCAGCGTAAGGAGGCCGAAGCAGCCAGGCATCGCGACGAGGATGAGCTGCGCCGCTTCCGCGCCGCCATGGACACTTCCGCCGACATGATCCTGCTGATCGACCGCGAGACGCTGCGCTATGTCGACGCCAACGCCACCGCCTGCGAGCGGATGGGCTACACGCGCGAGGAGATGCTGCGCCTCGGTCCTCAGGACGTGACGCCCCTGGCGCGCAGCGAGATCGAGCGCGCCTACGACGAGATGATCGCGAGCGGCGAGACGACGCGGATCATGAGCACCCAGCACAGCAAGGACGGCACCTCGATTCCCACCGAAGTGGTGCGCCGCGCGGTGCGCTCGGGAGGCCGCTGGATCATCGTCGCCGTCCTGCGCGACATCAGCGAGCGCCTCGCCGCCGACGAGGCGCTGCGCAAGAGCGAGCAGCGCTTTCGCAGCCTGACCAACCTCTCTTCGGACTGGTACTGGGAGCAGGACGCCGAGTTCCGCTTCACCAAGTTCGAGGGCAAAGGCGCCGTCGAGGACTATTCGCCCGCCGCGGCGGTCCTCGGCAGGCGCATCTGGGAGGTGCCGGGGATCGTCGAGGGCTCGATGGATTGGAACGCGTACCGCGCGGGCGTAGAGCGCCACGAGTCGTTCCGCAACCTGCAGTACGCCTATCGCGCCAGCTCCGGCAGCATCTACTACGTCGCCGTCGACGGCGAGCCGGTGTTCGACGAGGCGGGCCGCTTTGCCGGCTACCGCGGCACCTCGCGCGACGTGACGCGGCAGCGGCGCGACGAGGAAGAGCTGCGCCGGTTCCGCGCCGCCATGGACATGTCGCTCGACGCCATCTACCTGACCGACCGGGCGACGCTGCGCTTCATCGACGCCAACAAGGTCGCCTGCAAGTCGCTCGGCTACACCCGCGAGGAAGTGCTGAAACTCGGTCCCCAGGACGTCCTGCCGACGCCGAAGGACGAGCTCGAGCGCGAGTACGACGAGGTGATCGCCGCCGGCTCCAAAGGTGTGCGCGTCGAGAACTCCTACGTCACCAAGGACGGCCGCCACGGCTTCAGCGAGCTGCACCGCCGGGCGCTGCGCGAAGGCGAGCGCTGGATCATCGTCACCATCTCTCGCGACATCAGCGAGCGCAAGCTCGCCGAGGAGCGCCAGGCGCGCTACCTGCGCCACCAGGAGCGCATCGCGCGCTTCGGCCAGTCGGCGCTCGCCAAGCGCGAGCCGACCGATCTCATCACCGAGGCGGTGCAAAACGTGCTCGAAGGCCTGGCCGCGGACGCCGTCGCCTACATCGAGCCTGGCGCCGGCGAGGGCGAGCTGGTGCTGCGGGCGCTGGTCGGCGCCGAAGAAGCCCCTGCCGGCGGCGCTGCGGCGCGGGCGCCGGGCGATTTGCTGCTCGAGGTCCTGCGCGGCGGCGAGCCGCGGGTGGTGCGCGGCGCGGAGCTGGCTTTTCCCTGGGCGCAGGGCCTGCGCAGCGTCGCCCTGGTTCCGGTGCGCGGCGAGCGCGCCACGCGCGGCGTGTTGTGCGTCGGCTATCGCGACGCAGAGACCGTCGCCGCCGAAGCGCTCAATTTCGTCGAGGCGGCGGCGAGCGTCCTCTCCGCCGGCCTGCAGCGGATCGACAGCGAGGGCAGGCTCGCCTTCCTGGCGCAGTTCGACTCGCTCACCGGCTTGCCGAACCGCGCCCTGCTCGCCGACCGCTTCGCGCAGATGATCGTGCTGGCGAAGCGGCGCAACGCCAGCCTGACCGTGCTGTTCGTCGATCTCGACGAGTTCAAGATGGTCAACGACACCCTCGGCCACGCCGGCGGCGACGACCTGCTGAAGGAAGTCGCCGTGCGCCTGCAGGCGTGCGTGCGCTCCGGCGACACGGTGGCGCGCATCTCCGGCGACGAGTTCGCCGTCATCCTCGCCGACATGGCGAAGCTGGAGGACGCGGCGCTGGTGGCGCAGAAGATCAACGACCGCCTGGGCGCCGCTTTCGAGATCCGCGGCCAGGAGGTGTTCATCAGCGCGAGCATCGGCATCGCCGCCTATCCCGGCGATGGCGGCGATGCCGAATCACTCATCGGCGCCGCCGACGCGGCCATGTACCGCGCCAAGCAGGCCGGCCGCAACACGTTCCAGTTCTTCACCGCCGAGATCAACCAGCGCTCGCGCTCGCGAGCGCTGCTCGGCGTAGAGCTGCGCCGCGCCCTCGAGCGCGAGGAGTTCGTCCTCTACTACCAGCCGAAATACGAGCTTGCCACCCGGCGTCTCGACGGCGCCGAGGCGCTGATCCGCTGGCAGCATCCCGAGCGCGGCCTCGTCTCGCCGATGGAGTTCATCCCGGTGCTGGAGGAGACCGGCCTCATCGTGCCGGTGGGCGAGTGGGTGCTGCAGCAGGCCTGCAAGGACATCAAGGCCTGGCAGGCCGCGGGCCTGGAGACCGGCCCGGTGGCGGTGAACCTGTCGGCGCGCCAGTTCCGCATGCAGGACCTCGACGCGCGCATCAAGGCGCTGGTGAAGGAAGCCGGCGTCGCGCCGGCGCTGATCGAGCTGGAGATCACCGAGAGCCAGGTGATGCAGGACCCGGACCACGCGATCCGCGTCATGCGCTCGCTGTGCGACGCCGGCATGCGCATCGCCATCGACGACTTCGGCACCGGCTACTCGAGCCTGGCGTACCTGACGCGCTTCCCGGTCGGCGCGCTGAAGATCGACCGCTCCTTCGTCGCCAACGTCAACCAGGACCCGAGCGCCGCGACCATCGTGCGCACCATCATCGAGATGGCGCACAGCCTCGGCTTCACGGTGGTGGCCGAGGGCGTCGAGACTGAGGACCAGGCCACCTTCCTGCGCCTGATGCGCTGCGAGCGGGCGCAGGGCTATCTCTTCGCGCGGCCGATGCCGACCGCCGACCTGGTCAAGCTGCTAACCAAGAAAGCTAATTGACAAAGGCAATTAGCCCGGCAGACAATCGCCGGCGATGCCCAGGTCCCGCAAGAAGCCGCCAACCGTTTCCCGCCCGGCGCTGCTGGTCGGCGGCTCCGACGCCGAATTCCGCGGCCTGATCCACGACCTGATCGCCTATGGCCACAAGCTCGACGCCTGCCGCGACGCCTTCGCCGCCATTGCCGGCGTCTCCGGCGTGCAGTACGAGATCCTGATGCTGGTGTCGCGCGCCGAGGGGCTGTCGATCGGCGAGGTGGCGGCGCGGCTGCACCGCTCGGGGGCCTTCATCACCATCGAGGCCAACAAGCTCGCCGCGGCAGGGATCCTCGACAAGGCGGCCGACCCTGCCGATGGAAGAAAAGTTCTGTTAAAAATGAATTCGAAGTCCGACGCGCTGCTCGAGCGTCTGGCGCCCTATCAGCGGCGCATCAACGACGTGCTGTTCGAATCCCTCGACGCGAAGCGCTTTCGCGCCCTGCGCGCGCTCGCCAGCGACCTCGTCGCCTGCGGCGACCGCGCCGTGGCGCTGCTCGACTACCTGAAACGGGAGGCGGCATGAGCGTCTCCTACTTCGTGCGCTACGACATCGACGCCGCCGACCTGGGCGCCTTCCTGCGCCGCTATCGCGAGGAAGCGATGAACGCGGCGTTCGCTTCTCCCGCGCGCGCCGAAGCGAGGGAAGACTTCAAGCGATTCATGACGTACGAAGGTACCGTGACCCATCAGGCGATGAAGAGCGAGGAGGTATGGCCATGAAACCGAAGCAGCATCTCGAATTCGTCAACGTCGATCTCGTCACCGGCTGGGAGCGGCCCGAGGGCTATCCGCCGGGGTTCTGGCAGAAGATCCTCGCCTCGGACCTGGACGAGAAGAAAAAAAAGGGCAGCCGCACGCGGCTGCTGAAGATCGACGCCGGCGCCTTCTCCACCGAGCCCTTCGTGCACGACCACTGGGAAGAGGTCTATGTGGTGCAGGGCGACCTGGTGGTGGGCAACGACACGCGCGGCAAGGGCGGGCAGCAGTGCTTTGCGCCGACTTATGCCTGCCGGCCGCCGGGCGTGCACCACGGCCCGTTCACCTCGCGCAACGGCTGCATCCTCCACGAGATTCACTACTATGCTTAAGACCGGCGCCCAGCACCTCGAATCCTTGCGCGACGGCCGCGTCGTCTACATCGGCTCCGAGCGCGTCGACGACGTCACCTCGCATCCCGCGTTCCGCAATGCCGCTCGCTCGATCGCCGCCATCTACGACATGAAGTCCCGCTTTTCCTTCGAGGAGAACGGCGAGCGATCCAGCACCTACTTCCTGAGAGCGAAGACGCGCGAGGATCTCGTCAAGCGGACCGAGCTGCACCGGGCCATCGCGACGATGAGCCACGGCCTGCTCGGCCGCTCGCCCGACCACGTGGCGAGCTTCGTCACCGGCATGGCGATGAACGCTTCGGTCTTCGGCAAATACGAGAAGAACCTGCTCGCTTACTACGAGAAGATGCGCCGCGAGGACCTCTACGGCGTGTATGCCGTGCTGCCGCCGCAGGCGGCGAGGAACCCGGACTTCTACCAGAAGCAGAACATCCCGGTGCCGTCGCTGCGCGTGGTGCGCGAGGACGACGACGGCCTCGTCGTCTCGGGCATGAAGATGCTCGCCACCGGCGCGGTGTTCGCCAACGAGCTGTGGATCGGCAACCTGCTGCCGCTCGCGCCGACGCAGCTCGCCGAGTCGGTCACCTGCGCCATTCCGACGGGCACGCCCGGCGTCACCCTCTGGTCGAGGAAGCCTTTCGAGCTGCACGCGCGCTGCGAGTTCGACAACCCGCTCGCCTGGCGCTTCGACGAGACCGACTCGATGGTGATGTGCGAGAACGTCAAGGTGCCGTGGGAGCGGGTGTTCGTGCACATGGATGCGATTCTCGCGCGCGAGATCTACATCCGCACCGCCGGACACTGCTACGGCAACCACCAGTCGAACGTGCGCTTCCACGCCAAGATGCAGCTCATCGTCGGCCTGGCGAGCAAAATCGCGCACTCCTCCGGCGCCAACGAAGTGCCGGCGGTGCGCGAGGTTCTCGGGCGCTTCGCCGCGCTCGAGGCGGCGCTCGGCGGCATGATCGCGGGACAGATCCAGGATGCCGAGGACTGGCCGGCGGGGTACAAGACCTTCAACCGGCGCTACATGTACGCGGCGCTCAACTGGTGCACCGAGAGCCATTCGTCGATCATCGACGCGCTGCGCGAGCTGGTGGGCGGCGGCGTCTTCCAGATGCCCGCGGATGTGACGGTGATGCACGATCCCAAGCTGAGGGAGCTGTTCGAGAAGTACTGGCAGACGCCGCAGATCGGGGCGGTGGAGCGGATGAAGCTCTACAAGCTCGCCTGGGACCTGATCGGCTCCGAGTTCGCCGGCCGGCACCTGCAGTACGAGAAGTTCTACGCCGGCGCGTCCTTCATCGTGCGCAACCACAATTTCCGCGAAGCGCCCTGGACCGAGTACCACAAGGTCGTCGAGGACCTGATGGCGAGCTACGACGTGCCCACGGCGGCGGCGATGAAGAAGGTGGCGTGATGGAATTCAACAATGTCGTCATCGCCGGCTGGACCGGGCGCGATGAAGCGCAACTGAAGAAGCACATCATGGAGCTGGCGGAGATCGGCGTGAAGCCGCCCAAGACCACGCCGATCTTCTATCGCGTCGCCGCTTCTCTCATCACTTACGCAAATTCAATCCAGGTTTCCGGACCGGACACAAGCGGCGAGGTCGAGTTCGTCCTGCTTTCGAAGCCTGATGGCATGTGGGTTACCGTCGGCTCCGACCACACCGATCGCAAGGCCGAGACCATCGGCGTCTCGCTCTCGAAGCAGCTCTGCGAGAAGCCGATCGCCAAGGACGCGTGGCGCTACGACGAGGTGAAGCCGCACTGGGACAAGCTCGTCCTTCGCTCCTGGGCGGACGGCAAGCTCTACCAGGAGGGGCCGATAACGGCGATGCGCGCCCCGGAAGATCTGATGAGTCGACATCCTTTGAAAAGCGGTTGGGCGATGTTCTGCGGCACCTTGGCCGCTAAGGGCGGCATCCGCCCCGCTGATGTCTTCCGCATCGAGCTCGACGACCCTGTCCGCAAGCGCAAGCTCAGCCACGAGTACCGCATCCACGTCCTTCCAGTCGAAGGCTGACGCTCCGCGGTGCGGCACAAACGCATTACGCTCGCGCTGGCCGCGCTCGCGGTCCTCCTCCTTGTCATCTCGGGTCCCGGCACGCGCGCCGGCCTGTGGCCCTTCCGGGTCGGGTTCGGCATGTTCGCCGGCGCGCTCCTGGTCGGCCTTGCCGCGGCCGGCGCGGCGATCGTTGGCCTCGCGTCGCCGCGCCTGCGCGTGCGCTCGGCTCCGGTCCTGGTCGCGGCGCTCATGCTGGGCGCCGCGAGCGCGGCGGTGCCGCTCGAGTACCTGCGCCGCGTGAAGACGCTGCCCTACATTAACGACATCACCACCGACGCCGAGCGGTTGCCACAATTCTCGCCGCCGAAACCGTACGAGAGCCATTTTGCCGAGCTGCAGCAGATCGGCTATCCGGACTTGCGTCCGCTCGAGCTCGCGCTGCCGCCGACGCAGGCATTCGCCCGCGCGGCGGAAATCGCCAGGGGCCGCGGCTGGGAAATCACGGCGCTCGATGAAAGCGCGGGAAGAATCGAAGCCGTGGTCACCACGCGCTGGTTCGGCTTCAAGGACGACGTGGTGATCCGCATCACGTCCTCGGGCGCCGGAAGTCGCGTCGACATGCGCTCGAAATCGCGTGTCGGGCGCAGCGATCTCGGTGCGAATGCGCGTAGGATTCGAGAATTCCTTGCAGCTCTCACGTAACAGGAAGGAGCAAAAATGATGGACTTCGGATATGGCGGTATTTTTGGCCTTCTCGTACTCGCCGGAGATATTTGGGCGATCATCAACATTTTCCAAAGCTCCGCTTCGAACGGGAAGAAACTGGTCTGGATACTCGTAGTGCTGCTGCTGCCGCTGCTGGGCTTGATCCTCTGGTTTCTCCTGGGACCACGAGATCGCAAGGGGTGAGAACGATCCTGCTGGCCACGTTCCTGGCCGTTACCGCCGGGTGCGCCAGCGAGTCTGCAACGCTCGCCAACGACAAAGGCGAGAGGTGGTACTGCTACAAAAGTCCCGGCGGCGGTCTGACCAGCACCGCCAGAACGCGGGACTTCGAGAGGTGCTTGAACGCTGCCGGCATGCAAGGGTTCAAGAGGGTGCCTGACTGAGCCGTCCCTGCCGGTCGGCCTAGGGGCTTTCATCGGTCTTAAAACAGTTAGCGCGTAAAACGGCGGGGTGACCCGCTCCGTCAAGGTATTGGCCGGCCTGGAGGCCATGGCCGCGATCGTCCCGTCCTGGGAGAACATGGCCGCGGCGGCGATCGAGCCGAACCCCTTCTACGAGCCCTGGATGCTGCTGCCGGCCCTGGAGGCTTTCGGGCTGGAGCGCAGCTTCCGCCTGGTTACGGTCTGGCACGGCGACCGGCTGGATGCGGTGCTGCCGCTGGAGCGCTCGAGTGGGTTCAAGGGGCTGCCGGTGCCGGCGCTGTCTTCGTGGCGCCACCGCCATTGCCTGCTCTGCACGCCGCTCGTCCGCGCCGACGGCGCGGTCGAGACGCTGGCGGCCCTGATCGGATGGCTGCAGGCGGACGGCGAGGGCACCTCGCTCGCCGGGCTGCAGTACATCCCGAGCGAGGGTCCGTTCAACGACGCCCTGATGGCGGCGCTGAAGGCGGCGGGCATCAAGCCGCTGGTGCTCGACGGCTACGCGCGGCCGGTGCTGCGGCGGGCGAAGGACGGCGAGACCTACGTCAATGAATTCATCCCGCGCAAGGAGCGCCAGGAGCTGCGCCGGCGGGAGAAACGGCTGAAGGAGCAGGGCACGCTGACGCAAGTCGCGCTCGCGCCCGGCGAAGACATCGGCCGTTGGATCGACGAGTTCCTGAAGCTCGAGGCATCGGGCTGGAAGGGCAAGGAAGGCACGGCGATGGCCTGCAGCGAAGCGAATCGCCGCTTTCTGACCGAGACGTTTACCGCCGCGCACCAGCGCGGGCGGCTGGAGATGGTCGGCGTCGACTTCGACAGCAAGCCGCTCGGCCGTTGCACGGGGTTCATCGCCGGCGAAGGCTCGTACGCCTTCAAGCCGGCCTACGACGAAGCGTTCGCCAAGTTTTCGCCGGGAATCCTCGCCGAGGTGGCGCGCATCCGCAACCTGCACCAGCTGCCGGGCGTGCAATGGATGGATTCTTTCACCGACGCCAACAACTCGATGATGAGCCGCCTCTGGAAGGATCGGCTGACGGTGCAGACGCTGGTGTTCGCCACCGGCAAGGCGGGCGCGCTGGCAATTGCGGCGTGGCCGTTCCTGCGCTGGGCGAAGCAGCAGGGCAAGCGCGCGCTCAGTGCCGCATCACGAGCCCGAGCGCCAGCAAAACAAGCCCAGCCCCCAGCAGCATCGGCAGCGTAACCGTCTCACCCAGCAGCAGCCATCCCCAGAAAATCCCCAGCACCGGCACGGCGAGGCCGACGGTGAGGGTGCGCGTCGGCCCGATGTCGCGCACCAGGGTGAAGAAGGGCAGGTAGGCGAGCCCGCTGCAGAGGAGGCCGACCGCGATCACCCCGCCGACCGCGGCCGGTGTCCACGTCGAGGGCGGCGGCACCTGAACCCACGCCGGCGAGAGGATCACCATGCAGAAGAGGATCGAGCCGGTGGCGAGGCCCATCGCCGGCACGCGGCCGGTGCGCTGGCGGATGACGACGCCCGCCCAACCCCAGAAGAATGCGCCCGCCATGGCGGCGATGGCGGCGGAAATGGCGTGCGCGTCGAGCTCGATCGGCCCGAGGTTGACGATCAGCGCCACGCCGGCGACGCCGAGCATGAAGCCGGCGATGCGCCGCGCGCCGAGGGGCTCCTTCAGCACCGGCGCGGCGATCACCGCGCTCCAGAGCGGCACCATGCCGTTCACCACCGCCAGGTAGCTGGCCGGAATGCCGCTCGCCGCGTAGGCGAAGCAGAGGAAGGGAAAGACGTTGTTGACCAGCGCGACCCAGAGATAGTCGCGCCAGTGCAGCCGCAGGCCGATGTCCTGGCGCAGGACGAACAGCATCCAGGGGACGAGGAACAGCGCCGAAAAGATGGCGCGGCCGTCGGCGACGATGCCAGCGCCGAAGGTCGGCACCGCCAGGCGCATGAAGATGTACTGCAGCGACCAGAGGGTGGCGAGCAGCAGCCATCTTCCGCTGTCGTACCAGCCCAGCCTCCAGGCTTTCACCTACAGGTAGACGCGCTTCATGCCTTCCGCGGGGTAGCGCGGCCCGGAGGCGGCGCCGACCGGCGCGACGGCGGAGATCTTCTCGATCTCGGCCGAAGACAGCCTGATGTCGAGCGCGGCGAGGTTCTCCTCGACGCGCTGCTTGCGCTTCGTGCCGGGGATCAGGATCACGTCCTTGCCCTGCGCCAGCAGCCAGGCGAGCACGAGCTGCGCCGGCGTGCACTTCTTCTGCGCCGCGATCTCCTCCAGGCGCTTGACGATCTTGACGTTGGCGTCGAGGTGCTCGGGCTGGAAGCGCGGATGCGCGAGGCGCCGGTCGCCCTCGGGCAGGTCCGACTTGCCCTTGACCGAGCCGGTCAGCATGCTGCGGCCGAGCGGCGCGTAGGCGACGAGCGCGATGCCGAGCTCGCGGCACGCGGCCAGCGTTTCCTCGCCGTCCTTGCGGTACATGAGCGAATACTCGTTCTGTACCGCGGCGATCGGATGCACCTTGTGCGCGCGGCGGATGGTCGCCGGCGCCGCTTCGGAAAGCGCGATCGCGCGCACCTTGCCCTGCTCGACGAGGCGCTTCATCGCGCCGACCGTCTCCTCGATCGGCGTGTTGGTGTCGACGCGATGCTGGTAGTAGAGGTCGATGACGTCGATGCCCAGGCGCTTGAGGCTCGCCTCGCAGGCCTGCATCACGTACTCCGGCTTGCCGTTCACGCCCTGCTTGCCGTCGGCGTCCTTGGTCTGGCCGAACTTGGTGGCGACGATCACACCTTCGCGCCGGCCCTTGAGCGCCTTGCCGAGCAGCGTCTCGTTGTGCCCCCAGCCGTACATGTCGGAGGAGTCGAGGTGGTTGATGCCCTTGTCGAGCGCGTGGTGGATGACGCGGATCGACTCGTCGTCGCTGGCGTTGCCGTAGATGCCCGACATCGACATCAGGCCCAGGCCGACGGCCGAGACCTTGATGCCGCTCTTGCCGAGCGGACGCATTTCCATGATCACTCCTTCAGAACAGATCGAAATATTCGCGGTGTTCCCAATCGCTCACCTCCAGGTTGAAGCGGGCGATCTCGGCTTCCTTGATGCGGCAGAAGTAGTCGACAAAAGTATCGCCGAATCCGGCGCGCAGCGCCTTGTCCTTTCGCAGCGCCTCGAGCGCCTCGTCGAGCGTGCGGGGGAGGAGGTCGGCCTTGGCCTCGTAGGGCGTGTCGGCCGAGCGGGGCAGGTTCGGCCGCGCCGCCAGGCCGTCGAGGCCGGACCAGATCTGCGAGGCGATGTAGAGATAGGGGTTCGCCGCCGGCTCGCCGATGCGGTTCTCGATCCGCGTCGCCGCGTTTCCGGGCCCGCCGATGACCCGCAGCAGCGCGCCGCGGTTCTCCTTGCCCCAGACGATGCGGTCGGGCGCGAGCGAGTAGGGGCGGTAGCGCTTGTAGCCGTTGATGGTCGGCGTGCTGAAGGCGCAGGCGCCGCGCGCATGGCCGAGCAGCCCGCCGAGCCAATGCCGGCCGGTCTCGGACAGGTCTTCCTTTTCCGAAACGAAAGCGTTCCTGCCGTTCCGGGTGAGGGACTGGTGCAGGTGCCAGCCGCTCGACATCACGTTCGGCAGCTTCGGCCGGCACATGAAGGTGGCGTGGTAGCCGTGGCGGCGCGCGACCTGCTTCACCGCGCTGCGGAACAGCACCATTGCGTCGGCGGCGGCGAGGGCGGGGAGCGGCGAGAGCGTCACCTCGAGCTGGCTCGGTCCGAACTCGATTTCAAAGGAACGGAGCGGCAACTCCAGGGCAGAAAGGTTTTCGCGAAGAATCTGGAAAACGGGGTCGAGCAGGTCGTACCGGTTCTCCGTGAGGTACTGGTAGCCGCCGGTGAGGAGCTCGACGTCGGGCGGATTGCCCGGCTGTCCGGCGTCGGCGGGCTGCAGGCGCGGATCCCTGATGCGAAAGACGTGGAACTCGATCTCCAGGCCGACGACGAGCTGATGCTCGCCCAATTTGGCAATGGATTTCTTCAGGATGCTTCGAGTGTCGTAGGGCACCGGCTTGCCGTCCTGCAGCGCGAGGTCGCAGAGGACCCAGCCCGTGTCCTTCGCCCAGGGCAGGACGCGGAACGTCGACTCGTCCGGCATCATCAGGATGTCGGCCGCGCCCTGCAGCTCCGGCATGCCGACGCCGCCGCCGGGGGTGAAGGCCGGGAAGACGGTCTTGTGCGAGGTGTCCTTGAGGAGCAGCGTGCTGGTGAGCGTGACGCCGCGCTCCATCGCCGCCTTCGCTTCCGAGACCGCCAGCGTCTTGCCGCGCAGCACGCCGTGCTGATCGGCAAACGAAAACCGCACCTGCTTTAACCCGTCGAGCTTCAAGCTGCCCACTGACTTTGCTTGCGGCGCTTCTCGTCGGCGGATTTCCAATACTCGTCGATCTTCGTGCTCGGGCCGATGCCGTCGATGGTCGGCGGCCCGGAGAAGTCCGCCTTCACCAGCAGCTGCCCGGCTTCATTCTTTTTTATCAAATCAAGAAGAATTCTTCTGTAGAGAACGATGCCCTTGTCGGTCGTGCCGAGGTTCTCCTTGGTGCGATCGGCGATCACGCCCTGCGACTCGCAGGCGAACTGGTCGTGGATGTTGATATCGAAGCCCATGCCGGTGAAGGTCTTGAACCTCTGCTCCTCGGCGCTGAATCCCCAGGCATTGGCGCGCGAGAAAACGGGCTTGTAGTCGGGCGCCGGGTAGGTCCTGAGGCGCTGGTTGCGCATCGTCTCCTTGTCGACCGGGCCGGCGAAGCTGGTGAAGATCGAATACCAGTAGCAGCCGTTGTCGTCGACCGGGACGTGGAACTGGGTGATCGTCATCTCGGCGTTCATGGGGATGACGAAGGCCTGCGGGAAGAGGATGTTGGTGACGCGGATGTGCGTCTGCGCGTCGCTGATCTTGCGCAAGGTCTGCAGCCGCATGCCGTATTCGGTGCGCTCGACGCGGATCTCCGGCCGGTCGTGCTCGCGCAGCACCTTGCTGATCGGCAGGTCCGAATCCGCCGGCATGCCGCGGAACTGCTTGCCGTAGCTTCCCGCCGTGTCCTCGTCCTCGAAATACTTGTGCAGCCACGAGGCGTGCGCCGGATCGATGCCGACTTCCAGCGCCTGCAGCCAGTTGCAGTCCCAGTAGCCCTTGAAGGCGAAGGTGTAGGCGTCGGGCGCGACGAAGCAGTCGAAGTGTGGAAAGGCCGGCGCAGCGCCTTCGCCGAGGTACGCGAACAGGAGGCCGCTCTTCTCGACCACGGGATACGAGACGGTCTTGATGTGCTCGCACAGCCGGCTGCCTTCCGGCTCGGCCGGCGTCTCCATGCACTTTCCCGCACCGTCGAACTTCCAGCCGTGGAAAGAGCAGCGCAGACCGTCGGGTTCGATGCGCCCAAACGCCAGGTCGGCTCCCCGGTGGGGGCAATGACGCTGCATCAATGCATAACCGTTGTTCGTCTTGTAGAGAACGAGATTTTCGGAAAAAAGACGAACCGCCTTGACCGGTCTTTCGCCCTTCATCTCGTCCACCAGCGCCACCGGCTGCCAGTAGCGGCGCAGCAGCTTCCCGGCGGGCGTGCCCGGCCCGATGCGCGTCATCAGCTCGTTCTGCTCGCGGCTGATCATTCCTTCTCTTCCCTATACAAGCTCAGTGCCTTCATCGCCGGGAGATCGTTGAACGAAAACAGCACCGCTTCCTTGGTGGCGCCGTGGCGATACTGCGTCCACGACGGCACGCAGAAGATGTCCTTCTCTTCCCACTCGAAGCGCTTGCCGCCGATCTCCGACCAGCCGTGGCCGGAGGCGACCTGGTAGATGACGCTGCCCGTATGCCGAATCGAAGAAGAAGAACCTTTGATGAGGTCGAGGCGCGCTCCCATGGTCGGCATGACCGGGCCGCCGGTGAGTGGATTGCGGTACTCGAAGATTTTCTGCTTCTTCACCGCCTTGTAGCTCTCGTCCCATTTGTAGAGGAAAACGGGCGAGTAGGGTTTCTTCCAGTTCTTGCGAGACAGCTTCGAGGGCGTCTGCCTGGTTTTCGGATGCACCTCGTAGAAATTCGCGTCGAGAGAGTTCATGAGCGGGATGTCGAGCCCGTCCTGCCAGACGCACTGCGTGCCGCTCGCATCGACGCCGTGCTCGTGCCAGGTGCCGTTGGGCGTGAGCACGAAGTCCCGCGCTCCGAGCTCGAGGCGTTCGCCATCGACGATGGTGTAGGCGCCGCGGCCTTCCATGACAAAGCGCAGCGCGCTGGCCTGATGACGGTGGGCAGAAGCCGATTCGCCGGGGTTCATCACTTGCACGCCGGTATAGAGAAGGCCGGCGGCGGCGCTCCATTCCTTGCGGCCGGGGTTAACCAGCATCACGACGCGGCGCGCGGCTTTCTCGGCCGAGACTAGGTTGGCGGCCTTGCGCACGAACGGCTCGACCTTCTCCCATTTCCAGTGAGCCGGCACCGATTTCGGCTGCGGGTACCAGGGCTCGATCTCGTTCGCGACGTTCCAGAGCGCGCCCAGCTCCTCGCCTTCGAGCGCGCGGTAGTAGGCCTCGAGCTCGGGAGTGTCCTCGACGTTCGCCCGGCCGATGACGTTTTCGCGCTTCATGTCAGTAGTTTAGTACCATGTTCGATGTTGTCCATTCCGGGATTCAGCGATCCCGTCAGCTCGCTGACCCACCTCGCAGCGGCCGTGATCTTCGCAATCCTGAGCGCCTTCCTGATCGCCAGCGGCCGCGGCGACGCGCGACGCGTGATTTCGCTCGTGGTGTTCGCTTTTTCCTGCGTGCTGCTGCTGTCCTTGAGCGGGGTCTACCACCTGCTGACCCCGGAAACGGCGGCGCGCGGCGTGCTGCTGCGCCTCGACCACGCCGCGATATTCGTGCTCATCGCCGGCAGCTTCACGCCGGTCCACGCGATCCTGCTGCGCGACCGGTGGCATTGGCACTTGCTGGCGGGGATCTGGGGCGCCGCGATCATCGGGCTCACGCTCAAGACGGTGTACTTCGATACCGTGCCGCTGTGGCTCGGGCTGCTGATGTACCTCGGCCTCGGCTGGCTGGGGCTGATTTCCACCGTTGCTCTTGCGCGCCGTTTCGGCGTGCGCTTCGTCCTGCCGCTGGTCTGGGGAGCGCTCGCCTATACCGCTGGGGCGCTGGCGGAGTTCGCGAGCTGGCCGGTGCTGCTCGCGGGTGTCGTCGGTCCGCACGAGATATTCCACCTGGCGGTCGTGGCCGGCATCTCGTTCCATTGGGCATTCATTCGCGGCATCGCCGCCGGCGAGTGCGCCGGCGACCTAAACCCCCAGGTAGCGGTGCTGAATCTCGGGGTTCGCTGAGAGCTCGCTGCTGGTTCCGCTCCAGACGACGCGCCCCTTCTCCAGGACGTAGTGCCGGTCGGCCACCCGCGATAGCGCCTTCACGTCCTTGTCGATGATCAGGATCGACAGCCCCTCGGCCTTCAGCTTCTCGATCGAGCGGTAGATCTCGGCGCGCACCAGCGGCGCCAGGCCCTCGGTCGCCTCGTCGAGGATCAGCAGCTTCGGGTTGGTCATCAGCGCGCGGCCGATGGCGAGCATCTGCTGCTCGCCGCCGGAAAGCTGGTTGCCGTAGTTGTTCTCGCGCTCTTTCAGCTGACCGAACAATTCGTAGACCCTTTTCAGGGTCCACGGGCCCTTGGTCGCCGTGGCGACCAGGTTCTCGCGCACCAGGAGGTTGGGAAAGATCTGCCGGCCTTCGGGGACGAGACCGATGCCGCTCTTGGCGATCTGGTAGCTGGGAAGGGCGAACAGGGATTTGCCGTGAAAGGAAATCCGGCCCGCCCGGGGAGCGGTGATGCCCATGATCGAGCGCACGGTGGTCGTCTTGCCCATGCCATTGCGGCCGAGAAGGGACACGACTTCGCTTTGGTCGATTTTCAAGGTAATTCCGAACAGCACCTGGCTGCGGCCGTACGCGGTCTCGAGGTTGGCGACTTCGAGCATCAGGCTTCCTCGCCGAGGTACGCCCTGCGGACTTCGTCGTTCAGCTTGATCCGTTCCGGCACGTCGGTGGCGATCACGCGGCCGTAGACCAGTACCGAAATGCGGTCGGCGAGGCGGAACACCGCGTCCATATCGTGCTCGACCAGGATGATGGTGTGCTTGCGCTTGAGAGTGGCGAGGAAAGCGATCATGCGCTGCGATTCCTCGGCGCCCATGCCGGCCATCGGCTCGTCGAGCAGCAGCAGGCGCGGTCGGGTCGCGAGCGCCATCGCCACCTCGAGCTGGCGCTGCTCGCCGTGCGCGAGGTTGGCGGCGAGGACATGCATCCGCTCCTGCAGCCCGACTTCCTCCAGAATTTGTCTTGCAGGAGAAAGCAGCGACTCGTCGGCATGAGCGCGGCGCCAGAACCGGAAGCTGTGGCCCGACCGCGCCTGCACCGCCAGGGCGACGTTCTGCAGCGTGGTGAACTCGCGGTAGATGCTGGTGATCTGGAACGAGCGCGCCAGGCCGCGGCGGGCGCGCCGCGGCGCGGGCAGGGCGGTGATGTCCTCGCCGGCGAAGCGGATCGAGCCGGCGTCGGGGCGCAGGTCGCCGGCCAGCTGGCTGATCAGCGTCGTCTTGCCGGCGCCGTTCGGGCCGATGATGGCGTGGGTCTCGCCTTCCTCGATCTTCAGCGTCACGCCGTCGGTCGCGCGCAGCGCGCCGAAGCTCTTCGTCAGGGCGGCGACTTCAAGCATCGGGTTTGTAGAAGATGCCGGCGAGGCCGCGACGGAAGAAGATCACCGAGAGGATGAGCAGCGGCCCGAGGATGACCTGCCAGTGCTGCGTCCAGCCCGCCAGCAGGTCCTCGAGCAGCAGCAGCGCGAAGGCGCCGATCACCGGGCCCGAGGTGGTCGCCATGCCGCCGAGGATGACCATGAACATGAGGTCGCCCGACTGCTGCCAGCTCATCAGGTTGGGCGTGATGTAGCTGATGTGGTTGGCGTAGAGCGCGCCGGAAAGGCCGCACATCGCGCCGGAGATGACGAACGCCGCCAGCCGGTACGGATAGGGCGAGAAGCCGATGGCGCGCGAGCGCGGCTCGTTCGATTTGCTCGCGCGCAGCACCATGCCGAAGCGGGAATTGACGACCTTGTAGATCAGGAATACCGACAGGAGCAGCAGCACCAGCGCCACGTAGTAGAAAACTACCGGGTCGTTCAGGTCCACGAGCGGGAACCGGCTTTTCGTCTTCAGCCGCATGCCGTCGTCGCCGCCGAACTCGGCCACCGAGATGCCGAGGTAGTAGAGCATCTGCGTGAACGCAAGCGTGATCATGATGAAGTAGATGCCGCTGGTGCGGATCGACACCGCGCCGATCGCCGCGGCGACGAGCGCCGAGGCGGCGACCGCGACCAGCAGGTGAATCCAGCCGTTGCCGATGCCGTAGAAGCCGAGGATGCCGACCGCGTAGGCGCCGATGCCGAGATACGCCGCGTGGCCGAAGGACACCAGCCCGCCGTAGCCGAGGATCAGGTTGAGGCTCACCGCGGCGATGGCGAGGATGAGGATGCGCCGCGCGAGGTCGAGGTAGAACGGCTGGCCGATCGCCAGGACGACGGGAGGCAGGAGGGCGAGGATGATCGTCGCCCCAATCCAGAGAAGAATTCTTTTCGAAACCAATCAGCCTCCTCGCGCCGGGAAGAGTCCCTGCGGCCGGAAGGCGAGCACCACCGCCATCAGGAGGTAGATGAGCATCGAGGCGAGCGCGGGTCCCGCCGATTCCGCCGCCGGCGCGGAGATGATGGTCGCCATCAGCGGCTTGAGGAAGGCGCGGCCGAGCGTGTCGACCATGCCGACGATGATCGCGCCGACCAGCGCGCCGCGCACCGAGCCGATGCCGCCGATGACGATCACCACGAACACCTGGATCAGCACCAGCTCGCCCATGCCCGGCTGCACGTTGTAGATCGGCCCGGAGAGCAGGCCGGCGAGGCCGGCGAGCGCGGCACCGAAACCGAAGACGACGGTGTAGAGCAGGCGGATGTTGACGCCGAGCGCCGCGACCATGGTTCTGTTGCTGGCGCCGGCGCGGATCAGCATGCCGAGGCGCGTGCGCGTGACGACGTACCAGAGAAGGATCGCCACAACCAGGCCGACAACGATGATCGCGGCGCGGTACGCGGGGTAGCGCGACCCGGTGAACAGATCGATATGACCCGAGAGCCAGGAGGGCGGCGAAGCGAAGAGCGCCGCGCGTCCCCAGACGATCGCCACCAGCTCGTTGAAGAACAGGATCAGGCCGAAGGTGGCGAGCACCTGGTCGAGATGGTCGCGGTCGTACAGCGTGCGCAGCGCGATGACCTCGACCAGCATGCCGACCACCAGCGTGCCGGCGAGGCCCAGGCCGACGCCGAGGAGGTACGAGCCCGTCCAGCGCGCGGCGGCGAGGGCGAGGTAGGCGCCGACCATGTAGAGCGAGCCGTGCGCCAGGTTGATGAAGTTCATGATGCCGAACACCAGCGTCAGCCCGGCGGCCATGAGGAACAGGGTCACGCCGAATTGCAGGCCGTTCAGCGACTGCTCGAAAACGAGACCGAAGGTCATAAAAAAGGGCGCTGACGCGCCCCTTTTATCTCCGCAGGAGAATCACTACTTCATCTTGCAGTCTTGGAAGTACGAATCCTTGTGCTTCTCGAAGATGGTCTTCTGGATGCGCATCTCGATGTCGCCGCTCGCCAGCTTCTCGGTCTTGAGCAGGTAGAAGTTCTGGATCGGATGGTGGTTGACGTTGTAGGTGAACGGCCCGCGCAGCGACTTGAAGTTGGCCTTTTCCATCGCCTTCACCATGCCGTCGACGTCCTTCAGGTTGCCCTTCACCGCGCGCACCGCCGAGTCGATCAGCATGATGCCGTCGTAGCTCTGCGCGCCGTAGAACACGGGCAGCTTGCCGAACTTCTTCTTGTAGTCGGCGACGAACTTCTCGTTGGCCGGATTCTTCAGGTCGGGGCTCCAGTAGCGCGTCTCGTAGATGCCGACCGCCGCGTCCTTCACCGCCGGGATCGAGATCTCGTCCACCGTGTAGACCGTGTACAGCGGCAGCTGGCCGCGCAGGCCCGCCTGGTCGTACTGCTTGAGGAACTGGATGCCCATGCCGCCCGGGTAGAAAGCGAACACCGCCTTCGGGTTCTTGGCGCGCAACTGGCTGATCTCGGCCTGGTAGTCCTGCTGGCCGGGCTTGGTGTAGACCTCCTCGACGATGCGCCCTTTGTAGTAGCGCTTCAGGCCGGCGACCATGTCCTTGCCCGCCTGGTAGTTCGGCGCCATGACGTAGAGGTCGTTGACGCCGCTGTCGGTGAGGAACTTGCCCATCGCCTCGGGCGTCTGGTCGTTGTTCCACGAGGTGGAGAAGTAGAGGCGGTTGCAGTCCTTGCCGGCCAGCGGGCTCGCGCCGGCGTTGGTGCCGACCATGATCTTGTTGGCGCCCGTCACCACCGGCACCACCGCCATCATCACGTTCGACCAGATGATGCCGGAGACGAAGTCGACCTGGTTCTTCTTCAGCATCTCCTCGGCGACCTGCACGCCGACGTCGGTCTTGAACTGGTCATCGCCGTAGAACATCTCGACCGGCAGGCCGCCGACCTTGCCGCCGAGCTGGTCGAGGGCGACTTCCACGGCTTCCTTCATGTACTGGCCCATCACGCCCTGGGGGCCGGAGAACGTGCTGATGAAGCCGATCTTGATTTTCTGCTGCGCCGACACGGGCGCCGAGAACGCGAACGCGGCAACGGCGATGCCGGCCACGATTGAACGTAGGGATGTATTCACTTTATCTCCTCCTCCTGTCAGGCCAGTCTAGCAGCTATGAAAGAGTCTTGGTGCGTTGCTGCGCGATGAAGGGCAGCGCGCGCACCGTGGCGCGGATCTGCGCCACCGGCTCATTGGAGAAGCCGCCCCAACGGACCTGCACTTTATCGCCGGCCTGGATGCTCCGATCCAGGCGCGCCAGCGAGATCATTCGGCGCAGCGTCGGGCTGTAGGCGTAGCCGGACGCCCATCCGCCCTCGCTCACCTTCATGAAAAAGACTCGGAACTGGCCCGCGGGCAGATCGGGCGGCGGCGCCGACGGCGCATCGCGGAACTGCGCCGCGTAGAGCTCGGCCATGTCTTCGCTCGACCACTCGAGGCCCATCAGTCGGCGCTTCGGTTCCTGCAGTGCCTCTTTTCCGAAGAAGTCCTTCTTCTGCAGGTTGACGGTATAGCCCCACCCCAACTCGGCGGGTGAGCAGAGGTGCTCCGCAACATCCCAATCCACAGCCTCGAGCTCCTCGGCCGACATCCAGTAGCGCATCATTTTCTTGAGCTGCTGCGGCGTGCCGCGATCGGGGATGTAGTCGCGGATCACAGTGGCGATGCCGGTCTCGGTGTGACCGATCATCTGCGCCTTGAAGCCGATCTCGCGCAGGCCGAAGTCGCGCCCGACCTCGCGCAGCCTGCGCCAGAGCTCGTGCGCGCGGCCGGTGTCGGTGCGCATGAGGAACTCATAGCCGATCTCGCCCGTGACGCCCTGGCGGGCAACGAGCACTTCGGTATCGAACAACTTTGTTTTTCTGAAACGTGAAAATTTCAGGTCCTTCCACGTTTCCTTGGTCAGGGTTTCCAGGATCTCCGTGGAGCGGGGCCCCTGCAGCGCATAGCAGGTGTAGTCGGGCGTGACGTCTTCGAGCTCGACCTTGAAATCCTTTTTCTGCCGGAGAAAGTCGAGCCAGCGCAGGCCGGCGGACTGGGTGAAGAGGTAGTCGTTCTCGTCCAGCTTGAGCGTCAGGCCTTCGATCGCGACCTTGCCTTGCTCGCTCAGCATCGGCGTATAGACGATCTGGCCGGCCTGCTGCTGCGAGAGATCCTTGACCGTGGCGTAGTCCATGAGGCGCGCCGCGTCGCGGCCGCGCACGCGGGTCTTGTTGAGCCAGCTCCAGTCGCCCAGCACCGCCGCCTGGCGCAGGGCGAGCGACTCCTTCCACCAGCGCGAGTACTCGTAGCCGATGAGGAAGCCGGAGTTGATGTGGCCCCAGATCTGGCTGGCGTTGGTCTCGGCTTGCGCCGGCGCGGCGGGCGAGCCGAAGTAGGGCCGCTCGATGAAAGCCGGCTTGCCAAGCTGCTGCGCCTTCTCGTACTGTTCGCGCAAAGGATTTTTCATGAAGCGCAGCATAGTCGATTACCTCGCGGAAAACGCCCGCCGGATCCCGGACGCGGTGGCGGTGCGATACCGTGACGTTGAAATAACTTTTCAGCAGCTGGAAGAAAAATCTGCCCGCTGCCGTGGCGCTCTGGCAGCGCTCGGCATCGAGCCCGGCGACCGGGTCGCGCTGGTGATGAGCGACGGCCCGGAGATGATGATCGCGATGCTGGGCGTCATGGGCATGGGCGCGATCGTCGTGCCCTGCAGCACGATGCTCAAGCCCGCCGAGATCGAGTACATGCTGAAGGACAGCGGCGCCAAGCTGGTGATCGTCACGCCGGAGCATCTCGACAACGCGAAGGCCGCGCACGCGCTGAAGATCATCGAGCTGAACGACGTGCTGCAAAAATCCCCAGCGGCACCGTTGGCAACTTTCGACGCCGACACGCCCTGCCTGATCCTCTACACATCAGGCAGCACCGGCTCGCCCAAGGGCGCGGTGCACCTGCACGACCACCTGCCGTACACCATCGAGCGCGTGGCCAAAGTGGTCTACAAGCTCGGCCCCGACGACCGCCTCTTCTCGTCTTCGCGCATGTTCTTCGCCTACGGCCTGGGCAACAGTTTCTCGTTCTCGATCGGCACTGGATGTTCGGTGGTCCTGTGCAGCGAGCGGCCGACGCCGCAGGTCATCGCCGACATCTTCACGCGCTACCGGCCGACGGTCTTCTTCGCCGTGCCGGCGGTGTTCCGCGGCCTGATCGAATACGCGCGGCAAGGCCACTCGATAGAAACGAAGTCGCTGAAATTCTGCGTCTCGGCCGGCGAAGTCCTGCCGGTGGCGACCTGGAACGAATGGAAGGCGCTCTGCGGGGTGGAAATCATCGAGACGATCGGCACCACCGAGCTCCTGCACGCCTTCATCCACAACTTCCCGGACCGCAACCGTCCCGGCAGCTCGGGCGTTTGCCTGGACGGCTTCGAAATCCGCCTGCTCGACGAGAATCTGAAGATCATCGAAGGCGCCGGCCGCGGCACGCTGCACGTCAAGGGACGCAGCGCCATCCCGTACTACCTCAACAAGCCGGAGAAGACCGCCGAGCTGATCCGCGACGGCTGGGTGAAGACCGGCGACATCTACCGGCGCGACGAGGAGGGCTTCTACTGGTTCGAAGGCCGCGCCGACGACCTCTTCAAGTGCTCGGGCATGTGGGTCTCGCCCGGCGAAGTCGAGGATGCGGTGACCGCGCATCCGGCGGTGCTCGAGGCGGCGGTGGTCGCCGAGGCCGACGACAAGGGCGCCACCATCGCCGCTGCCTACGTCGCGCTACGGCCCGGCCACAGCGCCGGCGAGGCACTGTCGAAGGAAATCATGGAGGACGTCGCCGGCAAGCTGCCGCGTTTCAAGCGGCCGCAGCGCATTCATTTCATGGAAGCCCTGCCGCGCACCGCGACCGGCAAGGTCCAGCGCTTCAAGCTGCGGCAGCTATCCAGCCGGGCGTCCTGAGGATTTGCTGCAGCGTCGCCTCGTCCTGCTCGGTCGGCAGGTTCTCCTTCGGCCCGTGCGGGTCGGGAAGCTGGAGCCGGGGATCGATCAGCCGCAGCAGCTTGCGCACTTCCTCGATGAACGCGGTGCGGACGCGCTCGTTGCTTCGTGCCGGGTCGGCGTCGTCGGCGCCCCAGGGAGCCTTCAGGCCCCAGTCGTGGATGCGCGCCGCGCGCCGGGAGACTTCGCCGCCGAAGGCCTCGTAGCAGATCCACATCATGCGGTTGAGGTAGCGCTGGTGCAGCTCGACCGGCACGCGGCCGGCGGCGGCGATGCGCTGCAGGCCCTGGTGGCCGATGACGAGGTGGAAGCCTTCTTCCTTGAGCATGGGCGCGATGCTGCGCGCGAACGGCGCGAAGGCGCAGCCGCCGAACATCGTCAGCTGGTACTTGCCGACGCGATCGCCCCAGTTGTGCCAGGAGAAGACGTCGACCCAGTTGAGCTTGATGTTGAACATCTCGAGCTGCGCCTCGCCGCGGGTGGCGCGGCGCTCGAGCAGCTCGCGCGCCGCGGTGCGGCCGTCCTCGCCGAAGTAGGTGACGAGCAGGTAGGCCATCTGCCAGCCGTGGCGCGTCTCCTCGGTCATGTGGCGCTCGAGGCGCCGCCGGTCGTGCTCGCTCGGCGCGCTGTCGAACAGCTCGCGCGCCTGCTCGACCGCGCGCACCTCGGAGTCGGCCTGCGAGACGATGAGCTTGAGGAGCTCGTCGCGGATTTCCTGGGAAGGAACGTCGGCGAGGTTTTCCCAGCGGCGCTCGCCGGCGTAGCGGCCGAAGGCGATCTCCGGCTCGAGCCGGTCGGCGAACCGGGTGCACAGCTCGACCTCCGGATCGGGGATGACGCGGATGTCGCGGTGCCAGGCCCGCGACTGATCGACCCAGTCGTCGAAGACGCTCATGAGCGGTTACGATTCTAAGGTGCTCAGGCTCTCCGGTGTCACCCAGCGGTTCGGCGCCAGGATCGTCCTGAACGAGGTCTCGCTCGAGGTGGCGGCGGGCGAATACGTCGCCATCGTCGGCGACTCCGGCATCGGCAAGTCAACCCTGCTGAATGTCATCGCGGGCCTCGAACCTGTCCATGCAGGACGAGTGATCTTCGCAGAGCAGGAACTGACTGCGCTGGACGACGACGCGCTGACCGTCCTTCGCCGGGAGAAGTTCGGCTTCGTCTTCCAGGCCTTCCACATCCTGCCCAACCTGACGGTGGAGCAGAACGTCGCCTTGCCGCTGTTGCTCAGAGGTCTTTTGGATTCTGAAAAGACCCGATCGATCATTTCCGCGGTCGGCCTGGCGGGCAGGGAAGCGAGCCTGCCGCGCGAGCTTTCCGGCGGCGAGTTGCAGCGAGTGGCCATCGCGCGAGCGCTCGTTGGCGAGCCGAAGCTGGTGCTTGCCGACGAGCCGACCGGAAATCTCGATCCGGAAAACGCAAAAACCGTCTTGCAATTATTTCGTGAAGAGACGAAGAAGCGCGGTGCTGCAGCCATCCTGGCTACGCACTCGGAGCAGGCGGCGGCGGGCTGCGATCGCGCCTACCGCCTCACCGCGCGGGGATTGACCACGTTGTAGACGTCGGTATGAGCTTTGCTTGCGGTGCGGGCATGGCCAAAGTCATGGTTGCTGATGTACCGGAGATGGACGAGCGCATCCGTCACTGCCTTCCCGGGCACGAGCTGGTCTTCGTTCGGACCCTGCGGGAAGCCATGACGGCCCTCAGGCACGACGGCTACAGCCTGATCGTCATCGGCGTGCTGTTCGACGAGTCGCGCATGTTCGAGCTGCTGACGCACGTGCGGTCGCTGCCGATCTACAAGGAAGCGGCCGTGGTCTGCGTGCACGGCCTCGACATGATGATGCCCGAGGCGGTGATGCGGACCGTCGACATGGCAGTGAAGGCGCTGGGCGGCACGGCCTTCGTCGACCTGCGCGATGAGGCGCTCGATTTCCGCCGCCACTGCGATTTCCTCGACCGCGCCGCGATCGAGGGCAGGCCGCTGCGGCTGAACTAGGCCGCCGGGCCCGCGCGCGGCCTCTGCACGTCGTTCATCTCGTCGATCATGCGGGCAAGGCCGTTGATCTGCTCGCTGATGCTCTCCAGCGCTTCGCGCGCCTGCGACTCGAGTCCCGGGCTGCGGTTCAGCTGCTCCACCGAGAGACGGATCGACTCCAGCGCCTCGACGGTGAGGTCGGGCCATTGCGTCGGCCGTTGATCGGAGACGAGCAGCGTCGTGTAGCCGTCGGAGACGGTGGCGTGCGACAGCACGACGGGAATGGTGGTGCCGTCGCGGCGCCGCAGGCCAAGCTCCAGGCGCGAGTCCCGGGCGCTGATCAGCAGGAAGGCGGCGAGGCGCGCCCGGTCGCCGACGCTGACCAGGCTGTCGAGCGGCGCGGTGTAAAGCTGCGACAGCGGCACGCCGAGCATGTCGGCGAAGCGCTGGTTGGCATAGAGCACGCGGCTTTCGCTGCTAAGCGTGACGGCGCCCTGATCCATGCGCTCGACCAGTTGCCGGTAGCGCTGGTAGGCATTGGCGAGCAGCAGCACGCGGCGGTTATCGTCCTTGCCGATGACGAAGGCGTCAATCTCGCCGCCGGCGATGGCGGTCAGCAGGTTCTCGCTCTCGCGGAGATAGTCCTCGGTCTTCACGCGGCCCTCCTCAGCTCCAGTCCGACCAGCGCGCGCTCGGTGTCGGAGAGGTCGCCGATCACGCGGCGCAGCGGCTCGGGCAGCTTGCGCACCAGCGTCGGGATGGCGACGATCTGGTGGTCCTTGGCAAGGCGGGGGTTGGCCATCAGGTCGATGACCTCGATGCGGTATTTCCCTTTGAGGTGCTCGTCGCAGATCTTCTGCAGGTTGGCGAGCGCAGTCAGCGACTTCGGTGTCTGCCCTGCGGTGTACAGCCGCAGCTCCCAGACCTCTTCTTCCGGATTTGGCGTCATCGGGTGGTGCCCTTCCTTTCGCCCACCGCGTCCCGCAGCTCGATGCCGCGGTCGGTGAGCAGGAACTCGTGGACCTGGTTGGAATGCTTCATGCCGCGCGACTTGAGGATGTAGAGGCCGCGGTCGCGTCGGCCGTCGACCTCGAGGTGGCGCATCAGGATCCAGGTGTCGATCAGCGACGAGACGCCGACGTCGGTCGTCTCGACGGTGTCCCCGCCGCTGCTCAAGTGGTTGAAGAGAGCAGTGATGTTGCGGCTCTTGAGGACGTCGATCAGCCGCAACAGCATTGCCGACGCGTCGAGGCTGGTGCCGGCGCTCATCAGGTTGCTGATCGGATCGAGGATCACGACGGTGGGATCGAACTTCGTGATCATCTTGTGGATCTGCACTAGGTGCGCCTCGAGCCCGAGCAGCGTCGGCCGCGAGGCATGCATGAGCAGCGTCCCCTTCCTGGCGTGCGGCTCGAGGTCGACGCCAATCGAGCGCATGTTGCGGAAAAGCTGCGCCGGCGATTCCTCGAAGGCGAGGTACAGGACCCGCTCGCCGCGGGCGCAGGCCGCGGCCGTGAACTGCGCTGCCAGGCTGGTCTTGCCAGTGCCGGCGGTGCCCGAGACGAGGATCGACGAGCCGCGGTAGAAGCCCTTGCCGCCGAGCATGGCGTCGAGCTTGGCGATGCCCGTCGAGACGCGCTCGTCGCTCGCCTCGTGCTCGAGGCCGAGCGAGGTGAGCGGCAGCACCGACATGCCCTTCTCGTCGATCAGGAACGGGTATTCGTTCGTGCCGTGCGAGGTGCCGCGGTACTTGACGATGCGCAGGCGCCGCGTCGACACCTGCTCGGTGACGCGATGGTCGAGGAGGATGACGCAGTCGGAAACGTACTCCTCGAGCCCTTGGCGCGTGAGCGAGCCGTCGCCCCGCTCGCCGGTGATGACCGCGGTGACGCCCTTGTCCTTCAGCCAGCGGAACAGGCGCCGCAGCTCGGAGCGCAGCAGCGCCTGGTTGGTGAAGCCGCCGAACAGCGACTCGATCGTGTCGAGCACGATGCGCTTCGCGCCGACCGAGTCGATGGCGAAGCCCAGGCGCAGGAACAGGCCCTCGAGGTCATACGCGCCGTTCTCGATGATTTCGGACGCCTCGATGCGGACGAAGTCGATCGCGATCTTCTCCTCCGCGACCAGCCGGTCGAGGTCGAAGCCGAGCGAGCGCACGTTAGCCGCCAGCTCCTCGGGACTTTCCTCGAAGGTGATGAACACGCCCGGCTCGCCGAACTGCGTCGCGCCGCGGATCAGGAACTCCATCGCCATGAGCGTCTTGCCGCAGCCGGCGGCGCCGCACACCAGCGTCGGCCGGCCTTTGGGCAGCCCACCGCGCGTAACCTGGTCGAGGCCGTCGATGCCGGTCGGAACCTTCGGCAATTCGATCGCGGCGGCGCGTTCTCTTGGAGCCACTGTGGGAAATGATCGTAACCCGTTCATGCCACCCGGTGAAGCAGAACGGCCCCCGATTTCAACCGGCGGACGTTCTCGCGCGCGACTTCGATGCTTCGCTCGAGCGTCTCCTGCGTGAGCCAGGCTACGTGCGGTGTACAAACTACATTGGGTAGTGCTAGGAGCCAATGCCCGGCCGGAGGCGGCTCGACGGCGAAGACGTCGAGGCCGGCAGCGGCTAGGTGCCCGGTCGCGAGACACTCTGTCAGGGATTTCTCTACGACGAGGCCGCCGCGCGCGGTGTTGACGAGGATCGCCCCGGCCTTCATTTTTCTCGGGTCGACGATCTCCGCCGTTTCCGGCGTCAGCGGCAGGTGCAATGAAACGATGTCCGACTGCGCGAGCAGATCATTGAGCTCCACGTTCCTTCGGGAACGCGACCAGAAGAGAACCCTCGCGCCCAAGGCGTCGAGGATCGGATGCAGGATCTTCGGCACCTCGCCGTAGCCGACCAGGCCTACGGTTCGGCCCCCCAGCTCGCCGAAATGATCCTGGAGCTTCCATGCATCGAACCAATCGGTTTTCTGCAATTCAGGAAGGCGTCGTAGACACGCCAGCATCAAGAGCAGCGTCATCTCCGCGACCGCGCGGCTGTTCGTCCCCGGCAGGTTGCACACCGCTATGCCGCGCTTCTTCGCCGCCTCGACGTCGATGGTGTTCACGCCGCTGCCGATCTTCTGGATCAGCTTCAGCTTCGGCGCGCGGGCGATGACCTCGGCCGTGACGGGCTTGAGCACGTGCCAGAGAACTTCCATCTCCGGCAGCAGGCGCTCGAAGGCGGCCGCGTCGCTCTCCGGGCAGAGGACGACGTCGCCCAGGCGCGCGCGCAGTTCCGCCGTGCCGTCGAAATGAAACACCACCTTCATTTGCGGAAGAGTTTTCTCGCCGGGAAGGGCAGGGCCTTGGCGCCGAGCGCTTCCTCGATGCGCAGTCCCTCGTTCCACTTCGCCATCCGTTCGGAGCGGGCGAAGCTGCCGACTTTAAGCTGCGGCACGCCCCAGCCGACGGCGAGATGGACGATGGCGGTGTCCTCGGTCTCGCCCGAGCGCGCCGAGACGATCGCGCTGTAGCCGGCCGCCTTCGCCGCGTCCCAGCAGGCGAGCGTTTCGGTCACGGTGCCGACCTGGTTCGGCTTGAGGAGCACCGCGTTGGCGAGGCCGGGCTGGATGCGCGCGGCGCTGGTGACGAAGAGATCGTCGCCCACGACCTGGATTCCGGCCGCCTTGGTGAAGGCGCGCCACGCCGGCAGGTCGTTCTCGGCGAACGGGTCTTCGATCGAGACGATCGGGTAGCGCTCGATCCAGCGCAGCAGCATGGCGTGCAGCTGCTCGGCCCTCAAAATTCTGTTTTCCAGAGTCAGCACGTAGTTGCCGGAGCGGTAGAGCTGGGTCGCGGCGATGTCGAGCGCGATGCCGACGTCGACGCCCGGCTCGAGCTTCGCGTCGGCGATCGCGCCGACCAGCTCCGCGAGGGCTTCCTCGTTGGTCTTGAAGCTCGGCCACCAGCCGCCCTCGTCGGCGACGCCGTGCAGCGCGCCGCGCTTCGCGAGCCTCGCTCCGGCGGCGGCGTAGACCTGCGCGGTCCACTCGAGCGCTTCGGCGAAGCTGCCGGCGCCGATGCAGACGATCATGAAATCCTGGATGTCCACCCGGGCGTGCGCGTGCGCGCCGCCGCCGAAGACCTGGATCTGCGGCACCGGCAATGCCACGCGGCGGTCGCCGGCGAGTTTTTTCCAGAGGGGCTTCTTCTCGGCCGCCGCGTCGGCCTGCGCGCAGGCGAGGGAGACCGCGACCATGGCGTTGGCGCCGAGGCGGCTCCTGTCCGGCGTGCCGTCGAGCTCGATCAGCCGCGCGTCGATCGCCGCCTGGTCGCCCGACTTGAGCGCGCGCAGGCCGTCGCGGATGAGCGTGTTGATGTTCTGCGCCGCCTTCGCCGCGTCGATCGCCTTCGCCTCGCCCGAGCCGGTCGAGGCGCCGGCGGGGGCGATCGCCCGCCCGCGCGCGAGCGGCGTCGTGCCGCGGCCGACCACGACCTCGGCCTCGACCGTCGCCCGGCCGCGCGAGTCCCAGACCTTGCGGCCCTTTACGTCGAGGATCTTGGCCAAAGCTTTTCCAGCCTTTTCTCGTCGGCGATGAACATCGTGCGCGCGGTCCGCCGCACCAGCTGGCGCTGCGGATCGTCCAGGTATTCCACCGGCGACTTGCCGTCGACGCGCGCCAGCAGCAAGCCGGGCAGCAGCGTCGCCGTGCGCTCCTCGATCGCCGCCGGGGGCTCCCAGGTCACGTGCGCAAGATACTCGCGGTACAGCGCCTGGAAGCATTCGTGCAGCCGCGCGCTGGGCACCCAGACGGATTTCAGGATCAGGTGGTTCAGGCAGAAAGCGAGGTCGAAGGCCGGGTCGCCGTACCACGCGCATTCGGCGTCGAGGAAGACCGGACCTTCGGGCGACACGAGGATGTTCTTCGGGCTGACGTCGCCGTGCACCAATGCCTTTTTCTGCTTTGAAGTTCTTTCAACAAGAGAAAGAAGCCTGGGGCGAAGATCGGGATGCTTCTCCCCGGTCGCCACCAGGTAGGGCTCGAGGCGGATGGCATGGAAGATCTGGTCGGTCGGAAACCGTGCCGCGATCTCGGCGCGGCCGGCGGTGGCGGCATGGATGCCGCCGAGCGCGGCGCCCACCCGCGCGGCGAAGGCGGGATCGGCGTCACGCTGGCGCAGGCGCTCCTTCCAGACGGGATGCTCGAGATACTGCATGGCGAAGAGGCCGTGCTCGTCGTCCCACGCGAGCACCTTCGGGGTGCAGCCGGACACTGCTTCGCCCGCGAGCTGCAGCCACAGCCGCTCATAGCGGTTGCGCTCCACCGGCGCCTCCCAGAGCTGCGCCACGCGCAGCCGGGGCAGGGCGCGCTTGACGCAGATGGGGCCGTCCTTGAGGTCGACTCGCCAGATGTCGGAGGAAACGCCGCCTGTCAGCACTTCGACAGCTGGCGTTTCGCCCGCACGCGCGAGTCCGGCGCGGTGCACGAATTCCAGCACGGCACTGCTAGGGTGCAAGCCGCTCGATCCTCCAAGTCGACTTTCCTCGCGTATAGAGCAGCCGGTCGTGCAACCGGTCGGCGCGGCCCTGCCAGAACTCGATCGCCTGCGGCAGGAGCCGGTAGCCGCCCCAGTGCGCAGGGCGCGGCGGCTTGTCGCCATGGCGCCGGCGCGCCTCTTCCATCGCCGTCTCGAGGATCTTCCTGGAGGCGACGCTCTCGCTCTGGTTGGAGGCCCAGGCCGAGAGCCGCGCGCCCAGGGGCCGCGTGACGTAATACTCGTCCGACTCGCGCGCGCTGACCTTTTCCACCTCGCCTTCGATGCGCACCTGGCGTTCGAGATCCGACCAGAGGAAAAGCAGGCAGGCCGAGGATTTTGCTTCTATCTCCAGACCCTTGCGGCTGCGATAGTTGGTATAGAAGACGAAGCCGCCGCCGTCGATTCCCTTCAGGAGCACGATGCGTGCCGTTGGTGCGCCGCCGGCACTCGCGGTGGCGAGCGTCATCGCATTCGGCAGGGGCAGCTTGGCGCGCAATGCGTCGTCGAACCAGCGCTCGAACTGGCGCAGCGGATCGGGGTCGGCTTGCGCCTCGGCGAGGCCGGCGCGCATGTATTCCTGGCGCAGCTCGGCGATGTTCATGTCGGGATTCTACGTCGCAAAAAACCACTTCCGAGGGAAAACGGCGCCGTTTCCCTCTGAAAGTCGTTGACACGCCACTCTGGATTCGGCATCTTCACGTCACCGCTGCACTAGGCGGGGCAAAAATCCGGATCGAATAACGTACACCGTTCAGAGGAGAAATCGAGATGGCGAAGAAGAAGGCGAAGAAGGCTGGCAAGAAACGTAAGCCCAATGCGGCTTTCATGAAGCCGATGAATCCGACCGGGCCGCTCGCGGCCGTAGTCGGATCCAGCGCGATGCCGCGCACCGAAGTGACGAAAAAGATCTGGGGCTACATTAAGCGCAACAGCCTCCAGGACAAGAAGAACAAGCGCATGATCAACGCCGACGAAAAGCTCAAGCCCGTGTTCGGCGGCAAGAGCCAGGTGTCGATGTTCGAGATGACCAAGCTGGTCAGCCGGTTCCTGAAGTAACCGCTTCCTAGTTACCGTGCACAAGGCCGGGAGATCCCCGGCCTTGTCATTTCTGGCCGTTGAGAATTATTTCGAGTGGTAGGAAGTCACCCGCTCGACTTCGTTTTTCGAACCCAGAATCACCGCGATTCGCTGGTGCAGGCCTTTCGGCTGCAGCTCGAGGATGCGCTTCGAGCCGTCGGTCGCTGCACCGCCCGCCTGCTCGACGATGAACGCCATCGGGTTCGCCTCGTACATCAGGCGCAGCCGCCCATCCTTGTTCTTCGCGTCGCGCGGATACATGAAGATGCCGCCGCGGCAGAGTACGCGGAACACGTCGGCCACCATCGAGGCGACCCAGCGCATGTTGAAGTCCTTGCCGCGGGGGCCGTCCTTGCCGGCCAGGCATTCGTCGATGTAGCGCTTCACCGGCGCCTCCCAGCGCCGCATGTTCGAGGTATTGATGGCGAATTCCTGCGTGTCTTCCGGGATGCGGATGTCGGGATGGGTCTGCACGAAGGTGTAGGTCTCGCGGTCGAGGGTGAAGCCGTGCACGCCGTCGCCGACGGTGATGACGAACACCGTGGTCGGTCCATAGACCGCGAAGCCGGCGGCGACCTGCTTCGTTCCGGGCTGCAGGAACGCCGCCTCCTCCGGCTCGCACTGCTTGCCGTCGGCCATCTTCGGGCAGCGCAGCACCGAGAAGATGGTGCCGACCGAGATGTTGACGTCGATGTTGGACGAGCCGTCGAGCGGGTCGATCAGCAGCAGGTATTCGCCGCGTTTGTAGGGCTCGGTGATGGCCACCGGGTGCTCGACCTCCTCCGAGGCGAAGGCGGCGAGGTTGCCGCCCCAGACATTGGCCTCGAGCAGGATCTCGTTGGAGAGGACGTCGAGCTTCTTCTGCACCTCGCCCTGGATGTTCTGCGAATCGAGGGAGCCGTGGCCGTCGGCGAGAGCGCCCTTGTTCACCCGCGTGCTGATCGCCTTGCAGGCGCGGGCGATGGTCTCGAGCAGCAGGCGCAGGTCGGGGTTGATGACGTCCTTCTGCTGCCGGCCGACCAGGAACTGGGTGAGCGTGACGCGTCGCATCAAGCTATTTTACGGATCATTTCACCTGTCTTCGAGCGAACCACGCTCCGCAGCCCAGGCCGATGGCGATCAGCCAGAACACCGGCCCGGTGCCGGCGGCGGCGGAGAGGGCGCCCGAGAGGAGCGGGATCATGGTGTGGCTGCCGTTCAGCATCATGGTGCGCAGGCCGACCGCCTCGCCCTGGCGGCCGCGCGGCGACACCTCGTAGAGGAGCGACATGATCATCGGCTGCGCCGCGCCCAGGCCGAGGCCGAGCACGAAGGACAGCGCCATCAGGAAGGGCACTTGGCTCACGAACGGGAAGGCGACGTAGCTCGCGCCGGAGACCGCAAGCGCGGCGGTGATCACCGTCCACTGACCGATCCTACCCACGAGCATCGGCATCACCATGCGCACCGCGAGCGTTGCCACGGCAAAGGTCGAGAGGATGGCGCCGATCGTCGATGCCGGCAGCTTGATGCTGTTGCCGTAGAGGGGGATGAGGAAGGTATAGAGGTCCCAGCCCATGGCAAGGATCGCGCTGACGATCAGCGTGTGGCGAAGCTGCGGGATGCGCAGCAGGTCGAAGAGGCGCCGGCCCTCGCTCGCCGGCGCGCGCTCCGGCCGCGGCAGCGGACGGCCGCGCAGCCAGAGCAGGATGAGCGCCAGGATCGGGAAGGCCGCCAGCAGCAGGAAGGCGCGCGCGTGCCCCAGCCCGTCGATCGCGTAGCCGGCGACGAGGGGGCCGATCGAGTTCGAGACCGAGAAGCCGAGCGCCAGCCAGCTGAAGTTCATCGCCCGCTGCTCGGGCGAGCCGTACGCGCCGAAGACGCTGTTCATGGCGATGTGCACGTACATGAACGCCGTGCCGAGCAGGGTGCTCGAGAGATACAGGATGTAGACATTGGGAATGAAGAACGGCAGCGCCGCGGCGAAGGCGAGCGCGGCGAGGGCGTTGGCGAGCGGCCGGCGCGGGCCGGCGCGGTCGATCAGGCGCCCGGCGCTCACCGCGAGGAGCATCGGCAGCAGGGCGAAGAGCGACATCAGCGCGCCGACCACCGCGGGCGAGGCGCCGAGCTGCAGCGCGAACAGCACCGTCGTCATCCGGCAGCCGACGAAGGCGAGGTGGGCGAGCCCGTTCAGGGCTACGAAGTAGACGATTTCCAAGGGCAGACGAGATTCTCGCCTGTCGGCGCGAGCGCCGGCTACGCAGAGCGTGAATTTGCGGTAGCCGTTCCGCCACGCGTCCTGCCTTGAGCCAGGCGGTCCGCAGGGAGACCGCACGGAAGGAATGTAGCCGCGCCGGATCGCGTGCTTTGCGCCGTAGCCGATCGGTGACGAGGCGGTATCAGCGAGCGAGCCAGGGTGTTACGGTGCTCGCCCGTCGACCAGAGCCGAGATCTGCCTGCCCCAAGACCCGCAGTACAGGATCGCCATCTCCGGCGAAGTAGTGCGAGCGCTGGTCGGTCACAAGGGCTCGGACACGGACATCCCCGCTTTTCTGCAGGTGCTCGCGCGAACGTGCGCGCAAAACGAGATCCGCAACTTGCTGCTGGTCGTTGCCGGCGGCGGCATACGGGAACATGCGATGGATTCCGATGCACTGTACGACGGCGCGGTCGCGATGTTCCGGGCGGGCCTCCCGCTTCACGCAAGAATCGCCGTCGTAGCGGAGGAAATCAATACCCGAAGGGTCTATCGCGCGCTCGCAATGGCCGCTCCGCACTTGGATGGGCGGCACGATGTTGAGTGTGAGGTGTTCGCCGATGAAGCGAGCGCCGCGATGTGGCTGAGAGAGGCGCCTCCGGCCGGGGATCGAGGGGCCAGCGACCGACCGGCTCGCTAGGCCCGCCACACGGTCATCGCCACGCCGGCGCAGGTGACGGCGATGCCCGCGAGCATCAGCCCGCTTGGCACCACCTCGAAGAGCGCCAGCTCCAGCGCCACCGCGAAGACCGGCGGCAGGTACATCATGCTCGCGACCCGCGTCGCCTCGCCGTGGCGCAGCAGCCACCACAGCGCCATGACGCCGAGGATGGAGGCGAAGATGACGAGGAAGGCGATCGACATCAGGAGCGGCGGGGAGAACTCCACCTTGAAATCCTCGACGGTGACGGCGAGCGGCGCAAGCACCGCCAGCGAGACGGCGAACTGCACCACCGTCGCCGCCTTCAGGTCGGCGCGCGGCGAGAACACCTTCTGGTAGAGCGTCGCCGCGGTCACGCCGCCGAGCGCGATGAGGGTGCCTAGCAGGCTGCCGGCTGACACTTCGCGGACGTCGACCTTGTGCCACACCACGAGCGAGACGCCGGCGAGGCCGATGAACACGCCTGCCCACTGACGGCGTTTGAGTCGTTCACGCAGGAAACGGGACGCAAGAAAGGCGGTCAGCAACGGCTGGCAGGAGAGGATCAGCGCCGTGACGCCGGCCGACATGCCGAGGTACTGCGCGTAGTGGCTGCCGCCGAGCTGCACCGCATGCATCAGCAGCCCGGCAACGGCAAGGTGGGCGAGTGCCGTTGGTGTTCCCCAGGAAATCCTCATGAAGAGAACGACGGGCAGCAGGCACAGGATGCCGAACGCGAAGCGCAGCGTGAGGAAGGTGAAGGGCGCCGCGTACTGCAGGCCGATCTTGGTGGCGAGATATCCGGCACCCCAGACGACGACGAAATACCAGGCGAGGGCCGCTCTCATTGGCAGCGGCGGATTCTAGAGCGTATGCTCGCACCCCCATGAAACGCCGCTCCCCGCGAGCCGACAGCGCCGCCGACCTGCGCCGCAAGCTGCGCCAGGCGGAGCGCCGCCTGCGCGAGCTGCGCCAGCGCCACGAGTTCGTGGTCGACGGCCTGCACGAAGGCGTCTACGACTGGAACGTCGTCTCCGGCGAGCTGAGCTACTCCGACCGCCGGCAGGTCCTCGGCTTCCCCACTGGCAGCTTCCGCCGCGTCGAGGACTGGGTCGCGCGCATCCATCCCGACGACCGCGAAGCCTATCGCCTTGCCAACGTTGCGCACTTCAAGGGCCAGACGCCGCGCTTCCAGTGCGACTACCGTTACCAGGCGCCGGACGGCTCGTGGCGCTGGGCGCGGACCCATGGCATGGCGGTGCGAGACCGGCGCGGCCGCACCCTGCGCGTCATCGGTTCGACCGGCGACATCACCGAGCTGAAGCTCGCCGAGGGCGCGCTGCGGACGAGCGAGGAGCGCTACGCGCTCGCCACCTCGGCGGCGGTGGAAGGCATCTACGAGTGGGACATCGCGGCCGACCGGCTCTTCCTCACCCCGCGGGCACGCGAGTTCTTCTCCTTCACCGGCGAGACGCTGACGGCGGCGGAGTGGAGCGCGCGCGTGCATCCTGAGGACTTCTCCGCCTACCGGGACGCGATCCGCCACCACTTCAAGGCCCGCACGCCGTCGATGGAGCACGAATACCGCATCGCCGACTCCCGCGGCGGCTACAAGTGGGTGCTCGATCGCGGCATCGCCGTGCGCGACGCCGCCGGCCGGGCGACGAAGATGGTCGGCGCGCTGAGCGACATCACGCGGCGCAAGCTGATGGGCGAGACGCTGCACCTCATGTCGCGCCTCGAGACCGATGTCCAGCCGGTGCTCGACACCATCGCCAGGAACGCGGTCGAGCTGTGCGGCGGCGGCTTCGGCGTCGTCTTTCGCTTCGACGGCGAGATGCTGCACCTCGCCGCCACGCACCATTTCACCCCGGCCGCGCGCGCGGCGCTGCAGAAGAAATTCCCGATGCGCCCGGACCGCAGCCAGCTCGCCGGCCGCGCCGTCGTCACCGGCGCGGTGCAGCGGATCGAGGAAGTGCTGGCGGATCCCGAGTACGACCAGCAGGTGGCGCGCGGCGCCGGCTGGCGCAGGGGCCTCGCTGTGCCGCTCCTGCACGAGAACCGGCCGCTCGGCGCGATCGCCGTCTCCTGGACCGAGCCCGGCGCGATCCCGGACTGGCAGCTCGACGTCCTGAAGAGCCTTGCCGACCAGGCGGTCATTGCGCTGGAGAACGCGCGCCTGTTCAACCAGACGAAGCAGGCGCTCGACGGGCAGACGGCGATTGCGGAGGTGCTGCGCGTCATGTCGGGCTCCTCTGGCGACGTGCAGCCTGTGTTCGACGCCATTGCGCGCAGCGCCGTGCGCCTCTGCGATGCGGCGCATTGCTCTCTCTACCAGGTCGAGGGCGGTTTGCAGCACCTGGTCGCCAACGAGGGCCTCGAGCACGCCATGCTCGAGCACCTGCGCGGCCGCTACCCGCGCCCGCCGCATCCGGCAACGGTGACCGGCCAGGCGATCCTGCACCGCGAGGTGGTCATCAGCGG
Source organism: Betaproteobacteria bacterium (assembly GCA_034668045.1). Taxonomy (GTDB): domain Bacteria; phylum Pseudomonadota; class Gammaproteobacteria; order Burkholderiales; family SG8-39; genus SCGC-AG-212-J23. Next base: position 5,771 of record JAXDQC010000115.1, on the reverse strand, counting down.
GGACGCGCTGGCCGACGAGCGTTTTCCCGAGTCTCGTCCCAGCCAGCTGCAGGCGGGCGACCGCGCGGTTCTCGCCATGCCGATGCTGAAGGAGGGGCGGCCGATCGGCGTGATCTTCATCGGCCGACGCGAGGCGGGGCCGTTCAGCGAGCGGCAGATCTCGCTGCTGCGCACCTTTGCCGACCAGGCGGTGATCGCGCTCGAGCACGTGCGGCTGTTCAACGAGACGCGCGAGGCGCTCGAGCAGCAGACGGCGACCGCCGAGATCCTGAGCGTCATCAGCAGCTCGCCGACCGACACCCAGCCGGTGTTCGACGCCATCGTGCAGAGCGGGCTGAAGCTGTTTTCGGATGCCGCGATCAGCGTCGCGCTGCCCCACGGCGACAAGGTGCGCGCTGCCGCCGTGGCCGAGTCCGACCCCGCGCGCGCGGCCGCGTGGCGCGGCCGGTTTCCGTTCCCGCTGACGCGCGAGTACATGCATGGCGTGGCAATCCTCGACCGCAAGGTCGTCGACGTCGCGGATGTGCGGGACGCGCCGCCCCACCTCGCCGCCGGCGGCAGGAATTTCCTGGCGAGCGGCTATCGGGCGATCACCATCATGCCGATGATGCACGGCGAGCAGGCCATCGGCGCGCTCAGCGTCGTGCGCCTCGCGCCGGGGCCGCTGTCCGGCAAGCAGCTCGCGGTGCTGAAGACCTTCGCCGACCAGGCCGTGATCGCGATCGAGAACGTCCGGCTGTTCCGCGAGATCCAGGACAAGAGCGCGCAGCTGGAGATCGCCAGCCGCCACAAGTCGGAGTTCCTGGCGCACATGTCGCACGAGCTGCGCACGCCGCTCAACGCCATCATCGGCTTCACGCGCATCGTCATGCGCAACTCGCAGGCGCGCCTCGAGGCGAAGCAGTTCGAGAACCTGGAGAAGATCCACGCCAGCGGCGAGCGCCTGCTCGGGCTGATCAACTCGGTGCTCGACCTGTCGAAGATCGAGGCGGGGCGCCTCGAGGTGCACGCGGGCGAGTTCGCGCTCGCCGGCGTGCTCGAGCAGTGCCTGCGCACCGTCGAGCCGCTGGTCAGGGCCGACGCGGTGGCGCTGGTGCCGGAGTTCAACGGCGAGCTGCCCAGGATGTACGCCGACGAGGAGAAGCTGCGCCAGATCGTCATCAACCTGCTCTCCAACGCGGTCAAGTTCACCGAGCGCGGCGCGGTGCGATTGCGCGCGCAGGCGGCGAACGGCTCGGTGGCGATCGCCGTCTCGGACACCGGCATCGGCATCCCGGCCGACAAGCACGACCTGATCTTCGAGGAGTTCGCGCAGGCCGACGCGAGCAGCACCCGCGGCTACGGCGGCACCGGGCTCGGCCTCGCCATCGCGCGCCGCCTCGCGCGGCTGATGGGCGGCGACGTCACGGTGGAGAGCGCGCCGGGCTCCGGCTCGACCTTCCGCCTCAGCCTGCCGCTGCGCTATGCCTCGCGGGAGAGACAGCTTGGCGGCTGACCTCGCCACCGTCCTCGTCGTCGACGACGAGCCGCTCAACATCGATCTCCTCGAGCAGGAGCTCGGCGCGGCAGGCTACTGCGTCGTCTCGGCGGCGAGCGGCGAGGAGGCGCTGGTCGCCGCGGCGAGCGCGCGGCCGGATCTGGTGCTGCTCGACGTGATGATGCCCGGGCTCGACGGCTACGCCGTCTGCAAGCGCCTGAAGGAGAACGAGGCGAGCCGCGACATCCCGGTGATTTTCCTCACCGCGCTGACCGAGACCTTCGAGAAGGTGCGCGCCTTCAAGGCCGGCGCGGTCGACTACGTGACCAAGCCCTTTCAGCCCGAGGAACTGCTGGCGCGGGTCGGCACGCACATCGCCCTGCGCCGGGAGGTCGAGGCGCACGGCCGCTCGAAGGCGACGCTGCAAAGCCTGGCCGAGGAGCTGCGCGGGGCCATCATCGGCGACTCGCCCGCCCTGCGCCGGGTGCTGGAGAGCATCGCGCAGGTCGCGCCGACCGACAGCACGGTGCTGATCCAGGGCGAGACCGGCACTGGCAAGGAGCTGGTGGCGCGCGCCATCCATGAGGCGAGTCCGCGGCGCGAGCGCGCGTTGGTGACCGTGAACTGCGCCGCGCTGCCGCGCGAGCTGGTGGAGAGTGAGCTGTTCGGTCACGAGAAGGGCGCCTTTACCGGCGCGACCCAGCAGCGCCGCGGCCGCTTCGAGCTCGCCGACGGCGGCAGCCTGTTCCTGGACGAAGTGGGCGAGCTGCCGCTCGAAGCGCAGGCGAAGCTCCTGCGCGTGCTGCAGGAGGGCGAGTTCGAGCGCGTCGGCGGCGGACGCAGCCTGCGCACCGACGCGAGGGTGATCGCGGCGACCAACCGCGACCTGCAGGCGCAGGTCGCCGCCGGGCGCTTTCGCTCCGACCTGTACTACCGGCTCAACGTCTTTCCGATCACCGTGCCGCCGCTGCGCCAGCGCCGCGAAGACATCGCGCGGCTGGTGCACCACTTCGCGCTCAAGGCGTCGCGGCGCCTGGGCAAGCCGATCGACGGCATCGCGCCGGTGTTCATCGAGCAGGCGAAGGGCCGCGACTGGCCGGGCAACATCCGCGAGCTGGAGAACGCGGTCGAGCGCGCGCTCATCATGTCGAGCGGCGGCGCGCTGCAGCCGGTGGAATTTTCCCTGCCGGCGCAGCCAGCCGTTTCTTCCTCGGGCGCGGAAACGCTAGAGGATCTGGAGCGCGCCCACATTACCCGCGTGCTGCAGTCGACCAGCTGGGTCGTCGAGGGAGAGCGCGGCGCCGCGCGCATCCTCGGCATCAACGCGAGCACCCTGCGCGGCCGCATGCGCAAGCTCGGCATCCGCAAGACCTAGCCGCCGCATTCAACCGTCGCATTTGACGGCGCCGTCGCCCATGACGGCTTCTGCAGGGCTAACTCCTTGATCTGACGACACACAGCCCATGGCACGGCGCGTGCAAATAAGGCGCGTCGGACAACAAAAGGGAGAACGCCATGGGGGCATTGCTGTTGGGCAGCGACGTGCTGCGGCTCGAGGACGCCCGCGACCTGCGGGTGCGCGTCGAAAGCGGCACCGTCTGGATCACGCAGGAGCGCGACACGCGCGACGTGATGCTGCGCGCCGGCGAGTCCTTCCGGTTCGATCGCAACGGCGTCGCGCTCATGTCGGCCTGCGGCCGCATCGCGTACATCCGCGTCTTGGCCGGGAGCTGAGGCCACCGTGCCCGCCATCGACGTCTGCGGCAGCCGGGTCGAGTACCTGGAGCAGGGCAGCGGCGCGCCGGTCGTGCTGCTGCACGGCTCGGGCTGCTCGGGCTCGCAGTGGCGCGCCCTTGCCGACGCGCTGAGCACCCGCTACCGCGTGATCGCGCCCGATCTCTACGGCTACGGCGCCACCGCGCAGTGGCCGGGCCGCGAGGAATTCAGCCTGGCGCACGAGGCGGAGATCGTCCACGCGCTGCTCGGGCATGTCGGCGAGCCGGCGCATCTCGTCGGCCATTCGTACGGCGGCGCGGTCGCGCTGCACGTGGCGCGGCTGCGCAGCGACCGCCTGCGCAGCCTGACGCTGGTCGAGCCGGTCGCCTTCCACCTGCTGATGGACCTCAGGGAAGTCGCCGACGTGGGCGGGATCATCCTGCGCGCCGTCGCCTCAGGCGACTACGTCGGCGGCTGCGGCATCTTCATCGACTACTGGAACGGCCTGGGCAGCTGGGACGCCTTCCCCGCGGCCAAGCGCTCGGCGATGGCCTCGCGCCTGCCCAAGGTGGCGCTCGACTTCCACGCGACGCTGAACGAGCCCGCCCGCGCCGAGGATTTCCGCTCCATGGCGCTGCCGACCCTGCTGGTGCGCGGCGGCCGCTCGCCGGCGCCGACGCGCCGCATCTGCGAAACGCTGACCGGCGTGCTGCCCGATTCGCAGCTCGCCGTCATCGAAGGCGCCGGCCACATGGCGCCGCTGACGCACCGCGACCAGGTCAACAGCCTGATCGCCGCGCATCTCGACACCAACGTCACACACCAAGGAGGAGTTCATGCAACGCAAACACGTTAACGGAATCGCCGGCGCGCTTCTGCTCGCCGCGGGCTGCGCGAGCACCGTGCAGGTTCCCGACAACCTCAAGCCGATGGCCGGCGAGTCGCTGAAGCGCATCGTCCCGGCCCGCGGCGTGCAGATCTACGAGTGCCGCGACGGCAAGTGGGCGTTCGTCGCGCCCGAAGCCGATCTCTTCGATACGCGGGGCAATCTCATCGGCAAGCACTACGCCGGCCCGCATTGGGAGTCCACCGGCGACGGCAGCAAGATCGTCGGCAGCGTGAAGACCCGCGCCGACGCGCCGCAGGCCGGTGCGATTCCCTGGCTCCTGCTGAGCACGAAATCGGTCGGCGGCAACGGTTACTTCAGCGACGTGACCAGCATCCAGCGCGTGTCGACCGTGGGCGGTATCGCCCCGGCAGGCGGCTGTGCCGAAACCGGCAAGCAGGTGCGCGTTCCGTATAGCGCCGACTACCACTTCTTCAACGGGAGGTAACCATGGGAATCATCTCTTTCCTCTATGGGGCGGTCGGCTACCTGGCCTTCCTGGTTTCGTTTACGTATGCGATCGGCTTTGTCGGCAATGTCCTCGTGCCGAAGGGAATCGACACTCCGCCGCATGGGTCGATTCCCGAAGCACTGCTCGTCGACTTGCTGCTGCTCGGCCTTTTCGCCGTGCAGCACAGCGTCATGGCGCGCAAAGGGTTCAAGCAATGGTGGACCCGCATCGTGCCGGAGCCGATCGAGCGCAGCACCTTTGTGCTCGCCTCGAGCGTCGCGCTCGGCCTGCTTCTCTGGCAATGGCAGCCCATCGACGGATGGCTATGGACGGTGCAGGCGCCGGCAGCGCGCCTCGCACTCCAGGGGCTGTTCTGGCTGGGGTGGGTGATCGCGCTCTCGTCGACCTTCATGATCAACCACTTCGACCTGTTCGGGCTGCGGCAGGTGTACCTGCGCCTCAAGGGCGAGCCCTACCGGCCGCTGCCGTTCGTCAAAGTAGCCTTGTACCGGTTCGTTCGCCATCCGCTGATGCTCGGCCTTTTGATCGCCTTCTGGGCGACGCCCGACATGAGCTACGGACATCTGCTGTTCGCGCTGGCGACCACCGGCTACATCTTCATCGGCATCTGGCTCGAGGAGCGCGACCTGCGCCGCATGCACGGCGAGGCGTATGAGCGCTACTGCCGCGAGGCGTCGATGATCGTTCCCCTGCCGGGCCGGCGATAGGGAGAGGAGGGGCGATGCCCCAAGCCTGGTTCATGGTCGGCGTGTGCGCGGCGATGGTCGCGATGGCGTTCGGTGCGATCACGAACGTCGCCGTCTTCCTGACGCCGCTCGCCGCCGAGTTCGGCTGGCCGCGCGCCGATGTCTCGCTCGCCTACTCGATCGCGACCATCGGCACCGGCGTAGGCGGCGTCTTCATGGGCTACTTCGCCGACCGCATGCCGGTGCGGCGGGTGGCGCTGTGCGGCGCGCTGGTGCCGGGGCTCGCCCTCCTGTTCCTTTCCCGCGTCGAGAGCACGGCCGAGCTCTATGCCTGGCACGCGCTCATGGGCGTGCTCGGGATCGGCGCCATCATGGCGCCGCTCAACAGCTTGGCGGGCCAGTGGCTCGCCCGCAGGCCCGGGCTCGCGATCGGCATCGTCTCGGTCGGCGGCGCCGCGGGGCAGGGCTTGTTCCCCTATTTCGCGCGCCACCTCGTTCTCGTCGAGGGCTGGCGCCACGCCTACCTGATCCTCG
>JAXDQC010000114.1:0-28197 GCA_034668045.1 Betaproteobacteria bacterium | reverse complement strand
CGCGCACCACGAGCTGATATTCGTAGACCAATGCGCTCTCCGGTCCGCGCGCGGTGGGCGCCAGCTTGGCGATGCAGCGCGCCCGCGCCTCGGGGTCGCGCACCGCGTTGAGGATCGCGTCGTGCTCGTTCAGCGGCTCGCCCTCGAAGAACATCTGCGTCACCAGGCGCGACAGCCACGCCCTGCCCCAGACCGAGAAATGGATGTGCGGCGGGCGCCACCAGCCGCCGGTGTCGGGTACCGCATAGGCTGCCGGCTTGACGGTGCGCAGCTCGACCAGGCCGCCGTCGCCGGCGAGCAGGCGCGCGTTGCCGTGGAAATTCGGGTCGACCGGCGAGTCGCTCGAGTCGTTCGGATGCAGGTACTTGCCGGCGGAATTGCAGTGCCAGATCTCGACCAGGGCGCCGGGCACCGGCGCGCCATCCTCGTCGACGACGCGCGCACGCAGGTGGATGAGCTGGCCGATGGCGCGGCTCGCGCCGCGGCCGGCGAGGTCGGCTTTCGAGGGCGGCAGGCGCCGCTCGAGCTTCGCCGGGCCGGAGAGCTCGCCGGCGTCGTGCGGCCGCACCACCAGCGGCTGCGACGGCCAGCGGCGCGCAGTCTGCGCGTAGCCGTTGACCACGCCTTCGGGCTGGGTGCGCGGATCGCGCGGCTCGATCGTCCAGGACACGATTGACACCGTAAACCACGACAGTTGATACTGTCAACCAATGGATGTGACGTTGTGCGAATGCTTCGCGCGCGATGGGCTGCAGCACGAGCCGGGCTTCGTGCCGACCGCGACCAAGCGCGTCCTGGTCGAGCGCTTCGCCGCCCTCGGCTTCCCGCGGGTGGAGGCTACGTCGTACTCCAATCCCAAAGTCGTTCCGCAGTTCGCTGACGCGAGCGAACTGCTCCGCACGCTGGAACGCCGTACCTCGGTTCATTACAAGGCTACCTGCGCGAATGTGAAGGCAGTGGAGCGCGCCCTCGAGGACCTCGACGCCGGCTTCGGCGCCAACGAGATCAGCCTGCTCGTCTCGGCGACCCGCTCGCACTCGAAGAAGAACCTGAACCAAAGCCGCGGCGAGCAATGGCAGAACATCGAGGAGATGGTGCGCGCCGCGAAGGGCCGCTTCCGCCTGGTGGGCACGGTGTCGGTCGCCTTCGGTTGCCCTTTCGAGGGCACGGTCGACCCCGGGGTGGTCGTCGCCGACGTCGAGAAGTTCGCCGAGCTGGGCGTCAAGCACGTGGCCCTGGGCGACACGATCGGCACCGCCACGCCATCTTCAGTCAGGGACCTTTTCGCGAGAATCAAAGGCGTGACGCCCATCGCGCATTTCCACGACTCTCGCGGCACGGGCCTGGTCAACTACGTCGCCGCCTACGAGGCCGGCGTGCGCTGGTTCGACTCCTCGTTCGGCGGCGTCGGCGGCCACCCGGCGAAGGTGAAGTACGGCGACGGCTTCACGGGCAACGTCTGCACCGAGGACCTGGTGAATCTCTTCGAGTCGATGGGCATCGCGACCGGCATCAACCTCGACGGGCTGCTCGCCACGGCCGAATTCTGCGAGCAGACCCTCGGCCGCGAGCTCTACGGCCGCGTCACGCGCAGCGGGCTGAACCCGCTGCGCTAGCTCAGTAGACGATCTCGACTGGCACGCCGAAGATGTACCCCGCGCCGCGCTCGGTGCGAATGTAGCGCGGCTGCGCCGCGTCCTTCTCGATCTTGCGGCGCAGGCGCAGGATCTGCACGTCGATCGAGCGGTTGTAAACCTCGTCGTTGTGCAGCCGCGAGAGATCGAGCAGCTGGTCGCGCGTGAGGATGCGCTGCGACGCGCCGAGCAGCACCACCAGCAGGCTGAACTCGCCGTTACTGAGCGCCACGACCTTGCCGCCAGGCGCGCTCAGGCGCCGGGTGTTGAGGTTGAGCTCCCAGCCGTCGAAGCGGTAGGCGCGGATTCCCTCGGGCTTGCCCTGGCGCACTTCGGCGCGCCGGCGACGCAGGATGGTGCGGATGCGCGCCAGCAGCTCGCGCGGGCTGAAGGGCTTCGTCAGGTAGTCGTCGGCGCCGAGCTCGAGGCCCATGACGCGGTCGGCTTCCTCGGTTCGTCCGGTCAGCATGAGGATCGGGATCTCGGACTCGTCGCGCATGCGCCGCGCGATCGCCATGCCGTCCTCCGAGCGCAGCCGCAGATCGAGCACGATGAGATCGACGACCTCGTCGGCGAGCGCGGCGCGCATGGCCTTGCCGTCGGCGACCGCGGTGACCCGGAACTCGTTCTTGCCAAGGTAGTCGGACACCAGCTCGCGGATGACCGGATCGTCGTCCACCACCAGCACGTGCGGCTGGCCGGGGTCGGGGAAAGGCTCCTTTGCAGGGCTCATCGCGGCCTCTTGGCGCATGCACGGAGTCTAGAAATGCCCCCCGCGGTCCGTTACAGGTGTAATGGTGCGCCGCTCAAGCGGTAAATTACCTGTTATCCATGCCTGTTGGAATGCAAAGGTGACGGTCCGCGCCGCAGATCCCGCCCCCGACATCCTGGTCGTCGACGACGATCCGATCCTGCGCGACCTGCTGGCGGACTGGCTGCAGGGCGCCGGCTACCGCGTGCGTACCGCCAACGACTGCGAGGGCGCGCTGCTCGAGCTCGGACAGCGGGCGGCCGCGCTGGTGGTCTCCGACATGTACATGCCGGGTGCCTGCGGGCTGGAGGCGATCGACAGGATCAAGCGTCGCCAGCCGGCGGTCGGACTGATCGTCGTCTCGGGACGCTTCAATTCCGGCGAGGGATTGACCCGCGATGCGGCGCTCGGCGCGGGAGCCGACCGGGCGCTCGCCAAGCCGCTCAAGCGCAGCGAGTTGTTGCGCGCCGTCACCGACCTCATCGGCACGCCGCCTGCCTAGCGCCCCCCGACCCGCGATCGTCCGGCTCGCCGCCCGCGTCTCGCTGACGTGGGCGCTCGTCGCGCTCGGCGTGCTGCTCGTCGCCGTCAACGTCGGTGCCGCCCTCTGGAACGCGCGCATCGATCACGAGCGCACCGCGCTGCGTGCCCAGCGCGAGCTCTCCAACCTCGCCGCCCTCCTCTCGGAGCAGACCGCGGCGACGATGGAAAGCGTGGATCTCGTGCTGCGCGACTCGGCGCGCGAAGGCAACGCGGCGCGGGTCGCGGCCATGGCGCCGCGACTGCGCGACGAGATGCCCCACATTCCGCAGGTCGCGGCCGTCCTGGTGATCGACGCCCGCGGACGCGTCGTCGGCCGCACCCACGAGACGCCGGCCATCGATCGCCGGTTCGGCGAGCGGATGTTTTTCACGGCGCATCGCGACGGGCGCGCGCGGGGACTCTTCCTCGACGATCCCTACCTCGGCGCGGCCGACGGCACGAAATGGCGCTTCGTCATGTCGCGGCGCCTCGACGCGCCGGACGGCGCGTTCGGCGGCGTGATCGCGGCGCTGATGGAGATCGAGAATTTCGACCGTCTCTATCGAGCCATCGATCTCGGCAAAGGCGCCTTCATCAACCTGCGCACGCGCGACGGCATGGTCATCACGCGGGTTCCCGACGGCGACAAGGTGCGCGGGCGCAACTTCCCGAATCCGCAGATCTCCGCCGCGGTCGAGCGCGAGGGCCGCTTCACCGGATGGACCACGAGCCCGATCCTGAACCAGCGCGTGCTCCTGTCGAGCGTCGCGGTACGCGGCTTTCCGCTGGAGGTCCTAGCGGGCCTCACCGAGGATGCAGTGTTCGCGCCCTGGCGCGATGAGGCCTGGCGCATTGCGGGGCGCACCGTCCTGACCTCGGCCGCCATGGCGCTCCTGATCGCCCTCGCCGCCTGGGGCCTGCGGCGCCGCGAGCGCGCCCTGCAGGAGAGGGAGCAGCGCCTGCGGCAGGGGGCGAAGATGGAGGCGGTCGGCCGCCTCGCCGGCGGCATCGCGCACGACTTCAACAATATCCTCGGCGGCATCCTCGGCTATGCCGAGATGCTGGTCGAGGGAGCGAAGCAAGGCAGTCCGGAGCAGCGCTACGCCGGCAACGTCCTTACCGCCGCGAAACGCGCCAGCTCGCTGGTCGAGCAGATCCTCTCCTACAGCCGCAGCCAGCGCGGCAAGCGCATCCCGGTGCAGCTCGAGCGCGTCGTCGCCGAAACGCTCGAGCTCGTGCGCGGATCGCTGCGCGGCGGCGTCGAGCTCGAAGCGCGCCTCCCCGTCGCGCCGCTCTGCGTCATCGGCGACCCCACGCAGCTCCACCAGATCACGATGAACCTGTGCACCAACGCGCTGCACGCGATGGGCGAGCACGGCAGGCTGCGCGTTACGCTCGGCAGCGAGGACGTCGCCGCCGAGCGCGCATTCGCCCACACCACGCTCGCGTCCGGGCGCTATGCGAAGCTCGAGGTGGAGGACAGCGGCAGCGGCATGGACCCGGCGACCCTCGCGCGCCTCTTCGAGCCCTTTTTCACCACCAAGGAAGTCGGCAAGGGCACCGGCCTCGGGCTCTCGCTCGTCTATGGCATCGTCACCGATTCGGCGGGTGCGATCGATGTCGCGAGCTCGCCCAGCCGCGGCAGCCGCTTCACGATCTACCTGCCGCGCGTCGATTCGCCCGCCGCGGTCGACGAAAGCGAGCCCCTCGTCGCGCCCGGCCGCGGCGAGCGCGTGCTGGTGGTCGACGACGAAGATGCGATCGTCGCCGTGACCTGCGAGAGCCTGAAACGGCTGGGCTACCGGCCGAGCGCCAGCACCGACGGCAGCGCCGCGCTCGCCGATTTCGAATCCGGCCCGCAGCGATTCGACGCGGTGATCACCGACGAGGTGATGCCCGGTCTCACCGGCACCGAGTTCGCGGCTGCGCTGCGCCGCCGCCGTCCCGATCTGCCGATCCTGCTGGTGAGCGGCTACGTCGGCCCGTTGATGCGGGAGCGCGCGGCGAGCGCCGGCGTGAGGGAGATCCTGAAGAAACCGGTCGAATCGCGCGCGCTCGCTGCTGCCCTGGCGCGCGCGTTCGGACGCGCCTAGAACTTTCCCTGGTCGGTCGCTTGCGGGAACGCATGCGCGCCCACGTCGCTGGCGCTCGTCGCGCCGGCAGAGGGCGCCTTGGCGCTGTCCGAGAGGGAGGAGCAGCCCGAAATCAGGGCGGCGGCGAGTACGGCTGCAGTGAAGAGTGGTTTCACGACGTTCCTTTCAGAGGGGTGATTTAAGAGGACCACGCTCCCAGCTTGCTGGCGCACCGCGACGCGCCAATTGCAGACCGGCCGAAGCTCGTTACGTCCGCAATCAGCCGCTGATGTTTCACCCGTAACTGCGTTGTCCGGGCGCGAAACGCGCCAGCCATGCGCGAACGTGAGCATGTCGCCATGCGTGCACTCCTGCTGACGATCGTCCTCTGCGCCACCGCGCTCGGCCTGACGGCCTGCGGCGAGCGCAACCATATCCCCAAGACCGAGGCTCAACCCTGGGACAGCCCGGAGGCCGGCGGCGCCAAAACCGCATGGCAGGACGAGATCAATTCCCGCACGCACAACCAAACCGAATACAGGTGAACCATGGGCAGTAACGCAACGTTTCTCGATCTCAACGTGGAGCGCGCCGCCATTCCCGACACTGGCGTCGAGGTTTCGCGCATCGCGCTCGGCACCTGGGCCATCGGCGGCTGGATGTGGGGCGGCGCGGACGACATGGAATCGATCCGGACGATCCGCACCGCGCTCGACCGCGGCATCACCCTCATCGACACGGCGCCGGTGTACGGCTTCGGCCACTCGGAGGAGATCGTCGGCAAGGCGCTGTCCGCGCCGGGCTTGCGCTCGCGCGCGGTCATCGCCACCAAGGCCGGCCTGGAGTGGCGCGATGGCAAGGTGCTCCGCAACGCGAGCCGCGCGCGCATCCTGCACGAGGTCGACGAGTCGCTCGCGCGCCTGCGCACCGACTACATCGACATCTACCAGGTGCACTGGCCCGATCCGCTGGTGCCGATCGAGGAAACCGCGTCGGCGATGGCCGAGCTCTACCAGCAGGGGAAGATCCTCGCCATCGGCGTGAGCAACTTCTCGGTCGCGCAGATGGAAGCGTTCCGGCGCGCGGCGCCGCTGCACGTGCTGCAGTCGCCCTACAACCTGCTCGAGCGCGGCATCGAGGATGCGATCCTGCCGTATTGCCGCAAGAACAACATCGCGGTGCTGGGCTATGGCGCCTTGTGCCGCGGGCTGCTGTCGGGCCGCATGCAGCACGACACCACCTTCGGCGGCGACGACCTGCGCAGGAACGACCCGAAATTCCAGCCGCCGCGCTTCGAACAGTATTTCAAGGCGGTCCAGCGGCTCGACCTGCTTGCCCAGTACCGCTATGCCAGGCGCGTGATCCATCTCGCGGCGCGCTGGGTGCTCGACCAGGGCGTCACAGCGGCGCTGTGGGGCGCACGCCGCCCTGACCAGCTCGGGCCGGTCACCCAGGTCGGTGGCTGGTCGCTCGACGCCGACGCCAAGGCCGAGATCGACCGCGTGCTGCGCGAGCGCATCACCGACCCGGTCGGCCCGGAATTCATGGCGCCGCCGGCGAGGACGCAATGACCCGCAAGCTCGCCAATCTCGCGCGCAGCGCGTTCTGGCTGCTGCTGGCGGCGGTCGTCCTGATGCAGCTCTACGGTTCCTCCGGAGTCGAGCGCAAGCGCGCGTCGGCGCTCGCCCAGCTCGAGCAGGAGCGCAACTCCCGCGTCATCGCGCTGATCCACCGCCAGGAGAGCGCCAGCCTGCTCGGCGTTCCCGTCATGGGCAGCATCAGCATCGACGATTCCGAGGCCGTGCTGCGCGCCATCCGCCTCACGCCGCCCGAGCAGCCGATCGACCTCATCCTGCACACGCCCGGCGGCACCGTGCTCGCGGCGGAGCAGATCGCCAAGGCGCTGGTCGAGCGCAAAGGCAAGGTCACCGTGTTCGTGCCTCACTACGCCATGAGCGGCGGCACGCTCATCGCCCTCGCCGCCGACGAGGTCGTGATGGATCCCAATGCGGTGCTCGGGCCGGTCGATCCGCAGATCGGCGACATGCCCGCGGCATCGATCGTCGCCGCGGTGCAGATCAAAGGGGCGCGGGCCGTGTCCGACGAGACGCTCATCATCGCCGACATCGCGCAGAAGGCGCGCCTGCAGGTCCTGAACTTCGTCGTCCAGGTGCTTCTCAAGCACATGCCCGAGAAGCAGGCGTTGCAGGTCGCGCGCGTGCTCTCCGAGGGGCGCTGGACCCACGATTTCCCGATCACCGTGCAGGCGGCGCGCAGCCTCGGGCTCAAGGTCTCGACCGAGATGCCGCGCAGTATTTACGAGCTGATGGATCTCTATCCGCAGACGGGCGGCACCAAGCCCTCGGTGTGGTACGTGCCGCTGCGCCGCACTACCGCGCCGGCCGCTTCGCCGATACAGCCGTCCCAGTCGCCGAGCGCAGGCAAGCGATGAAGCACTCCCCGCTCGAGCGGCTCTCGCGGCGGGAATTGCAAGTCCTGAAGCTCGTCGCCGAGGGCAGGACGAGCAAGGAAATCGCGGCCCTTCTCGAGCTGTCGTCCAGCAGCATCGATACCTATCGCCATCGCATCATGATCAAGCTGGCGATCGAAAACGTCGCGGGCCTGGTGAAATTTGCCATCCGCAACGGCGTAACGCAGCTATGAGCCCCTCGAGCCGATGTTTCAACTGCAATAGGCGCTCGTCGGCCAGAAATCGGCGCGCAAGCCGCCCTGCCTAGCCTGAGTACTTCACCCCACCCAATAGGAGATGAGTCATGTGGAAGCCACAAGGAGTGCTCGCCGCGGCAATGCTCGCCCTGTCCGGATGCGCCGCGATCCAGGGACAGATGGCGGGAGATTCCGAGAACATCCTCGCGCAAGCGGGTTTCACCAGGCAGCCGCAGAGCGCGGCGCAGGGCGCGACGCGCGCCGATGGCAAGCCGCTGCCGGCGCGCCAGCTGACGACGGTGAGCGACAACGGCAACACCGCCTACGAATTCTACGATCCGAAGTTCTGCCAATGCGTCTATGTCGGCGGCGAGGCGGAGCTGGCGAAGCTGAAAGAGCTGCGCAGCGCCCGCGTCGCCGAGCACGCGCAGAACCTGCGGATGTGGAGCGTGCCCGCCAACGGGGCCGATCCGAGCACGTGGGGCCCGTGGCAACCCGCAGGGCTCGATCCGAGATAGCGACCTCCCGACCTTCCCACGGCAGTCCGGCGCGCCTCTTCCCTCCTCCCTTGAGGGGCGCGCCGGTGTGGGAAGGTCCTTTTTCTCTCAAGGGGAAGGACAAGGGGACACCACATGCATCCGCTGTTGCGTCGAATCGCGCTTGTCTCAATGCCGGTGCTGCTGGGCGCCTGCGTGCAGGCGAAGCAGCAGGCGCCGGCGCCCCAGGCGCCCGAAGTCAGCGTGGTCGCGGTCCGCAGGCAGGCGGTGCCCGTGACGACGGAGCTTCCCGGGCGTACATCGCCCTACCTCGTAGCCCAGGTGCGGGCGCGCGTCGACGGCATCGTTCTGACGCGCGGGTTCGCGGAAGGCAGCGACGTCAAAGCAAGCCAGCCGCTCTACCAGATCGATCCGGCGCCCTACCGGGCAGCGCTCGACAGCGCCAAGGCTGGCGAGCAGAAGGCGCAGGCGAACCTCGCCTCCACCACGGCGCTCGCGGAGCGCTACAAGATTCTTCTCGCCGGCAACGGCGTCAGCAAGCAGGACTACGACAACGCGGTCGCTTCTCAGGGACAGGCGGCCGCCGACCTGGCGGCAGCAAAGGCGGCGGTCCAGCAGGCGGGCATCAACCTCGGCTACACCAGCGTCGTTTCGCCGATCGCCGGACGCATCGGCGTCTCGCAGGTGACCCCTGGCGCGTACGTGCAGGCGAGCGCCGCGACGCTCCTGACCAGCGTGCAGCAGCTCGACCCGATCTACGTCGACCTCAACCAGTCGAGCGCGCAGGGGCTCGCACTTCGCCGCGATCTTGCCAGCGGACGCATCAAGGCGCAGGACGGTCCCAAAGTCATGCTGTTCCTAGAGGACGGCACGCAATACCGCCTCGCCGGGAAGCTCGCCTTCACCGACGTCACGGTCGACCAGGCTACCGGCTCGGTGACGGTGCGCGCGGTCTTTCCGAATCCTGACCACGTGCTGCTTCCCGGGATGTTCGTGCGCGCGCGCATCGAGCAGGGCGTGAACGACCAGGCGATCCTCGTGCCGCAGCAGGGCGTGACACGCGATTCCAAGGGACAGGCGACGGCGCTCGTGGTTGGTGCCGACAACAAGGTGGCGCAGCGCGCGATCGAGGCGACCGGCACGCTCGGCGACCAGTGGGTCGTCGAGGGCGGCCTCGCGGACGGCGAGCGCGTGATCGTCGCGGGCACGCAGAAGGTGCAGCCCGGAACGACGGTGCGCGCGGTGGCGGCCCCGGTCAAGACGGCCGCGGCGAACTGAGCCATGGCAAAGTTCTTCATCGAGCGGCCAATCTTCGCGATCGTGATCGCGCTGCTCATCATGCTCGCCGGGGGCCTGTCGATCCTGAGCCTGCCGATCGAGCAGGTGCCGCCGATCGCCCCGCCCACGGTGCAGATCAGCACCACCTATCCCGGCGCTTCGGCGCAGACGGTCGAGAGCACGGTGGTGCAGGTGATCGAGCAGCAGATGAGCGGCATCGACCATCTCATCTACCTCGACTCGCAGAGCGACGACACCGGCCAGTCGACCACCACCCTCACCTTTGCGCCGGGCACCAACCCGGACATCGCCCAGGTCCAGGTGCAGAACAAGCTGCAGCTCGCGGTGCCGCTGCTGCCGGCGCAGGTCACGCAGTCGGGCATCCGCGTCACCAAGTCGACCAGCTCGTTCCTGATGGTGATCGGCTTCGTCTCGTCCGACAAGAACGTGACGAAGTTCGACATCGCCAACTACATCGCCTCGAACGTGGTGGATCCGATCAGCCGCATCGACGGCGTCGGCAATCTCAACATCTTCGGCACGCAGTACGCTATGCGAGTCTGGCTCGACGCAGTGAAGCTGACGAACTACGCGCTCACGCCGCTCGACGTCACCAGCGCCATCCAGAGCCAGAACGTACAGGTCTCCGGCGGCCAGCTCGGCGGCATGCCGGCGCCGGGCACGCAGCAGCTCAACGCCACCATCACCGAGGCGACGCTCCTGCGCACGCCGCAGGACTTCGGCGCCATCCTCCTGAAAGTCTTGCCCGACGGTTCGCAGGTGCGGCTGCGCGACGTCGCGCGCGTCGAGCTCGGCCCGGAGAGCTTCAACGTCGACAACAAGTACAACGGCCAGCCCGCCGCCGGCATCGGCATCCAGCTCGCCACGGGAGCCAACGCGCTCAACACCGCGAACGCCGTGCGCGCCCGCGTGGCCCAGCTTTCCAAGTACTTCCCGCAGGGCCTCTCCGTGGTCTATCCGAACGACGTCACGCCGTTCATCACCGCCTCGATCACCGAGGTGGTGAAGACGCTGCTCGAGGGCATCGCCCTGGTCGTCCTGGTGATGCTGCTCTTCCTGCAGAACTGGCGCGCGACGATCATCCCGGCGATCGCCATTCTGGTGGTGCTGCTGGGCACCTTCGGCCTGATGGCGGCGCTCGGCTTCAGCATCAACACGCTCTCCATGTTCGGCCTGGTGCTCGCCATCGGCCTCCTGGTGGACGACGCCATCGTCGTGGTGGAGAACGTCGAGCGCGTGATGAGCGAGGAAGGGCTCATGCCGCGCGAGGCGACGAAAAAGGCGATGGGACAGATCAGCGGCGCGCTGGTCGGCGTGGCGCTGGTGCTCGCGGCGGTGTTCGTGCCGGTGTCGTTCTCGAGCGGCACCGCCGGCGCCATCTATCGGCAATTCGCGCTGACCATCGCCGCGGCGATGCTGCTCTCGGTGTTCGTCGCGCTATCGCTTACGCCGGCCCTGTGTGCAACCCTTTTGAAACCGACAAAAAAGGGCAAATTCGCCCTTCGATTCGACGCTTCCTTCGACTACGCCCGCCACGGCTACCTGGCCGGGGTGCGCCACGTCATCGCCCGGTCGGGGCGCTGGTTCCTGGTCTATGGCGCGGTGATCGTCGCCGTGGGACTCCTCTTCACACGACTGCCGACCTCCTTCCTGCCGATCGAGGACCAGGGCTATCTCTTCGTGCAGGTGCAGACGCCGCCGGGCGCCGCGTTCGTGCGCACCCAGGCGGCACTCGACGACGTCAGCGCCTATCTCATCCAGCAGGAGACGGCCGCGGTCTCCGAGAACTTCCAGATCAACGGCTACAACTTCGCCGGCCGCGGCCAAAGCCAGGCCATGGTGTTCGTGCGCCTGAAGGACTGGGGCCAGCGCAGCTCCTCCGATCTCACCGCGCAGGCGCTGGTCAATCGCCTGAACGCACATTTCGCAAGCTACAAGGATGCCACCATCGTCGCGGTCAATCCGCCGCCGATCCGGGGCCTCGGCAGCGCCGCCGGCTTCGACTTCATGCTGAAGGACGTCGGCGGCGCCGGCCACGACAAGCTGATGCAGGCGAGGAACCAGCTCCTGGCTGCGGCGAAGAGCGATCCGGACCTCGCCCAGGTGCGCCCCAACGGCCTCGAGGACAACCCGACTTTCAAGATCGACATCGACCGCGAGAAGGCGGCCGCGCTCGGCGTCACGCTGCCCGACATCGACCAGACCTTCTCGGTGCTGTGGGGCTCGCGCTACGTCAACAACTTCATGGACACCGACAACCGCATCAAGAAGGTGTACGTGCAGGCCGATGCGCAGTTCCGCATGAACCCGGAAGACCTGAACAACATCTACGTGCGCAGCGCCAAGGGCGCCATGGTTCCCTTCTCGTCGCTCGCGAAAGGCTCCTGGACCTACGGCCCGCCCAAGCTCGAGCGCTACAACGGCGTGGCGGCCGTGGAGATCCAGGGCGTGGCGCCGGCCGGCAAGAGCCTCGGCCAGGCGATGGCGGCGATGGAGAAGCTTGCGCAGCAGTTGCCGGCCGGCATCGGCTACGAGTGGACCGGCATCTCGCTGCAGCAGATCCAGGCCGGCAACCAGGCGCCCTACTTCTACGCGCTGTCGATCACCGTCGTGTTCCTGTGCCTGGCGGCGCTCTACGAGAGCTGGGCGATCCCGCTGTCGGTGATCCTAGGCGTGCCGCTGGGCGTCCTGGGCGCCCTCGTCGCGGCCACCCTCTTCGGCATGTCGAACGACGTCTTCTTCCAGGTGGGGCTGCTGGTCACCATCGGCCTGTCGGCGAAGAACGCGATCCTGATCGTCGAGTTCGCGCGCGAGCTCCATGAGCAGGGCAAATCCGTGTTCGACGCCGCGCTCGAGGCGGCGCAGCTCAGGCTGCGGCCGATCATCATGACCTCGCTCGCGTTCGGCCTGGGCGTGCTGCCGCTCTGCATCTCGCGCGGGGCGGGTTCGGCGAGCCAACACGCCATCGGCATCGGCGTGCTCGGCGGCATGCTGAGCGCCACCTTCCTGGCGATCTTCCTCATCCCGATGTTCTTCGTCGTGGTGAGCCGCTATCTGACGCGCGATAAGGCAGTCCCTGCGGAGGCCGCGGCATGAGGCGCTTGGTCTGGATCGTGCTGTTACTCGCCGGCTGCTCGACGATGGCGCCGACCTACGAGCGTCCGGCCGCCCCGGTCACGCAGGATTTCCCGACCGGTGCCGCATACAAGGGGGACGGCAATCCCGGCTCCCCGCCGGCGGCCGAGATCGGCTGGCGCGACTTCCTGGTCGATCCGCGGCTGCAGCGGCTGGTCGAGATCGCGCTGGCGAACAATCGCGACCTGCGCGTCGCCGCACTGAACGTGCAGCAGGTGCAGGCGCAGTACCGCATCCAGCGCGCCGCGCTCTATCCGTCGGTAGGCGCCTTTGCCGATCGGTCCGCCACGCGCAACCCCGCCAGTCCGAATCCGGTCCAGAAGAGCTGGTCCGTGGGCCTCGCGGCCGCGTGGGAGATCGACTTCTTCGGCCGCCTGAGAAGCCTCAACGATGCGGCGCTCGAGCAATTTCTCGCCAGCGGCGAAGCGAGGCGCGCAGCGCAGATCCTGCTCGTCTCGCAGGTCGCCGACCAATACCTCCTGGCGCTCGCGCTCGACGAGCAGCTCGGCGTGACGCGCGCGACGCTCGCCGCCGCCGAAGCCTCGCTCAAGATCGTCAAGCTGCAGTTCGACACCGGCACTGCGCCCGAGCTCGCCCTGCAGCAGGCGCAATCGGTGGTCGAGCAGGCAAACGCCAACGTCGCCGCCCAGACGCGCGCGCGCGCGCAAGCCGAGAACGCGCTCGTGCTGCTCCTTGGCCAGCCGATGCCGGCCGACCTGCCGGCGCCGGTGCCGCTCGGCGACCAGAAGATCCTCGCCGACATCCCGGCAGGCCTGCCTTCGGCCCTCCTCGCGCGCCGCCCCGACATCCTGCAGGCCGAGGCGCTGCTGCGCTCGGAGAACGCCAACATCGGCGCCGCGCGCGCGGCGTTCTTCCCCAACATCAGCCTCACCGCCAGCGTCGGCACGCAAAGCGCGGCGCTCAACGGCCTGTTCGGTGCCGGCTCGCTGGCCTGGTCGTTCGCACCGCAGGTCCTCGCACCGATCTTCCAGGGTGGAGCCCTCCGGGCGAACCTCGACGTCGCCACGATCCGCAGGGACATCGGCATCGCGCAATACGAGAAGGCGATCCAGGTCGCGTTCCGCGAAGTGGCTGACGGGCTTGCCGCGCGAGGGACGTTCGACGAGCAGCTCGCCGCACAGCAGCGCTACACGCAGACGCAGCAGCGCAGCCTCGAGCTCTCGCAGTCCCGCTACCGCAACGGCGTCGACAGCTATCTCCAGGTGCTCACCGCCCAGACCGGCTTCTACAACGCCCAGCTCGCCCTCATCGCTGCGCGCCAGCAGCGGCTCACCGGCCTAGTCGACCTGTACCGCGCTCTCGGCGGCGGCTGGCTTCCGTGAGCTCCAGTGACGTCGGCGCGACAGTCTTCATTGCGCACCGGGTGCGCGAGGGCAAGCACGCCGACTACGAACGGTGGGCAAACGAGATTGCGCCACTCTCCAAGTCCGCGCCCGGCCACCTGGACCGGTACGTGATGCCGCCGATCCCACGACTCACCGATACGTACACGGTCGTCATCCGGTTCGATACCCAGGCACATTTGCGAGCGTGGATGGAGTCACCGGTCCGCAAGCGCCTGGTGGAAGAGGTTCAGCCGCTCTTCGCCGACGGCGGGCTGGATTTCTGGTTCATCCCGGACGAAGCCAAAGCGACGGTCCCCGTACGCTGGAAGCAGTTCCTGGTGACCTGGTCGGCCATCTACCCGCTGGTCCTTGGCATACCGCTGGTTGTCGCGCCGGTGCTGGGGCACCTGGGCGTCGCGGACAACCATCTCCTGGCCACGCTGGTCGCTACGGGAATCGATGTTTTTCTCATGGTCTACGTGGTCATGCCCCGCTACACGAAACTCATCCAACGATGGCTTTTCACCTGAGCGGCCTAAGCCGACAGGTGCTCGTACAGAATCGCGGCGCCGATCGCGATCAACACAAAGCCACCCACGATCTCCGCACGCTTTCCCGCGAGACTGCCAAGGATGCGGCCGAGCATGATGCCGAGTGTCACCATCACCAGCGTCGTGAGACCGATCACCAGCGCAACGATGCCGATATTCACGTCGAGAAACGCGAGGCCGACCCCTACCGCCATCGCGTCGATACTGGTCGCGAAGCCGGTGGCGGCAAGGCTCCAGAAGCCCTGCCCGCGCTTGGCATCATCAGGAGCGCCTCCTCCGCTTTCCGGTTTGAGTCCGGCATAGATCATGTGCAGGCCGAGAAGGCCGAGCACAGTGAAGGCGATCCAGTGGTCCCACGCGGTGACGTACTTTGCTGCCGCCAGACCCAATAGCCATCCAATAACGGGGGTCAGGCCCTCGATGGTGCCGAAGATAACGCCGGCGCGGAGCGCCTCGGGAAAGCGCGGCTTGTGCATGGCGGCGCCCTTGCCGACGGCTGCGGCAAAAGCATCGGCCGACATCGCGATGCCGAGAAGGAAGATCGCAATCGGGTGCACGAAATATTCTAGGTCGGTGCCCTCAGGAATGGATAGATGGCCGAGAAGTCCTCATGCGCGTGGCCGTCGCGCGCTGCGAGCTGGTAGGTCTCCTTCGCCGCATTCGTCAGCGGCAGCGCCACCGCCGTCTCCTGCGCGCTGAGCGCCGCCAGGTGCAGATCCTTCTGCATCCATTCGAGGGGAAACTCGGGCGCGTAATCGCCGCGCTCGATCTTTTCGCGCTTGGCCGCGAGGTAGGGCGCGACCAGCGGCGAGCCCATCAGGAATTCGAACAGGTTGCCGCGCGAGATGCCGAGCGCCTCGCCCAGGACCAGTCCTTCGGCAAACGCCGCCATCGAGGAGGCGAGCAGGAGGTTGTTCACCATCTTGAGCGCGGCGCCCATGCCGTGGCCGCCAACGTGCACGATCCGGCTTCCCATCGCGCGCAGCAAGGGAGCGCTTGCCAGCACGTCCGCGGCATCGCCGCCGACGAAGAACACGAGCTCGCCTTGCGCGGCAGGCCCGCGCGAGCCGGCGACGGGCGCATCGAGGAAACGCAGCTTTTTCGCCCGCGCCGCCGCGGCCATCTGGCGGGAAAACGAAGGGTTCACCGTGCTGCAGTCGATCCAGAGCGCGCCCGGCCGCAGGCGGTCGAGGAACCCGCCCTCGCCGAGCGCCGCCTCGGTTACCGCCGCCGGATGAGCAAGCATCGTGAAGAGGACCTCGGCCTCTTCGGCGAGCGCCGCCGGCGTGTCGGCCCACAGCGCTCCCTGGCTCAGCAGCGACGCAGCCTTGTCCCGGCTGCGGTTGAAGACCACCAGCGGATAGCCGCGCTTCTGGAGATTTGCGGCCATCCGGCCGCCCATCGCGCCGAGCCCGACGAAGCCGATTTTCATTCGCTGTCCTCCAGCACCACGGGAACATAGAAAGTGTCATCGCCGCGCCGGATCAGGAGGGCGACGGCGCCGGTGATGTTCTCGTAGGGGCGCAGGATGAGAGCGCTTTCGAGAGGGATGCCGTCCACAGCGAGCACGACGTCGCCCGCACGGATGCCCGCCAGCGCCGCGGGTCCGCTCACCTCCTCGACGGCCATGCGGGGGCTGAGCGACAGGCCGAGCCGGTCAGGCCCCGTCGGCAAGGGCTGGTCCGAGGAGGCCGCGTGCGCCGAAAGGACCGCCGATGCGAGGGCTGCTGCCAGCAACATTTTCTTCACAATCGATCTCCTTGTCGGATGAAATGGACGCTACAGGACGAACGCTGCCTTCTCATCGGCATGGACGCGTACTCGCTGTCCTGCCTCGAAATGGCGCGGTCCGGAATAGACGATGGTGACGGTGCGCCCGTCGTTGAGCCGCACCACGAGCTGCGTGGCGAAGCGCGCATCGTCCAGGTCTTCCTCGCCGTCCTGCCGATCGGTCTCGGCCGGACTGAGAAGCTCCACCTGCTGCGCGCGCTCGACGACGCCCGACGAGACCTCGCCGTCAGCGGGTGTCCTGCCGGGGCCGCCCGAGCACGCTGCGAGCGACAGCTCCAGCACCGCCACGATCAAGAGAGTTTTCATGGCCTCGATGGTGCGGCTACCGCGTGCGATGGCGGTTTCAGCGCCGGCGTCGCGCGTTGCATCTGAAATGCGCGCCCGGATTTGTCGCACTCTGGCGCCATGACCTGGACAACCGCCGCTTCCGCCGCCGTGCTCGCCGCGTTTCTCAGCTCGCTGGTCGAGGCGGTCGAGGCGCTGACGATCGTGCTCTCGGTAGCGACGGTGCGCGGCTGGAAGCCGGCGGGGCTCGGCGCGCTCGCCGGCGTCGCGACGCTGGCGCTGATCGTGCTCGTGCTCGGACCGTTTCTCGATCGCGTTCCCCTGCATGCCCTCCAGCTAGCCATCGGAGTTCTGCTGCTGCTCTTCGGCATGCGCTGGCTGCGAAAGGCGATCCTGCGCGCGGCCGGCATCATCCCCCGGCACGATGAGGCGGCGGTGTTCGCAGCCAAGACTGCCGTGCTACGCGCGCACACCCGGCGCCTGGACTGGCTGGCGGGCCTCGCCAGCTACAAGGCGATGCTGCTCGAGGGGCTCGAGGTGGTGTTCGTGGTGATCGCCGTCGGCGCCGGCCGCGGCCTTCTCGTCCCGGCGAGCATCGGCGCCCTCGCCGCCTGCGCGCTGGTCGCCGCGGTGGGCGTCGCCATCCACCGTCCGCTCGCGCGCGTGCCCGAGAACACGCTCAAGTTCACCGTTGGCGTGATGCTCTCGGCCTTCGGCATCTTCTGGACCGGCGAGGGCCTGGGCGTCGTGTGGCCGGGCGAGGACCTCGCGATCCTCGGCTTCGCTGCCCTCCTCCTCGTCACCGCGCTTGCCACCGTCAGGCTGGCGCGCCGGCCGGCGATCGCTTCGTGAAGATCCTGCTCGAGCTTTTCGTCGACGACGGGACGCTCGCCGCGGCCATCGTCGCCGTTGTCGCCTTGAGTGCGATCGTCGCTCATTTCGTCCCAGGCATCACTGCGGGGATCGTATTGCTTGCAGGCACGCTGCTCGCGCTCTTCGGAAGCATCTAATATTCACGTAGTGCCCCGATCGCATTTCACCCACGTGCAGTCGATGCGCGTCGCCAGCGGCGAAGAGGCGCTGGTCGCGCGCGTGCAGACGACGGAAGGCAAGGTCGGCTACGGCTTCAGCTTCCGGCTCGACGGCACCGAGGCGAGGCACATGGCGGAATGGGCGGCCGGCGTGCGCGCCGAGCGCCCGCCCTACGAGAGCCAGCTCGACCACCCGTGGGAGCGCTCCTGGCTCTCGGACGAGGAAGTCGAATGGCAGGACGAGCCGGCTTTCGCCAAGCTGCGCTGGCTACCGTAGCACCGCGCTCTTGTCCGCCGCCGCGATGAGCGCGGTCGCGTCTTCCTCCAGCAGGAAACCTTCGGCAACCGCGCGGGCGGCGGCCTTCTTCACTGCTGCCACATAACCGTCATGCGAGGCGTAGCGCTCTTCGAGTGACGGACGAGGATCGCCGTTGGCCTGGCGCTCAGCGGCCGTGCGGGCGAAGGGAATCATGCCGCCGGCGTAGTAGCAGATCTGGCCCTTGTGAAAGCCGCCGGCGGCGATGTTCCAGCCAAGATAAGTGCCGAGCGGCGCATCGAGCAGCACCACCGGTACGCCGCCGACTTCGTTGCCGTCGGCATTGACCTTCGGCGCCAGCATCTTGAGCGATTGCCGGATGGGCGGCGGCGCCTTCGAGGCGATGCCCGAACCGTCGACCGCGTTGAACTGCGGCCCCCAGTCATAGTCGTGCACCGGCATGATGAAGCCGGGCTCCGGCGCCGTGGCGCGCAAGCCCGGCAATGTCGGGAAGCCGATCGCCGCTTTGTTCGCTTCTGCCAGTTGCCCCTTGGCGAGCGTCGGGTAGCGGCTCGGCGGCGGCGGCGTGCCCTTCATCACCCAGTTGCGAAAGTGCACGCGCAAGGCGTTCACGGTTTCCGCATGCGGCATCGGATTCGCCGGCAGGATGCCGGTGCCGAAATTGTTGCCGGGGCAGCTCACGCCGGTTTTTGGCAGGCCCACGCCGGGCAGGCTGGTGTCGAATCCGCCCGCGCCTCCGCCGTGCGTGGTGCTGGCGATGTAGTAGCGGCGGACCGTCTCCGGCAAAGGCAGATCGGCTTTCGCGTCCGCGCCCACCCACTCGGGCGTGAGCTTCAGCGCCCACACCTCGGCAGAGCCGAAATGCTCGATCACTTTCGGACAGGTGCGCGTCGCGGTGCAGCGGTCGAGAATCCCCGCGGCGGGATGGCCGCGCACGGGATCCGGGTGCGGCAGCCACCACTGCGGCCCCTCGCTGCCCGCCTGGTACAGCTCGAGCGCGCCGTCGGGCTGCGCCCAGCGGAAATTCAGGGCGACGCGCCGCCCCGCGATGATCGGCCACATGCCGTCATGCACCATGCTGCCGTCTTCGGCCTGGTTGAAGCCCAGGTGCAGCCAGCCGCGCAGGTAGTTGCCCGACTGCGAGATGCCGCGCGTGATGCTGTGCTTCACCGCGCCGGCAACCGGATTGGGCGTGCCCCCGTCATCCGCTGCCGCCTTCTTGAAAAACTGGCCGACGTCGCGCCACGCGGCAAAACCGATGCCGAGCACATACGGATCAGCCGCGGTGAACACCACTTGATACAGGCGCGCCGCGTCGAAGCCGTTCTTCAGGCAGATCTGCGTCGCATCCGGCGTGCCGGGAAAGGGATTTTTCTCGTCGCACCGCGCCCAGGCCCAGTCGCCTGCCGGAATGGCGATCTCATCGAACACTTCGCCGCGCTGATTCTCGCCGCCGCGCGAAACCAGCTTCGCTGTCGATGTGTCCAGGCTCACCGGCTTGTAGGGCACGGGATGAAACAGCACGATCAGCGGTTGCGACGCCTTGCCCGAGCGGTTGGCGATGCGCCCGAATACTTCGCCCGTGATCGGCGCGCCGCCGGGTCCGCGCGCCACCGGCACCTGCAGGAACTGCAAGCCTGCCGCGCTCGCCTTGGGCTGCACCGCCGTGGCGCCGCTGTTGTCGCCCTGCCACCCGCTTGCGAGCACCACATCGCCGAACGCGCGCTCCTGTTGGGCGAATGCGGGAATGTGGCGGCCGCGGTTGGGCACGTCGTGCCACAGCATGCCACTCGCCCTGCTCATGTCGACCGGCTTGTAAATCACGAACGACGTCACGTACCGCACCTTGCCGTCGGCGTCTTTGGCCAGCTCGATGTCCTGGATGATCGCGTTGCCGGGCAGCTTCGGATCGAGCTCGCCGAAAGCGCGGCCGGCCACCTGCTCGTAGGCCGGGGCGGCGGGGTTGCCGGAGGCCGGCATCGCCACCGTTTCGTCGATGACGATGCGTGTGATGCGCGCCTGCGCCTGGCTGCACAGGGCAATCGCGCATGCGCCAGTTGCCAACGCCCGGAAAAATTCGTTCATGATCTTCCCCCTGAGAGTCATGCAGAATACCCCGGGCAACCGAGGAGAAACCATGGGCAAGTCAGTCACCTTCAAGCGTCCCGACGGCAAGAGCGTCAACGGCTACCTGGCTGGAGACAAGGGTCCCGGGATCGTCGTCATCCAGGAGTGGTGGGGATTGAACGACCAGATCAAGGGCGTGGCGGACAAGCTCGCCGCCGCCGGCTACCGCGCGCTGGTGCCCGACCTCTATCGAGGCAAGGCGACCGTCGACGCGAAGGAAGCCGAGCACCTGATGAAAGGCCTCAACTTCGGCGACGCCGCCGGGCAGGACATCCGGGGCGCCGTTCAATTCCTGAAGAAAGACAGCGCCAAGGTGGGCGTCACCGGCTTCTGCATGGGCGGCGCGCTGACGCTGCTCTCGGCCGTCAACGTCCCCGAGGCCGACACCGCGGTCGTCTGGTACGGCTACCCTCCCCTCGAGTATGTCGACGCCTCGAAGATCAAGGCGCCGCTACTGGGCCATTTCGCCACGCGCGACCAGGCGTTCCCGATCGGCAAGGTCGACGAGCTGGAGAAGAAGCTGAAGGCGGCGAACGTGAAGTTCGAGTTCCACCGCTACGACGCCAAGCACGCCTTCGCCAACGAGACCGCGAACGAGAAAAAGCTCGACATGCTCGAGTACAACCCGAAGCTCGCCGAGCTCGCCTGGAAGCGGACGATGGACTACCTAGCGAAAACCCTCGCGTAGCCGCTGCGCGGTGGCGTGAGCGATGACCGCCGTCGCCGCGAGAAAGGTCAGGATCCCGAGAGGTCCGCGGCGGAAGGCCGAGAAGAGCAGGAGGCCGGTGCCGGCCAGGGCTTCGATCTGCGCAGGTTTCATGGCCTGCACCGAGCAAACTGCGTACCCGCTTATTTCTTATGAGGGTGGGCGCGGCGGATGGTCGGCGAGACGACCTTGTCCGAGACGTGAAAGTCCCAGACCGCGGCGCCGCCGCTGGCGGCGAACTCCGCCACAGCCTTCGGCAGGTCGTCCAGCTTCTTGAATGTCTTGCCCGGCAGCCCGAATCCGCGCGCGATGCCGGCGAAATCGCAGTAGCCGAATACCGAGCCGTCCTCGATCATCCCCTCCGAGCGGAGCTTGTGCACCTCGGAGCCGTACGCGCCGTCGTTCATCACCACGATCAGGATCTTCAGCCGGTGGCGCTGGATGGTCTCGAGCTCCTGCACGTGCATCATCAGGCTGCCGTCGCCGTCGAACAGCACCACGGTGCGATTCGGGCGGGCGGCGGCAACGCCCATGGCGAACGAGATGCCGTTGCCGATCGCGCCGAACTCGCGGATGGTGAGGAACTTCTCCTGCGCGCGCGAAGGCATCTGGGCGAAGAACCAGGAGCAGTGGCCGCCCGAGTTCACCATCTCCCACTCCTGCGGCAAAGCCTTTTCCAACGCCTCGACCACGTCGCGCGGATCGAGCAGCCCCGGCTCGATCTCGAATACGTGGCTGTCGGGCTTCGAATCGCGGATGCGCTTGGCCATCGCGTCGCTGCGCCAGCTTCCGTTCCGGCCTGGCAACGCTTTCGTCAACGCCTCGACGCCCAGGCGCGCGTCGGCGCGCAAGTGATGGCGCGCCACTTCCTGGCCTTGGCTGACCGCGACGGGGTCGATATCGATCTGCAGCATCTTCGCTTTCGGCCATAGCTGGCCGCCGCCGCCCGCGTGATAGGCGAGCGAGCAGCCCACGGCGACGACGAAGTCGGCGTCCTTCAGGTACTCGATGCCGACCTCGGGCGTGAAGCTGCCCGAGATGCCGATGCAGAAAGGATCGTCGTGGAACAGGCCGCGCGCGGGAAGCGTGGTCGACAGCACCCCGCCAGTCCTGGCAGCCAACGCCCGGCACGCGGCGCCCGCTCCGGCTTCGACCGCACCCAGGCCGGCGAGCACGACGACCCGCTCGGCGCCGGCGAACAGCTTCGCGGCGGCGGCGACATCGTCGGGATGCGGCGGTATCGGTGACGGGCGCGGCAGCAGTTCGCGCGAGGGCTTCGGCAGAGCCGCCGGTCCGTCCCAGGGCCGGCTCTGCAGATCGAATGGAATGCCGATCACCACCGGCCGGCGCTGCCGGCGCGCCTGCAGGAACGCATCGCGCACCGCGACCGGCATGCGTTCGGGCATGTGCAGCTGATGATAGGCAGCGCCCGTCGCCGTGATGAGGGGCGCCTGGTCGATTTCCTGGTTGTACCAGCCGCTCTTCAGCGGCGCTTCGCCGGCGAACACCACCAGCGGCAGGTGAGCGCGCACGGCCGCGGGTAGCGCAGTGATCAGCTGCGTCACGCCGGGCCCGCACGTGACGGTCGCGACGCCAACGTCGCCGCTCTTTCGCGCGAACGCCATCGCGGCCGCGAGCGCGCAATGCTCGTGCCTCACATAGATCATGCGGCATCCCTGCTCGGACAGCCGCGCGGCCCAGTTCATGTTCGCATCGCCAAGGAGCGCGAAGCACGTCCGCACGTCCTCCTGCGCGAAGGCCTTGGCAAGGATGTCGTACACGCGGGGCTTGGTTTCAGTCACGCGAGCGACTCCCAGTATTGAACGATCCGTTTGCGCATCGCCGCGTCCGGCAGCGTTCCGCGGCCCGCCTGAAGGTTGTCGAGCATGTACTCCGGCTTGTCGGTGCCGGGGATGACGGCAGTCACCGCCGGGTGCGAGAGGATGAACTTGAGAAAGAACTGCGCCCAGGTCCTGGCGCCGAACTCGGCGGCGAAATCCGGCAAGGGCCTGTTGCCGGCCTTGCGAAAAAGCGAGTTCCGGCCGAAGGGCAGGTTGACGAGCACGGCCGCTCCCGCGTCGCGCGCCGCCGGCAGCAGAGTCTTCTCCGCCTCGAGGGCGCCGAGCGAGTAGTTCACCTGGAAGAAATCGGGCTTCTCGCGCACCAGCACTTTAGCGATGGCGTCGTAGGAGCGCTCCTGGCTGGTCGTGATGCCGACATAGCGGCAAATGCCCTGCTGCTTCCATTCCCGCAGCAGGTCGAGCTTGTAGCTCCCGTCGCTGACGTTCCAGGCCTGCATGAGATCGATGCGGTTGGTCTTCAGCCGCCGCAGCGAGTCGCGCATCGATGCGCTCGCCCCGGCACGATCCAGGTGGTACGAGAACTTGGTGGCGAGGAACAGCTTGTCTCTCACGCCCAGCGCCGCGACGATCTCTCCCAACCGGTCTTCCGCGCTGCCGTAGCCCGCCGCCGTGTCGATCAGCCTGCCGCCGCCGGCGACGAGCGCCTTGATCACCTCGCTGCGCGCGGCCTGCTTCGCGGCATCGCCCTGATAGTCGAAGATGACCGCGGTACCGATGCCGACGATGGGGATCCGTTCCCCGCCGTGCGGAATCGGCCGCGTCGTCAGGGGCTCCTCCGCCGAGCGGGCGATGGAAGGAAGCTGCAACGCGACCCCCGCCAGGGCCGTGCCGGCGAGAACCCGTCGACGCGTCAGGTCGATTGTCACTACTGCTTGGGAATCTTCGCCGCCTCGACCACGCGGGTCCAGCGCTTCGACTCGCTGACGAAGAACTCCTTCAGCTGCTCCGGGCTGCTCGAGCGCGGCTCGACCCCGAGCTCGGCGAAGCGCTTCTGCACGTCGGGCGCGGCGAGCGCCTTCGCCAGCTCGGCGTGCACTCGCTTGATGACCGCAGGCGGCGTCTTCGCCGGCGCGGCCATGGCATTCCACGAGGCGACGTCGTAGCCCGCGACACCGGCTTCGATCACGGTCGGCACGTCGGGCAACCCGGGGAAGCGCTTGCCGGCGCTCACGGCCAGCGGGCGCAGGTCGCCGGCGCGGATGCCGGCGATCAGCGGCGCGATGAAGTCGACGCCGAGGTCCAGGCTGCCGTTGCGAACGCCGATCACGACTTCGCCGGTCGTCTTGTGCGGCACGACCAGCGCGTCGATGCCGGCGGTGGAGCGGAACAGCTCACCCGCGAGGTGCTGCGTGCCGCCCGGCGTGATGGTGCCGATGTTGAGCTTGCCCGGGTTCTGCCTCGCCTCGGCGATCACTTCCTTCAGCGTCTTGTACTTCGAGTTGGCACCGGTGACGATCACCAGGCTGAAGAAGCCGACGGTGGAGATCATGGCGAAGTCGTTGACCGGGTCGTAGGGCAGCGACTTGAACAGCGCCTGGCTGACGGCGTTGCCGTTGGTGAGCAGCAGCAGCGTGTGGCCGTCGGGCGTGGCGCTCGCCACGGTCTCCGCCGCGCGGATGCCGCCCGCGCCCGGCATGTTCTCCACCAGCACCTGCTGGCCCAGGCCGTCGGACATCTTCGGCGCGATGGTGCGCGTGGTGATGTCGGCGACGCCGCCCGGCCCGAACGGCAGCACGATGCGGATGGGCTTGGTCGGGAATGCCTGCGCCAGCGCGACGATGGGCACGAAGAAGAACAGGTAAAGAATGCGTTTCATTCGAACAGCTCCTCCACGCTGAATCGCCGCGGTATCAGCTTTTGTTTATGGGCACAGTCAATGGCAACCTCGAGGTTGCGGCGGTTGGCCTCGAGGCCGTGCGGCAGCATCGGCGGGTTGCCGGCTGCTTCCTTGCTCTTTACGAGTAGTTCATAAATTTCATCAGAAAGAGAACGCGAGACCGTACTTTTCACGCTCACCAGGTGATTGAGCTGGATGGCGCCGTGCTTCTCGCCCCACTTGCGGCCGGCCTCCTCGGCGTCGGCGATCACCGTGCGCAGGCCCGGATCGGGCCTGGCATCGCCGAGGATGGCGGCATCGAGCTCGCCGGCGAGCAGCATGGCCTTGATCTCCTTGCCGGCCGGCGCGCGCTCGACGTTCGGCGGGTCGCGGAATTCGGCGACGTGCGCCTCCTCGAACGTGATCCACTTGATCTTCTCGCGATCGACGCCGTGATCCTCGGCGAGGATGTGGCGCACCCAGGCGCCGGTCGTGACGGAATACGAGCGCACGCCGACGCGCTTGCCGGGCAGGTCCTCCGGCTTCAACGAGCTGGCTTTCTGGCAGACGAGATACGGGTGCTGGTAGCGCGCCATGACGACGAACGGCAGCAGCCGATACGGCTTGCCGTGCGCCTTGGCGATGAGGAAAGTCATGATTGCCATCTCGGCGACGTCGAACTCGAGGTTGCGCACGACGCGCTTGAACTGGCTCGCGACGCTGCCCTGGAAGGTCGCGATGTCGAAGCGATCGGTGCGCGTCTTGAACTGCTTCGTGACCGGGTAATCGCCGAGCAGGGTTTTCAGCTTCATCGCGCCCCGGGCACGCGGCGGGTCTTGAGGAAGGTCTCCAGCGACTCGCCGCGGAAGGCCGCCACCATCTGCGGATTGGAGACGCCCTTGGCCCGGGCCAGCTTCTCTAAACAAAAGAAGCTGGCGCCGTAATCCTGCAGCGCCTTCCAGTCGAGGCGGCGCACCATGTCCTTCTCGTTGTCGGTGAGCCCCTTCATCGCTTCTTCAGGGTTCTCGAGAAACATCTTCCTGACGTCGGAAGAGGTGAGCGAATGAAGAAATCGATTCAATCGAAGTCCTCTTGCACTGAGCTCCAGATCGAAGAGGTACCTACTCAAACAGGGCCACGGCCATCGCCGTCGTCATCGGCAGGTAGTAGTTCTGATGCAGCTTCCGCGCGTCCTTGCGCAGCGCGCCGCGCATGATCAGCCACATGATCACCTCGGCGCCCTCGTTGCCGCCCCGGCGCGCGAAATCCTCGATCGTCATCTTCGCCAGGCGCTCCGGGTCCTTCTCGATCAGCTCGAGGAACTCGAGGTCCCACTTCTCGTCATTGAAGCCGGCGCGCTCGCCGATCATCTGGTGCGAAAGGCCGCCGGTGCCGACCATCGCCACCTTCAGGTCCTCGGGATAGGACTCGATGGCCTTTCTCAGGTGCTGTCCCAATTTGAAGCAGCGCCGCGGCGTGGGCAGCGGGTGCTGCAGCACGTTGACCACCAGCGGGATCACCTTGCCCGGCCAGTCGGGCTTGGTCGGCCACATCATGGTGAGCGGCGAATGCAGCCCGTGGTCGATCGGCAGGTCCTGGAAGATCGTCAGGTCGAACTCGTCCTCGACCAGCGAGCGTGCGATGTGCCGCGCGAGCGGCGCGTGGCCCTTCAGGGGCGGGATTTTCCTGACGCCCAAACCCTCATCGGCGATCGGATACTCGTCGCTGACGCCGAGCGCGAACGTCGGGTAGTGATCGAAGAAGAACGTGCTGGCGTGGTCGTTGAAGCAGAAGAAGAGGACATCGGGCTTCTTCTCCGCCAGCCACTTCGCCACCGCCTCGTAGCCCTTGAAGAGCGGCTGCCAGTCGGGATCGCTCTGCTTGCCCTTGTCGAACGCCATCGCGATCGTGGGGACGTGCGATGTGCCGATGCCGCCGATGATCCTCGCCATGCGGCGATTTTACTTCGGGACTACCGCTTTTCCGGCGGGATATCCCGGACCAGGCGCGAGAACTCCGCGTGCTTCGCCGGATCGACCGGCCGGTGTTTCACTTTCGTGCTTGCTGGATCCTTGCCGAGGAAGTTATCGCCCTTCCAGTTGCGCGCCGGCCGGATCGGCCGCGGGACGAAGCCGCCGCCGCAGTTCGGGCAGACGTTGCCGAGCACGCGCTCGACGCAGCTCGCACAGAACGTGCACTCATAGCTGCAGATCCTTGCCTCCGGGGAAGCCGGCGGCAAGGGCTTGTTGCAGTGCTCGCAGGTGGGTCGCAGCTCCAGCATCAGTCCGCGATGGTAGCTCCTGATCCCCCCATTTCGGCGGGAAGATCCTTCAGCTTCGGCAGGCCGTCCTTCATCGGCAGCCTCGTCTCCTGATAGTTCACGTGCACGCCGGCCTTGTAGGGAAAGTCCGGGATCACGGCTGCGTAGACGTCGACCAGGTTCCAATGCGGGTGCTCGGTGAAGAGATGCCCGCCGCAGCTCTTGCACCACTGGCGGCCGCTGCGCGGCGTTTTGTTGTACTTGCCGATGTTGGTCTCGCCTTTGGTGACCTTCAGCGCTTCCAGCTTCCAGAGCGTGAAGGCGTTGACCGGGCCCGCAGACCAGGTCCGGCAAGATTCGCAGTGGCAATAGCCCATCGCCGCCGGCTCGCCGGTGACGGTGAATTGCACTGCGCCGCAGAAGCAACTGCCTTGGTAGGTTGGTGTGTTCATGGGCTGCTAGTATCGGCAGCACGCGAGCGCCCGACTTCACCGGGACTCCGCGGTTCTTGATCGAAACCCCATGGATGCACTGTCGGACGTCCTCAAGTCGGTGCGCCTCGAAGGCGCGGTCTACCTCGACGCGGAATTCACCGCGCCCTGGTGCATCCGCGGCGAATGCGGATTGCCGAGCGTGCGGCAGAAGCTCGCCGGTGCCGAGCACGTTGCGTTCTTCCACTTCCTCACCGAAGGATCCTGCAAGGTAAGGCTGGTCGACGGCTCGGAAACGCTGAACGCGTCCGCCGGCGACCTGATCTTGTTTCCGCAGGAGGGCAAGCACCTGATGGGCAGCGATCTCCATCTCGCGCCGATGGAGGCGGATGCCGCGGCGGCCGCGGACTCCGGGTTCCAGGGAAACGTGTTCCACATGCGCTACGGCGGCGGCGGCACGGCGACGCGCTTCGTCTGCGGCTATCTCGCCTGCAGCCGCAGCGTCTTTCGCCCTCTCTTCGAAGCCTTGCCGCGCGTCCTCTGCATTCCGATCGGCGATGGGCCCGCGTCGGTGCTGCTGCGCGAGCTCCTGAGGGCCGGCGTGCGCGAATCCTCGGCGGCGCAGCCGGGCGCCGGGTCGATGCTCGCCAAGCTCGCCGAGCTGCTGTTCGTGGAAGCGATGCGCCGCTACATGGAGAAGCTGCCGCCGGAGGGCAAGGGCTGGCTCGCGGGCGTGCGCGACGCCCACGTCGGCCGCGCCCTCGCCCTGCTGCATGCCGAGCCGGCGAAGCCATGGACGGTGGATGCGCTGGCGCGCGAGGCGGCGATTTCGCGCTCCGCTCTCGCCGAGCGCTTCAGCACGCTGGTGGGCGAGTCGCCGATCCAGTATCTGACCCGATGGCGTCTCGCGCTCGCGGCGCAGGCCCTGCGCTCGGGGAGCGACGCCGTCGCGCGCGTCGCCGAGCACAGCGGCTACGACTCCGAGGCGGCTTTCAATCGCGCCTTCAAGCGCGAGTTCGGCGTGCCGCCTGCCGCCTGGCGCAAGGCAGCGCCGAAGTAGCGCTCAGTCGATTCGGCGCAGCAGCCGGAACCAGACCGGGCGCTTGCTCTGCAGGTCGAGCAGCGCCAGCACCAGGT
>JAXDQC010000113.1:0-7561 GCA_034668045.1 Betaproteobacteria bacterium | reverse complement strand
GTCCGGTGATGTCATCGGACTTGACTGTCAGCATTTCCTGCAGCGTGTAGGCCGCGCCGTAAGCCTCGAGCGCCCACACTTCCATCTCGCCGAAGCGCTGGCCGCCGAACTGCGCCTTGCCGCCGAGGGGCTGCTGCGTCACCAGGCTGTACGGCCCGGTGGAGCGCGCATGCATCTTGTCGTCGACCAGGTGGTGCAGCTTCAGCACGTGCATGTAGCCGACGGTGACGTTGCGATCGAAGGCTTCGCCGGTCCTGCCGTCGAACAGCTGCACCTGCCCGGACACGGGCAGGCCGGCCATCTCCAGCATGGCGTTGATTTCGCTCTCGGCCGCGCCGTCGAACACCGGCGTCGCGAACGGCACGCCTTCCTTGAGGTTGCCCGCCAGCTGCAGGACTTCCTCATCGGTGAGCTTCGACACGTCCTCGTCGCGGCCGCTGTAGATCGCTTCGAGCGTCTTTCGCAGCTCGGCGAGCTTCTGCTGCTGCTTGAGCAGCGCGCCGATCTTGTGGCCCAGGCCCTTCGCCGCCCAGCCGAGGTGCGTCTCCAGAATCTGGCCGACGTTCATCCGCGACGGCACGCCGAGGGGATTCAGCACGATGTCGACGGGAGTGCCGTCGGCCATGTGCGGCATGTCCTCGACCGGGGTGATCTTCGAGATCACGCCCTTGTTGCCGTGGCGGCCGGCCATCTTGTCGCCCGGCTGCAGGCGGCGCTTCACCGCCACGTACACCTTGACCATCTTCAGGACACCCGGCGGCAGCTCATCGCCCTGCGTCAGCTTCTTCCGCTTCGCCTCGAACAGGGCGTCGAACTCGCGCCGTTTCTGCGCCAGCGATTCCTTCAGCGCCTCGACCTGCGCCGCGGCTTCCTCGTTGGAGAGGCGGATGTCGAACCAGTCGTATTTCTCGTTCGACTCCAGGTAGTCCTTCGTCACCTTGCTGCCCTTGGTCAGGCGTTTGGGGCCGCCGCTCGCGGTCTTGCCGGTGAGCAGGCGCTCGAGGCGCTCGAAGGTGTCCGACTCGACGATCCGCATCTGGTCGGCGAGGTCGGTCTTGTAATGCTTCAACTCGTCCTCGATGATCGACTGGCTGCGCTTGTCGCGCTCGATACCCTCGCGAGTGAAGACCTGGACATCGATCACCGTGCCGCTGATGCCCGAGGGCACGCGCAGCGAGGTGTCCTTCACGTCGGAGGCCTTCTCGCCGAAGATCGCGCGCAGGAGCTTTTCTTCCGGCGTCAGCTGGGTCTCGCCCTTGGGCGTGACCTTGCCGACCAGCACGTCGCCCGCCTCGACCTCGGCGCCGATGTAGACAATGCCCGACTCGTCGAGGCGCGCGAGCTGCGCCTCCGACAGGTTCGAGATGTCGCGCGTGATTTCTTCCGGCCCGAGCTTGGTGTCGCGCGCGACGACGGTGAGCTCCTCGATGTGAATCGAGGTGAAGCGGTCCTCGCCCACCACGCGCTCGGAGATGAGGATCGAGTCCTCGAAGTTGTAGCCGTTCCAGGGCATGAACGCGACCATCATGTTCTGGCCGAGCGCGAGCTCGCCCAGGTCGGTGGAGGCGCCATCCGCCACCACGTCGCCCTTGGCGATCCGCTCGCTCTGCTTCACGATCGGGCGCTGGTTGATGTTGGTGTTCTGGTTGGAACGCGTGTACTTGTTCAGCTTGTAGATGTCGACGCCGACATCGCCGGCGAGGGTCTCGTCGTCGTTGACGCGCACCACGATGCGGTTGGCATCGACGTAGTCGACGATGCCGCCGCGCAGGGCGATCACGCAGGTGCCCGAGTCGACCGCGGCCGTGCGCTCGACGCCGGTACCGACCAGGGGCTTCTCGGGGCGCAGGCAAGGCACCGCCTGGCGCTGCATGTTGGAGCCCATCAGCGCGCGGTTGGCGTCGTCGTGCTCAAGGAACGGGATGAGCGAGGCCGCCACCGAAACGATCTGCGAGGGCGCCACGTCCATGTACTGCACTTCCTCGGGCGACTTCAGCTCGAACTCGTTCTTGTACCGGCAGGAGACGAGCGTATCGATCAGCCGGCCGCTCTTGTCCATCTGCGCGTTCGCCTGGGCGATGACGTAGTTGCCCTCCTCGATCGCCGACAGGAAGACGATCTCGCTCGCCGGCTTGCCGTCCTTCACCTTGCGGTACGGCGTCTCGAGGAAGCCGTAGCGGTTGGTGCGCGCGAAGAGCGCGAGCGAGTTGATCAGGCCGATGTTCGGACCTTCCGGCGTCTCGATCGGGCAGACGCGGCCGTAGTGCGTCGGGTGCACGTCGCGCACCTCGAAACCGGCGCGCTCGCGCGTCAGGCCGCCCGGTCCGAGGGCCGAGACGCGGCGCTTGTGCGTGATCTCGGACAGCGGGTTGGTCTGGTCCATGAACTGCGACAGCTGCGAGGAGCCGAAGAACTCCTTGATCGCCGCCGAGATCGGCTTGGCGTTGATCAGGTCGTGCGGCATCAGGTTCTCGGACTCCGCCTGCGACAGGCGCTCCTTCACCGCGCGCTCGACCCTGACCAGGCCGGCGCGGAACTGGTTTTCCGCCAGCTCGCCCACCGAGCGCACCCGGCGGTTGCCCAGGTGGTCGATATCATCGATCTCGCCGCGACCGTTACGCAGCTCGACGAGGATGCGGATCACCTCGACGATGTCCTTCGGGCTGAGCGTGAGGCGGTTCTCGACCCTCACCTCGAGCTTGTTCTTGTCGATGCCTTTGGACTTGAGGTCGTGGAACATCTTCTCGACCACGACCTGGGCGTCGGCTTCGCTGGCCATGCCTTCCAGGGCGGCCTTGTGCAGCGACAGCTCGGGCGCGTGCTTGAAATACCCGCGCAGCTCGTCCTCGGCTTCCTTGGGCAGGGCGACACCCCGGAACCTCAGCTGCCAGCTGAATTCGCTCGGCGCGCCGATGCGGCGGTTGAACTTCATGCGGCCGACAGCCGAGAGGTCGTAGCGCTCCTCGGCGAAGAACAGGCCGTTGAAGAGCGCCTCGACGGCGTCCTCCGTCGGCGGCTCGCCGGGGCGCATCATGCGGTAGATCGCGACGCGCGCGGCGTTCATGTCCGCGGTTTCGTCGGCACGCAGGGTCTGCGAGACGTACGGGCCCTGGTCGAGGTCGTTGGTGAACAGGGTCTGCACCTTGCCGACCTTCGCCTCGCGCAGCTTGGCGAGCAGCGTCTCGGTGATCTCGTCATTGGCATTGGCGATGATCTCGCCGGTATCGCTCGCGACGACGTTGTGCGCCAGCGTACGGCCGAGGATGAACTCGTCCGGCGAGCCGATCTTCTTCAGCCCGGCCGATTCCATGTCGCGGATGTGCTTGACCGTGATGCGCTTGTCCTTGGCGACGATGGTCTTGCCCGACTTGTCGTTGATGTCGAAGCGCGCAACCTCGCCGCGCAGGCGCTCGGGCACCACCTCGAACTCGACGCCGGTCGCCTTGACGTGGAAGGTGTCGAAGTCGAAGAACTCCTCGAGGATGCGCGCCGGCGTATAGCCGAGCGCCTTGAGGAGGATGGTCACCGGCATCTTGCGGCGCCGGTCGACGCGGAAGAAGACGATGTCCTTCGGGTCGAACTCGAAGTCGAGCCACGAGCCGCGGTACGGGATGATCCGCGCCGAGAACAGTAGCTTGCCGCTGGAATGCGTCTTGCCGCGGTCGTGCTCGAAGAACACGCCCGGCGAGCGGTGTAGCTGCGAGACGATCACGCGCTCGGTGCCGTTGATGATGAACGAACCGGTGGTGGTCATGAGCGGGATCTCGCCCATGTAGACCTCCTGCTCCTTCACTTCCTTGGTCGTCGGCTTGGGCGCGTCCTTGTCCATGATGACCAGGCGCACCTTGGCGCGCAGCGGGCTCGCGTAGGTGAGGCCGCGCTGCTGGCACTCCTTGACGTCGAACGGCGGCTCGCCGAGCGAAAAGCTCACGAACTCGAGCTTCGCGTTGCCGGAATGGCTGACGATCGGGAAGATCGAGGTGAACGCGGCCTGCAGGCCCTCGTTGCGGCGGCCTTCGGGCGGCATGTGCGCCTGCAGGAAGCCGGTGTAGGACTCCAACTGCGTCGCGATCAGGAACGGCACCTTCTGCACGATGGCGCGCTTCGCGAAGCTTTTGCGGATGCGTTTACGCTCGGTCAACGAATAGGTCATAACTCTCCTAAGACCCTGATTTGCAGGACTTCTAGTAAAATGCGCGACCCCCGGGGAGGGTCATGAGACCCCCACCGGGTGTCGAAGTTCAACTACTTGATTTCCGCCTTCGCGCCAGCGTCGACGAGCTTCTTCAGCACCGCCTCTGCGTCGGCCTTCGACACGCCTTCCTTCACGGGCTTGGGCGCGCCGTCGACCAGATCCTTCGCCTCTTTCAGGCCAAGGGTGGTGACTTCGCGGACCGCCTTGATGACGTTCACCTTGTTGTCGCCCACGGCGGTGAGCATGACCGTGAATTCGGTCTTCTCTTCCGCCTTGGCGGCGGCGGCGCCAGCGGCCGGCGCGGCCACGGCGACCGCAGCCGCGGCGGAGACGCCGAACTTCTCCTCCATGTCCTTGATGAGCTGCGAGAGCTCGAGGACGGTCATCTTCGAAATTTCTTCCAGAATCTGCGTGCGTTCCATCTGTTTCTCCTAGATTGGGTTCCTGTTCCTGATATCCGTTAAGCCGCCGCTTTTTCCTTGGCGTCGCGCACGGCAGCGAGGGCACGGACGAACTTCCCGGGCACCTCGTTCATCGTGCGCACCAGCTTGGCAATCGGGGCCTGCAGCGTGCCGCACAGCTTCGCCAGCAGTTCATCGCGGCTCGGCAGCAGCGCCAGCGCCTTGATGTCCTGGCCGGACATCAGGCTGTTGGGCATGGCGCCGCCGCGGATCACGAACAGCTCGTTCTCCTTGGCGAACTCGGACAGCACTTTCGCGCCCGCCACCGGGTCGCTGGCAATGCCGTACATCAGCGGACCGACCATCTGGTCGGCCAGCTTCTCGAACGGCGTGCCCTTGACCGCGCGGCGCGCGAGCGTGTTCTTCAGCACCTGCAGATACAGTCCCGACTTCCTCGCCTTCGCGCGCAGCTGCGTCACGCGAGCGACATCGAGGCCGCGATACTCGGCGACCATGACGGCTTGCGCGGCGGCGAGCTTGGACGCGACCTCGGCGACCATCGCTTGCTTCTGCTCCAGACTGAGACTCAAGGCCGACCTCCTTCATGTGCTACGGCGGACCCGGAATCAGGAACGCCGCCTGCGTAGGAAGAAACTCGATTAAGCCCTTCGTGCTGCGGGCTCCTACGGTCTTTGACGACTACTGCCACCAAAGTCATTGCTGTGCCGAGAACGATGACGGGTCGACCTTGACGCCGACTCCCATCGTGCTCGACACGGAAACCTTCTTGAGAAAAATCCCTTTCGTCGCGGCGGGCTTCGCCTTGTTCAGGGCGTCGACCAGCGCGGCGAGGTTGTCTCTCAGCTGCTCGGGCGAGAACGAGGCGCGGCCGATCGTGCATTGCACGACACCCGTCTTGTCGGCGCGGAACTGCACCTGTCCGGCGCGCGCGTTCTTCACCGCGCCCGCGACGTCGGGCGTGACGGTGCCGACCTTCGGGTTCGGCATCAGGCCGCGCGGGCCGAGGATCTGGCCGAGGGCGCCGACGACCCGCATCGCTTCCGGCGCGGCGATCACCACGTCGAAGTCCAGCATGCCTGCCTTGATCTGCTCGGCGAGGTCCTCCATGCCGACGAGATCGGCGCCCGCCGCCTTGGCGGCCGCCGCTTTCTCTCCGGGGGCGAATACCGCCACGCGCACTTTCTTGCCGGTGCCGGCGGGCAGCACGACCGAGCCGCGCACCGTCTGGTCGCCCTTCTTCGCGTCGATGCCGAGGTTCACCGCGACATCGACCGCCTCGTCGAACTTCGCCGTCGCTGTCTGCTTGACGAGGTTCAGCGCCTCGAGCGCGGCATAGGACTTGCGCGGATCGACCTTGGAAACGAACGCCTTCCTGCGTTTGGATACGTGCGGCATTACATGCCCTCCACGATGACGCCCATCGAGCGGGCGCTGCCGGCGACGATGCGCATCGCCGCCTCGAGATCGGCGGCGTTGAGATCCGGCATCTTCGCCTTGGCGATCTCCTCGACCTGCTTCTTCGTGATCTTGCCGACCTTGTCGGTGTGCGGCTTCGGGCTGCCCGACTCGATGCCGGCGGCCTTCTTGATCAGCACCGTGGTCGGCGGCGTCTTGATGATGAAGCTGAAGCTCTTGTCGGCATAGGCGGTGATCACCACCGGCAGCGGCAGGCCGGGCTCGACCTTCTGCGTCTGCGCGTTGAACGCCTTGCAGAACTCCATGATGTTGAGGCCGCGCTGGCCGAGCGCGGGACCGATCGGCGGCGAGGGGTTGGCCTTGCCGGCCGGCACTTGCAGCTTGATCAATCCGACAATTTTCTTTGCCATTTACGCCTTCTCCACTTGACCGAACTCGAGCTCCACCGGAGTCGAGCGACCGAAAATCGTTACCGCCACGCGCAGGCGGCTCTTCTCGTAGTTCACGTCCTCGACCGTGCCCTGGAAGTCGGTGAACGGGCCTTCCCTGACGCGCACCATCTCGCCGTTCTCGAACAGCACCTTGGGCTTGGGCTTCTCCACGCCCTCGCGCATCTGCTGCATGATCGCCTCGACTTCCTTCTCGGGGATCGGCGCGGGCTTGGTGGCGGTGCCGCCGACGAAGCCGGTCACCTTGTTGGTGTTCTTCACCAGGTGCCAGGTGTCGTCGTTCATCTCCATCTCGACCAGCACGTAGCCGGGAAAGAACTTGCGCTCCGACATGTGCTTCTGGCCGCCCTTCATCTCGACCACCTCTTCCACCGGCACCAGGATCTTGCCGAACTTGTCGCTCATGCCGGCGCGGTTGATGCGGTCCTCGAGCGCGCGCTGCACCGACTTCTCGAAGCCGGAATAGGCGTGCACGACGTACCAGCGCTTTGCGCTCATGTCTTTTTCCAGCCCAGAATCAATTCGTACAGAACCCATTCGAGAGTCTTGTCGCTCACCCAGAGAAAAACCGCCATCACCACCACGAAGGCGAATACCGCCGCCGTGGTCTGCATCGTTTCCTTGCGCGTCGGCCAGACCACCTTCTTCACTTCGGTCACCGACTCGGCCGCGAACAGCCCGAACTGCTTGCCCGGCGCGCTGAACCAGGCCACCGCCGCTCCCGCGATCAGTCCCGCGACCACCGCGAGAATGCGCAGCACCAGCGCCTGGTCTGCCAACCAGTAGTACCCCCACACGCCCGCGGCAATCAGCAGCACCGCGACCACCAGCTTCAGCTTGTCCATCATCACAACGCTCTGGC
This sequence comes from Betaproteobacteria bacterium, assembly GCA_034668045.1. GTDB lineage: Bacteria > Pseudomonadota > Gammaproteobacteria > Burkholderiales > SG8-39 > SCGC-AG-212-J23. Next base: position 217 of record JAXDQC010000113.1, on the reverse strand, counting down.
AGGGGCAGAGGGCCTCGAACCCCCAACCTTCGGTTTTGGAGACCGACGCTCTGCCAATTGAGCTATGCCCCTGTACCCGGTCCTCAAAAGTTACTCGACGATCTTTGCCACGACGCCGGCGCCGACGGTCTTGCCGCCCTCGCGGATGGCGAAGCGAAGGCCCTGCTCCATGGCGATCGGGGTGATCAGCGTCACCACCATCTTCACGTTGTCCCCG
>JAXDQC010000112.1:0-16520 GCA_034668045.1 Betaproteobacteria bacterium | reverse complement strand
GCATCTTCGAATACGTCTACCTGGCGCGGCCCGATTCACTGATCGACGGCGCGTCGGTCTACGAGACGCGCCTCAACATGGGCGAGAAGCTGGCGCAGAAGATCCGCCGCCTGCCGCGCAAGCTCGACGTCGACGTCGTCATCCCGATCCCCGACTCGAGCCGGCCCTCGGCGCTCTCGCTCGCCGCCGGCCTCGGCGTTCCCTACCGCGAAGGCTTCGTCAAGAACCGCTACATCGGCCGCACCTTCATCATGCCGGGGCACGCGGTGCGCAAGCGCTCGGTGCGCCAGAAGCTCAACCCGATGGGAATGGAGTTCGCCGGCAAGAACGTGCTGCTGGTCGACGACTCGATCGTGCGCGGCACGACCAGCCGCGAGATCGTGCAGATGGCGCGCGAGTCGGGCGCGCGCAAGGTGTTCTTCGCTTCCGCCGCGCCGCCGGTGCGCTTCCCGAACGTCTACGGCATCGACATGCCGACGCGCGCCGAGCTGATCGCCGCGCACCGCAGCGAGGAGGAAGTCGCGCGAGAGATCGGCGCCGATGCGCTCATCTACCAGGACCTGAACGAGCTGAAGGACGCGGTGCGGCGCGCCAACCCGAAGCTGACCAGCTTCGAGACCTCGTGCTTCGACGGCGTCTACGTTACCGGCGACGTCACCACCGACTACCTGCGCGCCATCGAGATCCAGCGTGACGCGAGTCGCGACGAGAGCGAGGAGGAGAGCGCGCAGCTCGACCTCAACCTGGCTACCGCGAGATAGAGTTCTGGTATAGTCGCTTCTTTCGCGCCGATTTGAGCCACAGCTTGCGGGCGCGCTACAAATACCGCTAAAGCGTGCCGCGTAGTTCTCCTAGGAGACCCGGTCCGCTTACAAAGAGAGGCCGGGTTTTTTTATGGCGAAAGAGCACCAGCTATCCACCAAGGGCGTGCGCGCCGGAACTCAGCGCAGCGAGTTCCAGGAGCATTCCGAGGCCCTGTACCTCACGTCGAGCTTCGTCTTCGACAACGCCGAGCAGGCGGCGACCCGCTTCGCGGGTACCGAGGAGGGCATGGTGTACACGCGCTACACCAACCCGACGGTGGCGATGTTCCAGTCGCGCCTCGCGGCGCTGGAGGGCGCGGAAAGCTGCGTCGCCACCGCTTCCGGCATGGCGGCGATCCTCGCCTCGGTGATGGTGCACCTGAAGGCCGGCGACCACGTGGTCTGCTCGAACGCTGTGTTCGGCGCCACCATCCAGCTGTTCAACAATATCCTCGCGCGCTTCGGCGTCGAGACCAGCTTCGTTTCGCCGACCAAGGTCGAGGAGTGGCAGAAGGCGGTGAAGAAGAACACGCGCATGTTCTTCCTCGAGACGCCGTCGAATCCCCTGACGGAAGTCAGCGACATCGAGAAGCTGGCGAAGGTCGCGAAGGGCGCCGGCGCGCTGCTCGCCGTCGACAACGTGTTCTGCACGCCGATCCTGCAGCGACCGCTCGAGCTCGGCGCCGACCTGGTGATCCACTCGGCGACCAAGTACATCGACGGGCAGGGGCGGGTGATGGGCGGCGCGATCGCCGGCTCGAAGAAGCTGGTCGGCGATCCGCTGACCGCGTACCTGAGGACGGCCGGGCCGGCGCTGTCGCCCTTCAATGCCTGGGTGCTGCTGAAAGGGCTCGAAACCCTCGAGCTGCGCATGGTGGCGCAGTCGGCCGCGGCGCTTGAGCTCGCGCGCTGGCTGGAGAAGCACCCCAAGGTCGCGCGCGTGCATTACCCGGGTCTCGAGTCGCATCCGCAACACGCCCTGGCGCAACGTCAGCAACGGGCGGCAGGCGCGGTGCTCTCCTTCGAGGTGAAGGGCGGGCGCACCGCAGCCTGGAAGGTCATCGACGCTACCAAGCTGGTATCGATCACCGCCAACCTCGGCGACGTGAAGACCACCATCATCCATCCGGCGACCACCACCCACGGCCGCATCTCGCCGGAGGCCCGGGCGGCGGCCGGGATTACCGATGGCCTGATCCGCATCGCGGTGGGCCTGGAGGCGGTCGTCGACCTCCAGGACGACCTGGAGCGTGGATTAAGCTAGGCGGGTGCAGATTCCGGCCCGCTGGCTGCAAGCTGGACTGATCCTCCTCCTCGCCGCGGCCTATTTCGCCGCGGCGAAGGTGTCCCTCATCGTCGCCATCCCGCCGGGGTACGCCAGCGCCATCTGGCCGCCGTCGGGCATCGCGCTCGCCGTTCTGCTTCTCGGCGGCACCCGCCTCTGGCCGGGCGTCTGGATCGGCAGCCTGGCCGCCAACCTGACCGTCGAGGGGGCGCTGCTCGCGTCCTTCGTCATCGCCACCGGCAGCGCGCTGCAAGCCTTCGCCGTCGCGACGCTGGTGCGCCAGCAGCTCGGCGTGCCGCGCCGCTTCGAGCGCGTGCCGGAGGTGCTGCGCTTCGTCGGCCTGGCGGTGGGCGGCGCCGTCATCGCCCCTACCGTCGCGCTGCTGCCGCTCGCGACCATCTATCCGATGGCGGCAGCGGACCTCGCTTCGAACTGGTGGACCTGGTGGCAGGGCGACGCCTGCGGCATGCTGATCTTCGCGCCGCTCATCCTCAGCTGGAGCGCGCCGGGCACGGTTTCCTGGACGCCGCGCCGGGTGCTGGAGGCGCTGCTGTTCGTCGCCTTGCTGCTCGCGGTCGGCAACGTGGTTTTCACCGCCGGCTTCGGCCGCACGTTCGTCGTCATGCCGTTCATCATCTGGGCGGCCTTCCGATTCGGCCAGCGCGAAGTGACCGCTGCGAGCGCCGTGGTCTGCGCCATGGCGCTCTGGTACACGCTGCGCGGCCAGACCGGCCCCTTCGCCGTCGTGCCCCTGAGCGAATCCCTGCTCCTGCTGCTGGTCTTCGTCAGCACCGTCGTGGTGACCGGCCTCGTCCTCTGCGCGGTGCTGAGCCAGCTGCGCTCGGCGATGGAGGCGCTGCGCGGCCGGCAGGTGCGCACCGAGCGCGCCCTCTCGGAGAGGGAAGCGGAGCTGGTGCGCGCCAAGGTGACGGCGGAGAAGGCGAGCGAGGCGAAGTCGCAGTTCCTCGCCAACATGTCGCACGAGCTGCGCACGCCGCTCAACAGCCTTCTGATTCTCGCCCGCCTGCTCGCCGACAACGTCGGCGGCAACCTGACGCAGAAGCAGGTGCAGTTCGCGCAGACGATCCATGCCTCGGGCATCGACCTGCTGATGCTGATCAACGATCTCCTCGACCTGGCGAAGATCGAGTCGGGCGCGGCGGCGACGATGCTCAACATCTCCGCGGCGCGTGTCGATGACCTGCGCGACGAGCTCGAACGGGGCTTTCGCCCGCTGGCGCAGCAGAGAGCGCTCGAGTTCGCCATCGTCGTCGAGCCCGGCCTGCCGCCGTCGGTACGCACCGACGCGACGCGGCTGAAGCAGATCCTGAAGAACCTGCTCGCCAACGCCTTCAAGTTCACGCAGCGGGGCAGCGTGCGCCTGGTCATGGCGCCGGCGGCGCTGCGCTCGATCGCCTTCTCGGTGGTGGATACCGGCATCGGCATCCCCGCCGACAAGCACGACATCATCTTCGAGGCCTTCCGCCAGGCCGACGGCACCACCAGCCGGCAGTACGGCGGCACGGGGCTGGGACTCTCGATCAGCCGCGAACTGGCGCGGCTGCTGGGCGGCGAGCTGTCGGTGTCGAGCACGCCGGGCCAGGGCAGCACATTCACGCTGCTACTCCCGCTCAGCGACGAGCGCGCGACCGCGCCCGTCTAGTCAGGCGGGGAAGGCGACGAGGCGGGGCTTGGCGCCGGCGATTTCGAGGTAGCCGCCGCGGCCGTACCAGTCGGGCAGCACCCAGCGCTCGCAGCGCCGGCCATCGACCTCGAGCTCATGGCGTCCCGCGCGATGGGTATGGCCATGCACCAGGCGGCTGACGCCGTGCCGGTGAAAGGCCTCGCGCACGGCGCCCGCGTTCACGTCCATGATCTCGGCGGGCTTGCCGGCGATCACTTCCTTGCTCTTCTCGCGCATCAGGGTGCTCATCGCGCGCCGCTCGGGAAGCGACTTCGCCAGGAACGCGGCCTGGAACGCCGGGTTGCGTGCCTTGACGCGCCACGCCTGGTAGTCGTGATCGTCGGTGCACAGCGTGTCACCGTGCATGAGCAGCGTGCGCGTGCCCGCGATCTCCACCAGCGCCGGGTCGTCGAGCAGCTTCGCGCCGGTCTCACGGCAAAAGCGCTCGCCGATGAGGAAGTCGCGGTTGCCGTGCATGACATACAGCGGCGTGCCGCCGCGGACCAGCGCGGCGAAGAAGCCGGCGATCACGGCGTTGAAGCGCTCGCCGATGTCGTCGTCGCCGATCCAGGACTCGAACAGGTCGCCCAGCACATAGAGCGCCTCGGCGCCGCGCGCCGTACCCTCCATGAAGCCGAAGAATCTCTCGTTCGCCTCGGGCCGGTCAGCGCTGAGGTGAAGATCCGAGATGAAGAGGTGCACTACCTACTTCTGACCGACCACCGTCATGGACTCGATCACGATCGGCTGGCGCGGCACGTCGCTCGGGAAGGGCCCGCCGGGGCCGGTCGGCGACTTGCCCATCGCCTGCACCACGTCGAGGCCGGAGACCACCTTGGCGAAGACGGTGTAGCCGTGCCCGTCCTGGCCGGGATAGTTGAGAAAGCCGTTGTCGGAGACGTTGATGAAGAATTGCGCCGTGGCCGAATTCGGATCGTTGGTGCGCGCCATCGCCAGCCAGCCGACGTCGTTCTTCAGGCCGTTCTTCGACTCGATCGGCACCGGCGGCTTGGTCGCCTTCTGCTTGAAGCTCTTGTCGAAACCGCCGCCCTGGACCATGAAGCCGCTGATGACGCGATGGAAGATGGTGCCGTTGTAGTGCCCGGATTTCACGTACTGCAGGAAGTTCTCGACCGTCTTCGGCGCCTTCGCCGGGTAGAGCTCGATGCGGAAGCTGCCCGCGCTGGTCTTCACGTCGACCTGCGGGTCGGCTGCCGCCGCGCTCATCGGCACCACCGCCGCCGCCGAAAACAGGAAAAGTCTCTTCAACATCAGGCTGCTCCTTCGTAGACGATCTTCCACGCGCCTTCCTCCCGGATCCAGTATTGACGCTTGCGCATCGTGTTCTTCAGGCTGTCCGAACGGTAAGCCTGCTCGAAAGTGACGACGACGAAATCGCCTTCGCGCGGGTAGCGGAACATGGCGACGTTGTCGACACCCACCTCGATCCAGCGCTTGCCGGCGTTGACGCCGCGCTTGTGCTCCGCCCACGCCGCGTAATTCTGCTTGCCGGATGAAAAGCGCTTCGAATAGTGGGTGAGGTAGCGCGCGGTGTCGCGGCTCTGCCAGTCGCTGCGCCATTGCTCGAGCGCGGCGGCGAGCGAGCCGCGCTCCGCCTCGACCGAGCGGGCGTCGCTCCACTCGATCTCCTCGGCGATGATCACGGGCGTCAGTCCGACCTGCAGCATCGGCGCGACCGTCTGCAGATCGCTGTTGGCGAGCACGATGCAGCCGTCGCTCGCGCGCGGCGCGCGGCTGTAGACGTCGGAAGGCACGCCGTGCAGCCAGATGCCGTGGCCGTTGCGGCCGCGCTGCTTGTCCCACTCGTTCGGATAGCTGATCGGGAAGGCGCCGGCGCCGTAGAAGTCGGTGAGCTTGCTGCGCGGCAGGTTGGCGGTGACGTGGTAGACGCCGAGCGGCGTCTTCTGGTCGCCCTCGCGCGTCTTGTCGATGCCGTTCTTGCCGAGGGTGACGTAGTAGTCGGCGACGTAGCGCGGCAGGCCGCCTTCATTGGCGAAGACGTAGAGGCGCGAGCGGCGCGAGTCGACCAGCAGTACGTGCTTTTGCTGCGCATTGAGCTGCAGCACGTTGCGCGGCAGGCTGTCGTCGGCGGGACGCTCGCGCTTGGCGCGCAGGCGGGCGAGGGCCTCGTCGCGCAGCGCGTCGATCTTCCCCTGCGGCACGGTCTTGACCACGTTGCCGAAGGTCTGCAGGGCGCGGCCGCGCGCCAGCAGCAGGTCGCCGCGCACCAGGTGGGCAAGGCGGAAGTTCGGGTGCTCGCGCAGCAGATCGTCGACCCCGGCCATCGCGTCGTCCAGCCGGTTCGCCTCGATCGCCTGGAAGACTTCCGACAGGCGGTCCTCCGGCGTCGCGGCCAGCGCGGCGACGGGAAGCAGGGCGAGAACGAAAGCGAGCTTCCTCATCATTTGGCGGCCTTCTCCTCGCGGATCAGCCAGCGCCCATCGGCGCGGGTCATGACGAGGATCTTGCGGCTCGAGCTCTTCAGCTTGTCCGACCGGTAACTCTGCCGGAAGGCGACGCTGGCCTGGTCGTTGCCCTGCATGGTCACTTTGGCTTGCTCGACGGCCACGGCAATGGATTTCGGCGCGGCGATGCGCTCGCGGCGGGCTTTCTCCCAGTCGGGGCGGGATTCGCCGCCGGGGGTCTTGAAGTCCTTGTCATAGGAGGCGAGGTAGGCGTCCGCGTCCTTCTTCGACCAGGCCTGCGCCCAGGCGTTGACGGCCTTGAGGACTTCCCCGGGGTCGCCGGCCGGGGTTGCCGCCGGCTTTTCCGCGGCCGGTTTTTCCACCGCCGCGACCGCCGGCTTGGCGGGCTCGGGCTTGGCCGGTTCTTTCGCGGCCGCCACGGCCGTAGCGGGGCCGCCGACCAATTCGCGCACCAGGGACAGCTTGTTCTGGGCGCCGGCGTTCGACTTGTCGAGCTGCAGCGCCTTGTCGTACGCCTGGCTGGCGAGCTTGGCGTACACGTCGCCGAGGTTCTCATAGGCGGTGGCGTAGCTCGGATGAGTACGGATGGACTGCTCGAGCGCGGCGCGCGCCTTGTCGTACTGCCCCTGACCGGCGTAGATCACGGCAAGGTTGTTGTAAGGCTCGGGCAGGTTCGGGTAGTCCTGCGTGAGCTTGGTGAAGATCTCGATCGCGTCCTTGGTATTGCCTTGCTCGGTGAAGATGATTCCCTTCAGGAACCGTGCCTTGGGATCGCCGCTTTTCTGCGCGAGCACCCTGTTCACGCGCTCCAGCGCCTGGTCGCGCTGGCCGGCCTTCAAGAGTCGCGACGCCTCGTCGAGGTCGTCCGCAAGTGCGGGCAGCGCTATACCCAGCACCACCGCAAGCAAGGTGGCTAACACACGCATTCTGTTATATTTTCAAGGCCCTACGAAAGGCAGCATTCTATCCTAAAGATCCATAACAGCCTAGGCAGGACGAAGGAAGAATTCGTTCCTCAGCGGCCCGGCGACGTGCGCATGTACGTCTGCGGGATGACCGTCTATGACTTCTGCCATCTCGGGCATGGCCGGGTGCTCGTGATCTTCGATGTCGTGAGGCGCTGGCTGCGCACGAGCGGCCTGCGGGTCACGTATGTGCGCAATATCACCGACATCGACGACAAGATCATCAAGCGCGCGGCCGAGAACCGGGAGCCGGTCGAAGCGCTGACCGAGCGCTTCATCCGCGCGATGGACGAGGACGCCGCGGCTCTCGGGGTCGAGAAGCCCGACCACGAGCCGCGCGCAACCCAATACATCCCCGAGATGCAGAGCCTGATCGCCGATCTGATGAAGAAGGGTCTGGCCTATCAGGCCGGGTCCGGCGACGTGAACTATGCGGTGCGGCGCTTTCCCGGCTACGGCAAGCTCTCCGGAAAATCGCTCGACGAACTGCGCGCCGGCGAGCGCGTCGAAGTCGACACGACGAAGGAGGACCCGCTCGACTTCGTGCTCTGGAAGCGCTCCAAGCCGGGCGAGCCGAGCTGGCCTTCGCCCTGGGGCGAGGGACGCCCGGGCTGGCACATCGAGTGCTCGGCGATGAGCTGCAAGATGCTCGGCGAGTCGTTTGACCTGCACGGCGGCGGCCAGGACCTGCAGTTCCCGCACCACGAGAACGAGATCGCCCAGTCGGAAGGCGCGCACGCCAACAAGTTCGTCAATTACTGGATGCACAACGGCTTCGTGCGCGTCGACGACGAGAAGATGTCGAAGTCGCTCGGCAACTTCTTCACCGTGCGCGAGATCCTCAAGAAGTACGACGCCGAAGTGGTGCGGTTTTTCATCCTGCGCGCGCACTACCGCAGCCCCTTGAACTATTCCGACGCCCACCTCGACGACGCGAAGTCGGCCCTAACGCGCCTGTACACAGCGCTGAAGGATCAGAAGGGCAAGGCGGACGTGGATTGGAGCGAAGCCCACGCACAGCGCTTCAAGGCGGCGATGGACGACGACTTCGGCACCCCGGAGGCGGTGTCGGTCCTTTTCGATCTCGCCACGGCTGCCAACACCGGCGACGCGGCCGCGGCCGGCCAACTTCGCGCCCTGGGAGGCATCCTCGGCATCCTGCAGCGCGACACCGCCCAGTTCCTGCAGGGCGGCGAAGCCGACGCCTGGGTAAGCGAGCGCATCTCCGCCCGCGAAGCGGCGCGCCAGCGTAAGGATTTCAAGACCGCCGACGACATACGCCAGGAACTCCTGGGCAAGGGTATCGTGCTCGAGGACAAGGGGGGCAAGACCACGTGGCGCCGGAAGTAACGAAGGTCCATCCGTTGATCGTGCGCATCGCGCACTGGCTCAACGTGCTCGCCGTCCTCATCATGATCAGCAGCGGCTGGCGCATCTACAACTCCGACCCGCTGTTCGCCTTCAGCTTCCCCGACCAGGTGACGCTGGGCGGCTGGCTCGCCGGCGCGCTGCAATGGCATTTCGCGGCGATGTGGCTGTTCGTCGTCAATGGACTGATCTACGTCGTCTACGGCATCCTCTCCGGCCATTTCCGCCGCAAGCTGCTGCCGGTTTCGCCGCTCGGGGTGCTGCGCGACATCGGCTCGGCGTTGCGCGGCAAGCTCGCGCACGACGACCTCACGGTCTACAACGCCGCCCAGCGCGCCGCGTACCTCGTGCTCATCCTGCTGCTGATCGTGCTCGTGCTCACCGGCCTGGTGCTCTGGAAGCCGGTGCAGTTCTACTGGTACGGGCAGTTCATCGGCGACTACGAGGGCGCGCGTCTGCTCCACTTCTTCGCCATGGCCGGCGTCGGCTTCATCGTCGTCGTGCACGTGCTCATGGTGGTGCTCGTGCCGCGCACCTTCCCGAGCATGTTCACCGGCCGCATCCGGAGGTCGGCATGAAGAAGATCATGGGCTCGAGCTTCCAGAAGTACCGCACGCCCGAAGTGGCGCGCATGGAGCGGCGCCTGTTCCTGAAACAGGGGCTCTCGCTCGGCGCGCTGGCGATGCTGACTGGCTGCGCGGTCACCGAGGAGGAGGGCGTGCAGAAAGTCCTCTCGCGCATGTCCGGCTGGAACGACGACGCGCAGGCCTTGCTGTTCAACCCGAATCGCCTCGCGCCGGAGTTTCCGGAGAGCCGCATCACCAACCCCTTCCCGTTCAATGCCTACTACTCCGAGGAAGAGGTGGTCGACGTCGACGGCGGGGCGTACAAGCTCGAGCTCGGCGGCATGATCAAGGAGCGCAAGCCCTGGACGCTGCCCGAGCTCTACGCGCTGCCGCAGGTGTCGCAGATCACGCGCCACATCTGCGTCGAGGGCTGGAGCGCGATCGGCAAGTGGAGCGGCGTTCGCTTCTCGGACTTCCTGCAGCGCGTCGGCGCCGACACCACCGCCAAGTACGTCGGCTTCCAATGCTCCGATGACTACTCGACCAGCATCGACATGGCGACCGCGCTGCACCCGCAGACGCTGCTGACCTTCAAGTTTGCCGACCAGATCCTGCCGCCGAAATACGGCTTCCCCATGAAGCTGCGCATGCCGACCAAGCTCGGCTTCAAGAACCCCAAGCACATCGCCGTCATTTTCATCACCAACGAATACCCCGGCGGCTACTGGGAAGACAAGGGGTACAACTGGTTCAGCGGTTCCTAGAGAATTAGCGCGAAGAAAAGCAGGACCAGCGTGATGTGCAGGGCCGCGACCGCGCCCATGCCGGCTTTTTCGGAGGTGCTGAAGCGGCGCATCCCTCGACCGACCACCTTCAATTCCTGAATCTCGGCGTACTCGAGCCGATGCTCGACCAGCGTGCGGCGCCTTCGCTTGCCCGTCGTTCCGATCAGCGCATCCTTTTCGACACTTTCGATCCGCAAAACGAGATACTCGCCGCTGCGCATGGTCACTTTTGCGGTGTCGCCGGGTTGCGCCGCTTCCGAGACATGCTCGAAGTCCGAGGGAATGATCCGGGTGATGCTGCAACCGGAGACGAGCAGCGCGCAGCTCAGCGCAAGAACGCGTCGCATGTTCGTTCATCTTTGAGTACCAGCAACCGGCTCTTCCGTCGCTCGGCGGACGCGCGTGACTCCTGTCTTTGACTGTGAAGTCCGTGGTCGAATAGCCAGTGCCACTGCAGTCCCCACTCGCGCCAAAATCCGCGATTCAACTCCTCATCGACTTCAGAGATCTGCTGATCGATTTCTGCGCATGACAGGCGCTCGTCGTTCCAGCGCTTCTCGGGAAAGAAGCGGTAGCCGCAACCCACCAATAGCGGGACGATAGAAGCGAGCGTCAGCGCAAGAACGTAACGCATTTAGCGACCAGGACTTCCGGTTGTTCCAACATCGGGCAGTGGCCTGAGCCGGGGATCTCCTCGTAACGCGCGCCGCTAATCTTTCCCGCCAGATCGCGCGCTAGCGCCGGCGGGGTCGTCTGATCGAGTGCGCCGCACAGGACCAGGGTGGGGTTCTCGATTCTCCCCATGGTGCTGTTCAAATCCATGGAAGCAAGCGCGAGGCAGGCGCGGGCGAAGCATTGCGGGTCCACTTTCGCGAGCGTCGCCTTCCGCTGGGCAATGATGCCCGGATTCTTTTCGGCAAACGCCGGCGGAAACATGCGGCCGATGGCGGTATCGAGCACGCCGGCCATGCCGTCCTTCGAGACGCGCTCAGCCATCCCTCGGAAGGGCACTCGTGCCGGCTCGGGAAAGGCGGCGAGCGTATCGGCGACGACGAGGCGGCCGAAGCGCTTGCCGTGCCGGATCGCGAGCTCCAGGGCGACGAAGGCGCCGAAGCCGTTGCCGAAGACCGTGACGTCCTTCGGCAGGTCGAGGGCGTCCATGACGCGGGCGACGTGGTCGGCGTGATCGGCGACGCTGCCCAGGCGGAGGGGGCTGGAGCGGCCGAAGCCGGGCAGGTTGATGCGCGTCACGCGGTGCGTTTCTGTGAGCTTCGGCAGCACGGCGTCGAAGACCGTGAGCTCCGTGAGCAGGGAATGAATGAGCAGGAGCTGCGGGCCGTCGCCGTGCTGGTCAAACTCGACTTCTGCCTCGCCGACCCGGACGAACGGCATTACGGCTCGATGTTTTTCGCCGGCGGGAAGTCGCGCGAATACACGGGACTGGCGAGGAACTGCTTCGGCTCGTAGGTCCAGAACTGGCTTACGTTGGGATACATGTGGACGACCGCGTTCACCAGCTTGCCGCCGCGGCGCTCGACCTTGCGGATGTAGATGGGCATGACCGGATTGCCGAGCTCGTCGAGGCGCCAGTCGCCACGCGCGTCGCGCACGGTGCCAGGGTTGCGAAGCGCCTTCATGAACGCGTCCTTGTCCTCGACCTTGCCCTTTACTGCGCGAAGCGCCGCTTCGACCAGCACGCCGGCGGAGTAGGCGCCGAGGGTGTAGTAACCCGGGTCGGCGCCGAACTCCTTGTTGACGGCATCGACGAAACGCTTGTTGTCTGCTGTTTCGAGGCCGGCGGCGTACCAGCCGCCGGTCACCACGCCCAGTGCCTCATCGCCCATCTGCCGCAGGATGCCTTCGTCGGCAGTCGTCATGCTCCCCAGGATCGGCATCTTCAGCCCGTATTCCTTGTATTGCCGAATGAAGCGGAAGCCGTTCGCGCCCGCGAAGCCGGCGTAGACCGCGTCGACATTCTGCTTCAGCTGCGCGAGGTAGGAGCCATAGTCGGGCGCGTTGAGCGGGGTGTAGATGCGCTGCACGACCTTGCCGCCGTTGTCCTCGAACACGCGCTGGAAGGCGGCGGCGGTCTCATGGCCGTAGGCGAAGTCATCGGCGATGATCGCTACGCGCTTGTATCTGAGGTTCTTTGCCGCGTATTCGCCCAGCGCATGATTGGGCTGGCCGGAGCTGGCCGCCGAGCGCACGAAAAAGGGGTTGGGCTTGCGCTGCGTGAGATCCTCGGCGGCCGCCGAGCAGGAAACGGTCGGGATGCGCGCCTGCCGGATGTAGTCGTCGATGGCCAATGCCTCGAACGCGGCGAGTGGACCGATGATGACGTGTACCTTCTCGCGCTCCACGAGCTCCTGCGTCTTCGTGCGCGCGCCAGCCGGATTGCCGCCGGTATCGGCGATGATCAGCTCCACCTTGCGCCCGGCGAGGGTGTAGTTGCGCTCCTGGAGGAAGAGCTGGATTCCCTGCTCCATCTGCTTGCCGCCGGCGGCAAGGGCGCCGCTGCGCACCGTCAGGAAGCCGATGCGGATCGGGTCGGTCTGTGCGTGCGAAAGGAACGGCAGGCACAACACGAAGCACAACGCGAGGCGTCGAAACATGGGCTCCTCCTTTGGCGGCGGCAAGATTAGCATGCTTAAAATGGTGCAGAGGAGGATGGTTGAGACCGTTTGAGCTGCTCGAGCCGGCCACGCTGCGCGAGGCGCTTGCTGCCCTCGAGGTCGCGGACGCGCGGCCAATGTCGGGCGGCACGGCGATCATGCTGATGATGAAGGCGGGCGTGCTGAGGCCCGCTCGCCTCGTCTCGCTTCGCCGCCTTGGGCTTGAGAGCATCAATGCAGAAAGCGGAAGTCTGCGCATTGGCGCGATGACGACGCTGCGCGCGCTGGAAAAGTCCGATGTGGTGCGCAAGGGATGGTCGGTGATCACGAAAACGCTGCGCACGCTGTCGAACGTGCGGGTGCGCAACGTGGCGACCCTCGGCGGCCACCTCGCGCACGGCGACCCGCACATGGACCTGCCGCCGCTGCTGTCGGCCCTCGGTGCGACGGTGACCATCGCCGGGCCGAAGGGAGAGCGGGCGTCGCCGGTCGAGGCTCTGTACAGCGGTTACCTCGAGACGACCCTGCAGAAGAACGAGCTGATCACGCAGGTCCAGATTCCGGCGCTCGGAAACAAGCGCGCCGCCTATCTCAAGTGCACGACGCGCTCCGCGGACGACTGGCCGGCGCTGGGCGTCGCGGTGGTGCTCGACGGGGACAAGCCGACCATCGTCGTCAGCGCCGCAACCGACAAGCCGACGCGGCTCGCCTCGATCGAGGCGGCCGAGGCGCTGCACATCGAGAGCGACCTGCACGGATCCGCTGCATACAAGAAGCAATTGCTGCGCGTTTACCTGAAGAGAGCGATGAATGAAGCGCGCAACGCAAGCCACTGAGACGCCGCAGGTCGGGCGCTCGGTCTCGCGCCTCGAGTCCTGGCTCAAGGTCACGGGCAAGGCGGAGTACGTCCACAACCTGCGATTGCCGGGGATGCTCTACGGCAAGATTTTCCGCTCCAGCATCTCGCACGGCCGCATCAAGCGCATCGACGTGAGCGCCGCCCAGGCGATGGCCGGCGTCTACCGCGTGATTACGGGGCAGGACATCAAGAAAGTCATCCCCGAGCCGTACTACGGGCCCGCGTTCCACGATCAGCCGATCCTCGCCCTGGACAAGGTGCGCTATGTCGGCGAGCCGGTCGCGGTCGTGCTCGCCTCCGATCCGCATGTGGCGGAGGAAGCGGTGCACCTCATCACTGCCGAGTACGAGGAGCTGCCGGCGGTTTACGACGAGGTCGAGGCGATGACCTCGAAGGCGATCGTGCACGACGAGCTGAGGCCCGCCGGCACCTTCCCTGACCTGAAGCACCTGAAGGGAAAGAAGAACACCAATGTCGCGCTGGAATTCCGCTTGCGAAGGGGAAATGCCGAAAAGGCGATGAAGGGCGCGGACCGCGTCTTCGAGCACCGTTTCCGCACGCAGCAGGTGATGCACACGCCGCTCGAGCCGCTGGTCTCGGTGGCCGAGTCGACCGACCGCTCGATAACTATCCATACTGCTTCTCAGAGTCCTTCATTCGTGCGCATCGAGATCGCGCGCCTGCTCGGTTGGCCCGAGAACCGCATCCGCGTGCGTGTGCCGTTCCTCGGCGGCGGCTTCGGCGCGAAGCTTTACATCAAGCTGGAAGCCCTCGTCAGTGTTCTGTCTCTGATCGTCAAGAGACCGGTCAAGGTTTCGCTGACGATGGAGGAGCAGTTCTTCACCATCACCAAGCACGCCAGCACCTTCCGCATCAAGAGCGGGGTCAGCAAGGACGGCCGCATCGTCGCGCGCGCCTGCGAGGTCTGGTGGAACGGCGGCGCCTACGCCGACATCGGCCCGCGCGTGACGCAGAAGTCCGGCTTCACCGCGCCCGGCCCGTACGACGTGCAGGATGTCTCGGTCGATTCCTACGCGCTTTATACGAACCTGCCGCCGGCCGGCGCGTTGCGCGGCTTCGGCATTCCGCAGCTCGTCTGGGCGTACGAGAGCCACACCGACCTGCTCGCGCGCGAGCTCGGCATCGACCCGCTCGAGTTCCGCCGCAACAACCTGCTGCGCGAAGGCCGGCCGCAGGCAACCGGCACGGTGATGAAGGACGCGGCGCTGGAGAAAGTCCTCGATCGGCTGGAAGTGCTGATGGACTGGAAGAAGGCGTTCGATCGCGGCCAGGGCGGCGTGCGGCGCGGGCGCGGCATCGCCATCGGCTTCAAGGCCTGCATCGCCAACACCACGTCGCTCGCCGCCGTGAACATCAACGCCGATGGCAGCGTCACCGTCTACACGAGCTGCGTCGACATGGGGCAGGGCTCCGATACCGCCATGGCGCAAATCGCCGCCGAGGTGCTCCAGGTCGCGACCGAGGCGGTGACGGTGGTGCATTCGGACACCGACGTGACGCCATTCGACATGGCGACGCTCGGCTCGCGCTCGCTCTTCCATTCGGGCAACGCGGTGAAGCTTGCCGCCGAAGATGCCTTGCAAAAAATAATTCAGTTGAGGCAGGAACTGAATCTTCCTGCCGATACGCCGATCGCCGACGTCTTCAAGAAAAAGTACGGCATGCGCGCCGGGTCGGTGATGGGCGCCGGCAACTTCATCCCGCCCTATACGCCGCCGGACGAGAACGGCCAGACCGACAACGCAACGCCCTTCTGGATGGTCGGCGCGACCGGCGTCGAGCTGGAAGTCGATACCG
The DNA here is from genome assembly GCA_034668045.1 of Betaproteobacteria bacterium. Classification (GTDB taxonomy): domain Bacteria; phylum Pseudomonadota; class Gammaproteobacteria; order Burkholderiales; family SG8-39; genus SCGC-AG-212-J23. The sequence continues at coordinate 1,328 of JAXDQC010000112.1, read as the reverse complement.
AGACCGGCCGCGTGCGCCTCATGAAGCTGATCAACGTCGCCGACGTCGGCACGCCGATCAACCCGCGCATCGTCGAGACGCAGCTTTCGGGCGCGGCGATCATGCAGCTCGGCTTCACGCTGTTCGAGAAGATGCTGTTCGACGGCGAGGGCCAGCTGCGCAACGCCTCGCTCGCCGAGTACAAGATTCCCGGCTTTCTCGACCTGCCGAAGGAGATGATCAACGAGGCCGTGGTCGCGGAGCAGCGCAACGGGCCTTTCGGCGGCAAGGGGGTCGGCGAGACCGCGACCTTCGGCGTCTCGCCGGCGATCGCCAACGCCATCCACGACGCGGTCGGCGTGCGACTCGCCGAGCTGCCGATGAATCCCGAGGCGGTGTTCAACGCCATGCAGAAGAAATGAGACGCACGGTTCAATTTCGCCTGAATGGCGAGCGGGTCGAGGCGCAGGTCGCGCCGCACGAGACGCTGGTCGAGGTGCTGCAGGAGGCGTTCGGCCTCTATGGCGCGCGCGAAAGCTGCGGGCAGGGGCTGTGCGGCTGCTGCACCCTGCTCGTCGATGGCACGGCGGTTTCGGGATGTCTCTATCTCGCCTGTCTCGCCGAGGGAAGAGAAGTGACTTCTATTGAAAACAATCCGGAACCCGACGCGGTGCAAGAGGCCTTCGTCGAGCGCAGCGCTTTCCAGTGCGGCTTCTGCACGCCGGGGTTCGTGCTCATGACGCGCCAGCTTCTCGATGAGCACCCCGATCCCGACGAAGACACGATCAAGCACTACCTGTCGGGCAATCTGTGCCGCTGCGCGGCGTATCCTGAAATCCTGGAGGCGGTGAAGCTCGCCGCCCAGAAACGGAGGAAAAAATGAGGTTCCTGATTCTTGCCATGCTCTTTGCCGCCTCGGCCGCTCAAGGGCAGGGCTATCCCTCGAAACCCATCCACGTTCTCGTGCCGTTCGCGCCGGGCGGCGCGGTCGACACGACGGCGCGCGTCCTCGCCCAGGCGATGCAGCAGCGCGTGAGCTGGAACTTCGTCATCGAGAACCGCCCGGGCGGCAACGGCTTCATCGCCACCACCGCGGTGAAGGGAGCTACGCCCGACGGCTATACGCTGCTGATGGCGCACACCGGCGAGTTCGCGGTCAATCCGGCGCTGTTCGACAACGTGCCCTACGAGCTCGAGCGCGATTTCCTGCCGATCACCATGGTGAGCGACTCGCCGATGCTCTACCTCGCCAACATCAATGCGCCGTTCAATTCTTTCCAGGAGCTGGTGGCGCAGGCGAATGCGAAGCCCGGGGCGATCAGCTTCGCCTCAGCGGGCAACGGCAGCAT
>JAXDQC010000111.1:0-11812 GCA_034668045.1 Betaproteobacteria bacterium | reverse complement strand
ACCTTTCCGAGCGCGCCGAGACCCTTCTCGGCTATGCGCGCGCCGAGCTGCTGGGCCGGCGCCTGGCCGAGTTCATGCCGCCGGGTGAAGCGTGCTTCACCGACAGCGAGGAGGGCTGCCGCGGCTTCGTGCATCGCTTCGTGACGCGCGCTGGCGCGCCGATCTGGCAATCGGTCAGCGCGGTGCCGCTGAAGGACGCGCAGGGACGATTTTGCGGACTGCGCGGCACGGCCGCCGACGTCACCGCGCGCAAGAGCGCCGAGACGCGCATCGAGCATCTCACCACGCGCGACGCGCTGACCGGGCTGCCCAACCGGGCGCTCGCCGCCGAGCGGGCCGCGCAGGCCATCCTCGGCGCCGCGCGCGGCCGCGCCGAGCTCGCGCTGCTGGCGCTCGACCTCGACCGCTTCCGCCTGGTGAACGAGGCGCTCGGCCACCAGGCGGGCGACGCGCTGCTGCGCGCGGTCGCCGAGCGCCTGCAGAGCGTGATGCGCGACGAATGGGCGCGCACGGGCGGCGACGAGTTCGTGCTGCTGGCGCCGGGACTCAGGTCGGCCGAGGAAGCGGCGGCGCTCGCGCGCCGGGTGCTCGGCGTGCTGGCGCGGCCCTTCATCCTCGACGGCCACACCGTCACTGCCGGCGCGTCGATCGGCATCGCCCTCTATCCGCGCGACGGCCGCGACTTCGCCGAGCTGGCGAAGAACGCCGAGGCCGCGCTGCAGCACGCCAAGGAGCGCGGGCGAGGCACCTTCAGCTTCTACACGCCGCAGCTCTCGGCGCGCGCCGGAGAGCGCCTGCGGGTCGAGGGCGAGCTGCGCGGGGCGCTCGCGCGCGGCGAGCTCGCGCTGCACTGGCAGCCGGTCGTGCGCGGCCGTGGCAGCGTGATCGGCGCCGAGGCGCTAGTGCGCTGGCGCCACCCGGCGCGCGGCCTGCTCATGCCCGAGGATTTCGTGCCGCTCGCCGAGGAATGCGGGCTGATCGGCGCGCTGGGCGAATGGACGCTCGAGCGCGCGCTCTCGCAGGCGGGCGCCTGGCAGCGCACGCTGCCCGGCAAGCCCTGGTTCGCGATCAACGTCTCGGCGCCGGAGCTCGCGCAGGGCGATGCTTTCGTCGACCGGCTGCGCACCGCGCTCGAGGCCAACGGATTGGAAGGCTCGCGCATCGAGCTCGAGGTCACCGAGCGCGTGCTGGTGTCGCACATCGACGAGAACCTCGAGACCATGCGCCGCATCGGCGAGCTGGGGGTGCGCTTTTCGATCGACGACTTCGGCACCGGCTACTCCAGCCTCGCTTATCTGCGCCGGCTGCCAGTCGACAAGCTGAAGATCGACCGCGCCTTCGTGCGCGCGATCGACACCGACCCCGCGGACGAGGCGATCGTGCGCACCATCGCCGCGCTTGCCAGCACGCTCGGCCTCGCCGTTGCCGCCGAAGGGGTGGAGAGCAAGCCGCAGCTCGATCGGCTGCTCGCGCTCGGCTGCGAGCACTGGCAGGGGCACCATTTCAGCCCGCCGCTCGCGCCGGTGGAATTCGAGGCGCTGCTCAAACGCGCGAATTCAGGTCAGGGCCGCGCGGCGTAGAACAGGTTGGTCAGGCTCTTGATGTCCAGCCGCTCGAAGCGGCCGAAGCCGGCCTCGCGCACCAGCTTTTCGGTCGCCGCCGGCCCCATGCAGGTTCCCAGGCCGGGGCCGCCGCGCGCGAGCGACTGCGTCATGCAGTGGAACAGGCTGAAGCCGTAGAAGGTGGTGGCGACAGGGTTGCGGTTGTCCTCCAGCCGATCGGCGGCCTTCGGCTCGACGATGAACAGCGCGCCGCCGGGCTTGAGCAGCGCGCGGATCTCTTTCAGGGTCGCGAGCGGCGCGGCGAGGTCGTGCAGCACGTCGCAGAGCGTGATGAGGTCGAAGGATTGGCCTTTCGGCATTTCCGTCTGGAACTTCGCCTGGGGGGCAGCGGCCTGGGCGCGACGAATGGACTCCTGGTCCGGGTCCATGCCGACGACGTCAGCCCCGGGAAAAGCCTTCTTCAGCGCTGCGCACACCACGCCCGAGCCGCAGCCGACATCGAGCGCGCGTCCGCCGGCGGCGAGCTTCGCCGTCGCGTCGGGCAGCGATTTCAGCCAGTAATCGGCGAGACGGCTCTCGTACTGGCCGCGATTGATGAGGTCGAGCGCTTCGACGCAGCCGGGGCCGAACTCGCCGAAGGCAACGCCGCCGCCCTCGCGGAACGCGGCCGCGACCTCGGGGGCGACGCGCATGAGCGGCGGCACCATCGCGAAGAGGCCGCCGACGAAATGATCCGTATCGTCCGAGGCAAGGAAGTAGGCGTGCTCTTCAGGCAGCGCGAAGGTTTCGTTTCGCGCGTCGTAGTCGAGGTAGCCGGCGGACGCCATGCCCTTCAGCCATTCCTCGACGTAGCGGGGTTGAAGTCCTGAAAGAGAAACCACTTGGGAAGGGCTCAATGGCCCTTTCCCCTGCATCGCGCGCCAAAGTCCGGTCTTCACGCCGACGTAGACCATGCCGGCGGTCATGGCGCCGGCTATGTCGCCGAACAGCTTGTCGAGCGCTTGCCGGGCTTTCTCTTTGTCTATGCCCAGAGCCCCTTGGGCATCGGCAGGCCGGCGTAGTCGTTCTCGGTGAGCGGCGGCTGCGCGGCGATGCCGAAGCCCTGCAGCACCGACGAGATCTGCCGCGCGTGCTGCGCGGAATGCCAGGCGCAGCGTTCGAGCAGCTCGTGCAGGGGCCGTTCGCCGTAATAGGTCTTCACAGTGCTCTTGAGGTCCGGACGCTTTGCCCACCAGGCCTGCAAGCGCTTTTCGATGGATGCGCCGTAGGCGGCGATGTTCGCATTCGCCGGCGGCGCCGCGTTGTAGATCGACGGCAGATCCTCGACGCCGTGCTCGACGCACTCGAGGAAGGACTCGGGCACCTGATAGACGTGATAGGCGAGGTCGCGGATGCTGCGGTCGCGTCCGGGCGTGGCGCGCTCGCCCAGCTTCTCGTTCGGAAGTTGCTGCGCATGCCGCTGTGCGACGGAAAGGACGTGCAGCCACTTCTCCATCAGCACTTCGGGCGGCAAGCGCGAGTGGCGGAACTCGACGCCGATGAAGTTCGATACGTCCTCGAGCGCCTGCGCGAAGACGTACTCCTTGCCGCGCGCGACGACCGGCACGGTGCGCACGCCCATCTCGGCGAGCTCGGCCATCGCCTGCGGACGCACGCCTACGTCGATCGACTCGAACTCGACGCCGATGCCGGTCAGATACTCCTTGACCTTGACGCAGCTCGAGCAGCCCTGCCGCCAGTAGACGCGAAGAGAGGAGTCCATGGTCTACGGCGCGACGTTCACGCCGCGCACCCCGTGTTCAGAAATGAGCTTTTTCACAAGACCTGTTTTCTTGATGTCCGCGGCGAACTCGCTCAGCAACCCCGCCGCGGCGGATCGCGCCTTCGGCGTGCCGATCGCCTGCTGCACGCCGGTAATCTGGCCTTCGAGGATGCGCGAGCCGGGAAGCTTCTCCGCGTCGCTCACCAGGCGCGGCTTGAGGCCGGCCAGGGCCTCCAGTTTCTGGTCGACGAAGAGCTGGTAGGAGCCGTCGATGCCCTGGGCGCGCACCAGCTCGGCTTTCTTGATGTTGCGCGACAGGAAGAGATCGTAGGCGCTCCGGTCGGCGACGGCGATGCGCACGCCCTCGCGATCGACCTCGGCGAGCGCGCGCAGGGGCGAGCCCGCCGGCACGAGGAAGGTCACCGGGATCTCGAGATACGCGGCAGTAAAGGCGATCTCGTTGGCGCGCTGCGGCTCGGCGCCGAGGAAGCCGACGTCGCACTGCGCGGCCTTGACCGCGTCGGCGAGCTTGCCCGCCTGATCGAACTTGATGAACTCCACCGGCACGCCGAGGCGCCGGCCGAGCTCGCGGCCGAGGTCGGGCGCGATGCCGCGCGGCTCGCCGCCGGGGCCGTCCTTCAGCACGAGGAGGAAGTTGCCGTAGTTGAGTCCGATGCGGAGCTTGCCGCCGGGCGCGAGCTCGGCGCGGGCCGTCGAGGAAATCTGCATGGGCAGATTTTACTTCGCCGACTGGAGCGTTTTGGACAACAGCCAGTCGTAGATGCGCTCATCTGCGTAGGCCGAGGTGGCCGAGCCGACGTGGTCCAGCCCCTCGTCGAGCCACAGGCGGTCGCCCTCGCTGCCGGTGCCCATCGGCTGCAGGTCGAGGGAGTCGATGAAGTGCTCCTTGCGGCTGCGCGAGACGTCGCCGAAGGAGAGCCAGACCGGCCGGGGCAGCCTTTTCGGCGGCGCCCGGGTCGGATCGACCGCCCACAGAGCCGCCCACAGGTCGGGCTGGGCGGCGCCGAGGTCGAAAACACCGTTGCCGCCGAAGCTGAAGCCGGTGAGGTACAGGCGGCGCGGATCGCCGCCGTGCCCGCTGCGAACTTCCGAGATGATCTGGCGCAGCACGTCGGCATAGCGATTCCAGAGGTCGCCGCCGATGAGAAGCTGCGGCGCGACGATGATGCATTCCCGCCGGACGCGCGCGGCGCTCGACGAGCGCAGGGGCCCGTGCAGCGTCAGCGCGCGGCGGATGTCCCGGGGCGCGGCTTCACCGTAGCCATGAAGGAAGCAGAGGAGGGGAAAGCGTTCGCCCGGACGCCCGGTCTCCGGCGGTACGGAAAGGAGGTAGCGCAGAGGGTGGCTCGAGACCACCCGGTAACGCTCGGGCATGGCGGGGACCGAGGCCAGCAAGTGCCATGCCGTAAACTCCGGAAAACATGAGGGAAGCATGATCGATCCGCGCCCGACCCCGCTGGAAGGCCACGGTGTCCGGCTGGAGCCGCTGGCAGGCGGCCACCACGATGCGCTCGAGGCCGCGGCGGCCGACGGCAAGCTGTGGGAGCTCTGGTTCACCACGGTTCCGGAGCCCGGGAAGATGCGCGCCTACATGGACACGGCGCTCGCCGGGCTGGAGGCGCGGCACATGCTGCCCTGGGTCGTGCGAGACCTGGCGAGCGGGGCGATCTGCGGCTCCACGCGTTATCACGACATCATCGCTGCGGCCGACCGGGTGGAGATCGGCTACAGTTGGTACGCCAAGCGCTGGCAGCGCAGCCACGTCAACACCGCCTGCAAGCTGCTCCTGCTATCGCACGCGTTCGAGACGCTCGGCTGCAAGGTCGTCGGGCTGCGCACCGACAACTTCAACTTCGCTTCGCAGCGCGCGATCGAGGCGCTAGGCGCGAAGAAAGACGGCGTGATCCGCCACCACTGGCCGCGCCGCGACGGCACGATCCGCGACACAGTGATGTACAGCATCCTCGTTTCCGAGTGGCCGGATGTGCGCCGGCACCTGGAGGCGCGCCTGAAAAAGCATTCTTGAGGCCGCCTAGAGGAAGCCGCGTTTTACCGCCATCCACCGGCCGGGTCCGTGCGCGGCCGCGAACAGCAGGCCCGCCATGAATGTGAAGTGATCGACGAAGAAGCCAAATTCACTCTGATTCCCGGACCAGTGGGAAGGACCGTGAAACGCGAAGCCGAGGAAGATCACGTAGGCGGCCGCCAGCAAGGCGGTTTCCGCGAAAAAAGCTCCGGTGAGAAGCCCGGCGACCAGCGCAAGCTCGAATATCGCTGCCAGCCAGGCAAGGAGCTTGGCTAGCGGAAAGCCTGCAGAGGCGATGTAAGTGGCCGTGCCATCGATATCCATGAGCTTGAAAGTCACTGCCATTGTGAAGACCGCAGCGAAGATCAAGCGACCCAAGAGGACCGCCACCGCTGACCATGTGGACCCATGTGAATTCACCGTCATCGCGACTCCTTAGCAGCCGGGCAGCTCTTTCGCGTCCTTTACGGGCTCGGTGCGCGCGCCTTCGCCGGTCTGCGGGCGCATCTTGCCGATCTCGAGGCGGCAGTTATCGGCGTCGCCGGCGAACACGGCTTCGTAGTTCGCGCCGCCTTCCGGCGTGAAGCGCATGGCGACCGAGCACACGGCATCGGTCGCGACGTCGCCCGCCACCGTCGTCGTCGAAGTGAAAAAGCTGAGGCTGAGCGGCTGGCCGGCGGGGACCTTCTGGTAGACCGAGTTGCCGTCCTTCAGCACCGTGATCGCGCGCGACTTTTTCTCCCAGTCGCCGCGCACGAACGGCACGCATTCGCCTTCGAGCGCAGCGACCCGCGCTTCCGCCGGGTGGACCGAGGCGATGCGCAACGTCGCCACCGGCTTGCCTTCCAGGTCGGGCTTGTAGGCGCTGCTGCAGCCGGCAAGAAAAATCGAAAGCAGGATGGCTGTTTTCATCACTTCGCCAGGAACGCGCCCTTCAGGCGCGCCGGATCGAAGCCCGGCGGCACCTGCTCCCCCGAGGCGAAGAGGTAGAGGGCGCTGAGGAGGATGGAGGTGAGCGCGCTGCTGACCAGCGCGATCGTCACCATCAGCCCGATCGTCAGGGCAGCCCCGACCAGCCCGACGGCGATGCTGCCGGCCTTCAAGGCCAGTACGATCGTCAGCAAGGCGCAGGGCACGACCAGCAGCAGCATGGCGAGGAAGGTGAGGATGCCGACGCCGGCGTTGCCGACGATCGACTCGCCCCAGGCCTTGCGCACGATCGCCGCCGAGCGCTTCGCCGCGTCGATCGGGCCGAGGTTCTCGACCACCAGCACCGGCACGACGAAGTACGTGGCGATGGTCCAGGCCGCGCCGAGGATCGTGGTGACGATCTTGCCGAGGAAGCCGACGCGCTCCTCGATCATCTGCAGGATCACGCCGACGGTGGCCGCGACGAACGCCCAGGCGGCGATGAGCCCGATGCGCTCGCGCGCCGCCTTCAGGCCGTCGCGCACGGTGGGATCGCCGCCGCGGAAGCGGATCATGGCGCAGGCGACCAGCGCGCAATTGAAGAAGACGATGATGAAGTAGTTGACGAAGTAGTACAGGAACATGCCAAGCCAGTACCAGCCATGGACCTCGTCCACGTCCCGGATATCCATGCCGCTCGCCCACGCGCCGGCGAGGAAGGTGGCGAGCACGAAGAAGCAGGCGATGCCGGAAAGCAGCGGAAAGACCAGCAGCTCCTTGTCGAGCATGAGCACGCGCCACGCCTGCCCGGCGAGGGCGAGGCCGTTGGCGAATTTCCCTTTCTTCACGACGCCCGCAGGCTTGAATGTCGGCGCCGCGGCGACTGGCTTCGAATCGAAGCCGCAGCGGATGCAGAGAAAGACGTCCTGCGGCATCAGGCTCTTGCACTTGTTGCAGCGTTTCATGGCTCCCCCCAAGGGTACCGAGTCGCGCGTGTTGTTGCCTGACATCCTACTCCCCGGTGCCCAGGACATGGCGCTCGATTTCTCCGCTCAGCGTTGCGCCGCCGATGGAGAGGAAGAGATGGCGATCGGTGACGGAGAGATCGAAAGCGGTGCGTCGTCCGAGACGGGCAACAAAGCCGGCGAGCAGCTCGCGATCGAATGAGTACAGCTCCAGCGATTCCGCGCGGTGGATGCGCTCGCCGGCGAGCTGCGCCAGGAGCTGCGCCGGTGCTTTATGCGTATAGACGGCGACGCGCGGTGCGGCTTTGCCCGCCTTGTGCAGCCGCGCCGCGTCGGGAGAGCCGACGTCGATCCAGGCGCGGTAGGCGCCGGTCAGGTCGCGAATCGCGATGGCCGGCTCGTCGGGGTCGGAGACACCGCGCGAGAAGCTGATGCCCTCGGCGAACTCCAGGCAGTAGGCGAGCACGCGCGTGGCGAGATGCTCCTCGGTTTCGGACGGATGGCGCGCTGCCTTCAGCGACAGCGCCTCGTAGACGCCGCGATCGACGTCCGCAAGCTGGATCTCGAAGTTGTAGATCGTCGCGGTCAGCGCCATGCGGGCTGCCGCCGGCGCTAGAGAGGAATCGCGAGCAGCGTGTCGAAACGCCGGCTGTCGCAGATCACCACCCGCTCTTCGTAGAGCATTTCCTGGAGCAGGATCCTGTCGACATAGCGGCCGCTGGCGAACAGCACGCTCTCGCCGTTCTCCATGATCCGCACGACCAGGAAGTTCGCTATCGATTTGGCTCTTTTCTCGTCCATTTTTTCTACCAGGATGGACGAGACGATATGGCGATATCTCTGCGGCTCGTAGATGTTGGCGTGGCGCAGCGACTGCACCCGGTCGCGCAGCATGGCGCGGCCTTCGCAGTAGATGACCGGGAGAGGCAGCCCGCGCGCCTCGTTCTCGGCGGTGGCGATGCGGTAGACGCCGCGCTCGGTGAAGAAATTCGGCCAGTCCTCCAGCCGGTCGTCGTCGAGCGCGTGCGCGTAGCGTGCGTGAAGGTTTTCGACTTCCTTCATCACAAGCCCATGTGGCTCCGCCAGGCCTTCCACAGCCCGCGCACCGCAGTCTCGGTGATGCGCGAGTCACCCGAGCCGACCTGGTCGCCGCCCATCTCGATCACCGAGGCTCGGTCGGGCGAGGCGGCGACGCCGCGCTGCACGAAGCCGGTGGCGGCGCCGTCCTCCATCGAGATGTAGCCGGCCGGGCCGACCAGGTTCGCCTGCAGGAGGCGCCGGCGCGTCATCGCCTCGTCGTCGTCGGCGAAGCCGAACAGCGTCCAGTGCAGCTCGGTGCGATCGATGCCCTTCGGCACCACCTGGCGCGCGGCGAGCGAGTTGCGGATCTGATGCAGGACGAAGCCCGGGAACAGCGACAGGATCTGGATCGACACCGCGTCGCCCAGCTCGTCGACCTGGTTGAGCATTTCGGGATCTTCCAGCTTGAAGGCGTGCGAGCTGGCAGAGCGCATGCCATCCTTCTCGTACGCGTCGCCCTTGTCCTCGACCATCTTGGTGTAGGTGCAGTGGTGCGCGCCGTCCTTCGAGACGAACACGCCGCCTTGCTGCGTCAGGCGGTTGATGCGGAAGCGCGTGAAGAACACGTGCAGCAGGCTCGCGTGATACGTGTCCTTGACGTTGTCCATGTACAGCTTCCAGTTGTTCGGCAGCACCTGCGTGTAGCAGCCCAGCACTTTCAGCGGCTTGATCAGGACTCTTTTCAGGCGCGGCAGGACTTCGGGCCCGATGTAGTCTTCCAGCGAGCCGACTTCCTTTGAAAGCGTTCCGAACACCAGTCCGTTGATGCTTTCGACCCGGAACTGCTTCGGCGCCTGGCTCTCGGGCTTCGCGTCGGCGGACATGCCGCCCTTGCCGGCGATGCCCTTGCGAAACGCCACGTTCAGCAGGTTGCCGGCGTGGTCGTAGGTCCAGTTGTGATAGATGCAGGAGAAGCGCTCGGTCTTGCCGCGCGCCTGCATGCAGATCAGGGCGCCGCGGTGCGCGCAGCGGTTCTCGAACGCGTGCAGCTTGCCGGCGGCGTCGCGCGAGACGACCACCGGCATCTCGCCGACGAAGGTGGTGACGAAGCTCTGCGGCTCGGCGATCTCGGCCTCGAGGCAGAGATAGCTCCAGGTCGGCCCGTGGAAGATGCGCCGCTGCTCCTCGGCGTACACGTCCTGGTCCTGGTAGACCCAGTACGGGACGCGCGTCGCGCCTTCCGATGGCCAGCTTCGCTCGAGCATCGGCTGATTATAATGACGCCCCCATGTCCGCCTCGCGTCTTCTCCTCCCGTTTCTCATTCTTCTCAGCGGAACGCTGCAGGCGCAAGAATGGCCGACGAAGGCGGTGCGCATCGTCGTGCCGTTCCCGCCGGGCGGCAGCGCCGATCTCCTGCCGCGCATCGTCGCCGAGAAGCTTTCCGAGCGCTGGGGCCAGCCGGTGATCGTCGACAACCGCCCGGGCGCTGCCGGCAACATCGGCGCCGACGTGGTTTTTCGCAGCGAGCCCGACGGCTACACGCTCCTGTCGGCGCCGCCGCCGCCGCTGGTGATCAACCGGCTGCTCTACCCTAAGCTCTCGTACGACTCGACGCAGTTCGTGCCGATGAGCGTGATCGCGGCGATCCCCAACGTGCTGCTGGTCCACCCGAAGGTCCCGGCGAGTTCGGTTTCCGAATTGATTTCCTATGTCAAACAAAATCCTGGGAAGCTCAACTACGCATCGCAGGGCAACGCCACGACTTCGCACCTGACCGCCGAGCTGTTCAAGTCCATGGCAGGGGGGCTGCAGATCACGCATATCCCCTACAAGGGCACCGCGCCGGCGCTCGCCGACCTGGTCGCGGGGCAGGTGGACATGATGTGCGACAACCTCGGCGTCTCGCTGCCGCACGTGCGCGCCGGCAAGCTGAAGGCGCTGGCGGTGACGAGCAAGACGGCGTTCATGGGAATCCCGGCGATGGCGGAGACGCTGCCGGGATTCGAAGCGCAGGCATGGTTCGGTGTCGTCGGTCCACCGAAGACCTCCAGCGCCATCGCCGACAAGGTCAGTACTTCCATTCGGGAAATCTTGAAAATGCCTGAGGTGCAGAAACGGCTCGCTGACCTTTCGGCCGAGCCGATGGGCCTCGGGCCCGCGGAGACCGCGGCGTTCATGAAGCAGGAGAGCGAGCGCTGGGGCACGGTGATCCGCTCCGCCGGGGTGAGGATCGACTGATGATCATCGACATCCACGGCCACTACACCACCGAGCCGCAGCCGCTCCTCGCGTTCCGCGACAAGCAGCTCGCGGGTCTCGCCGATGCGATGCGCAAGCCGGCCACCAACGAGCTCGGGATCACCGATGAGCAGCTGCTCAAGAGCGTCGAGCCGCAGCTGAAGCTGCAGAAGGAGCGCGGCTCGGACCTCACCATCTTCTCGCCGCGCGCCGCCGGCATGGCGCACCACGTCGGCTCTGAAGCCGTCAGCCGCGAGTGGACGACGATCTGCAACGATCTCATCCATCGCATCTGCACGCTGCTGCCCGAGAGCTTCGTGGGCGTGGGCCAGCTGCCGCAGTTCCCCGGCGTCTCCCCGAAGAACTGCATACCGGAGCTCGAGCGTATCGTGACGAAGCTCGGCTTCGTCGGCGTGAACCTGAACCCGGATCCGTCGGGCGGCTACTGGACCGATCCGCCGCTGATCGACAAGTACTGGTATCCGATCTACGAGAAGCTCTGCGAGCTCGACGTGCCGGCGATGATCCACGTCTCGTCCTCGTGCAACCCGAATTTCCACCACACCGGGGCGCACTACATCAACGGCGACACCACCGCCGTCATGCAGCTCATCCAGGGCAACCTCTTCAAGGACTTCCCGACGCTGCGCTTCGTCATCCCGCACGGCGGCGGAGCGGCGCCTTACCACTGGGGACGCTACCGCGGTCTCGCCCAGGACATGAAGCGCCCGCTGCTCAAGGACCACCTGCTGAAGAACGTGTACTTCGACACCTGCGTCTACCACCTGCCCGGCATCGAGCTGCTGACGAAGGTGATCCCGGTGGACAACATCCTGTTCGCCTCCGAGATGGTGGGCGCGGTGAAGGGGATAGACCCCGAGACCGGGCATCACTACGACGACACCAAGCGCTACGTCGACCAGGTGCGGCTCTCCGAGCCGGACCGTCACAAGATCTTCGAAGGGAACGCGCGGCGCGTCTATCCGCGGCTCGACGCGATCCTGAAGAAACGCGGCAAGTAACCGAGGAGGACCCGTGCCTTTACCCCGTCTGAACGGAATCATCCGCGCGCTCGAGTCCGGGCAGCAGGCGTTTACCTGCTTCATGCCCCCCGACGTCGAAGCGGCGATCGCGCTGCATCCCTCGAAGTACGACGGCGTGGTGTTCGAGGGCGAGCACAACGGCTGGGACATCCGCACGCTGCGCGACTGCCTGCAATACCTGCTCAACCGCGCGCAGATCGTCAAGGCCGGCTCGGTGGCGCCGGCGGTGACGCCCACAGTGCGCATCCCGCCCAACGGCAACGAG
>JAXDQC010000110.1:0-5955 GCA_034668045.1 Betaproteobacteria bacterium | reverse complement strand
CACGCGCCGCGACCGCGTTCACCTTGATCCGCGGCGTGGTCACCGGCATCACGATCACCGCGCGGCAGCCGAGCTTCTGCGCCGCGAGCGCGACGCCCTGCGCGTGGTTGCCGGCGCTTGCCGCGATCACGCCCTTCGCCAGCTTCGCCGCCGGCAGGTTGGCCATCTTGTTGTAGGCGCCGCGCAGCTTGAACGAAAACACCTCCTGCAGGTCCTCGCGCTTGAGCAGCAGCCGGTTGCCGATCCGCTTCGAGAGCGCCGGCGCGAGCTCGAGCGGCGATTCGCTCGCCACGTCGTAGACGCGCGACTTCAGGATCCGCTGCAGGTAATCGCTGCGCTTCATCGGGCCGCTATACTGCCATGATGACCATGGCGTCGCTAAGTCTGGCCTCGCTCAAGGCGCGCGCGCGGCAGGTCAAGGTCGACCTGATCGCGCTGGCGCTGGCCACGAAGGATCCGCGCACGCCGTGGTATGCCAAGCTGATCGTCGCCGGCTGCGTCGCCTATGCGCTCTCGCCCGTCGATGTCATCCCCGATTTCATCCCGGTGATCGGCCTCATCGACGACCTGATCTTCATCCCGATCGCTCTTGCGCTCGCCGTGCGCTTCATCCCCGAGCCGGTGCTCGCCGATTGCCGCAGCCGCGCCGCCGAGATCGCCGCACGCAAGACGAGCCGCACGGCGGCCATCGTCATCGTCGGCGTCTGGATCGTGCTCGCCGCGCTGGGCGTCTACCTGGTCCTGCGCTGAGCTAGGCGGCCTGCAGCTTGGCGACGCTGACGGCGAGCCACTTCACGCCGGCGGCGCCGAAATTCACCTGCACCCGCGCATCGTTGCCCTGACCCTCGGCGTCGATGATCACGCCCGAGCCGAACTTGGGATGGACGACGTTCTGGCCGATGCGCCAGCCGCCGACCTCGCGAACTGCTGTTTTTCTCACCACGAAAGCATCCTTGCTCCTTGAAAAGTCCGGCGTGAAGGCCTTCTGCCGCGCGAAGCGCGGCGTCAGCCACTTCATCAGGGCCTGCGGAATCTCCTCGAGAAAGCGCGAGGGGATGTTGTAGCGGGTCTGGCCGTGCAGCATGCGCGTCTGCGCATGAGAGAGATACAACCGGTTGCGCGCGCGCGTGATCGCGACGTAGGCGAGCCGCCGCTCCTCCTCGAGGCCATCGCGCTCGTTGGCGCTCTGCTCGTGCGGAAAGAGGCCCTCCTCCAGCCCGGAGAGGAAGACGACGTCGAACTCGAGGCCCTTGGCGGAGTGCACGGTCATCATCTGCAGCGCCTCCTGTCCTTCGCCGGCCTGGTGATCGCCGGCCTCGAGCGCGGCGTGGGTGAGGAAAGAGGTGAGCGGATCGAGCGTCTCGCCCGGCTCGACCTCGCGCTCCTCCTCGTTGAAGGTGGCGGCGGCGTTGACCAGCTCGTCCAGGTTCTCGACCCGGTCGGCCCCCTCGCGCTCGGTCTCGTAGTGCTTCTTCAGGCCGCTCTTCTCGACCACGACCTCGACGATCTCGGCGAGCGGCAGTCCCTGGGTCTCGGCCTTGAGGTCTTCGATCAGCTTCTTGAAGGAAGCGGCCTTGCCGTCGGCGACCTTGAAGAGCGAAACACCGGCCTGCTTCGCCGCGTCCTGCAACTGCTCCATGGTGCGCGCGCCGATGCCGCGCGGCGGAAAGTTCGCCACGCGCAGGAACGAATTGTCGTCGTCGGGCGAGGCGACCAGGCGCAGGTAGGCGAGCGCGTGCTTGATCTCGGCGCGCTCGAAGAAGCGCAGGCCGCCGTAGACGCGGTAGGCAATGCCCTGCGAGAAGAGCGCGTGCTCCAGGACGCGCGACTGGGCGTTGGAGCGGTACAGCACCGCCGTCTGGGAAAGCCGCGTGCCGTCGCGCGAGAGCGCGCGCACCTCCTCGACCAGCCAGCGCGCTTCGTCGAGGTCGGACTCGCCTTCGAAGACGCGCACCGGCTCGCCGGCGCCGGCCGAAGTCCACAGGTTCTTGCCCAGCCGGTTGCGGTTGTTGGCGATCAGCGCATTGGCAGCGTCGAGGATGTTGCCGTGCGAGCGGTAGTTCTGCTCCAGGCGCACCACGCGCTTGACGGCGAACTCGCGCTCGAACTCGGCCATGTTGCCGACGTTGGCGCCGCGGAAGGTGTAGATCGACTGGTCGTCGTCGCCGACGGCGAAATAGCTCGACTCCTGGGTGCGGAACAGCTTCAGCCAGCGGTACTGCAGCCGGTTGGTGTCCTGGAATTCGTCGATCAGGACGTGGCGGAAGCGCTGCGCGTAGTGGGCGCGCAGGATCTCGTTCCGCTTCAGCAGTTCATAGCTTCTCAGCAGCATCTCCGGGAAGTCCACCACGCCGTCGCGCTGGCACTGCTCGTCGTAGGCGGCATAGAGCTCGGCCAGGCGCTTGGTGTTCTCGTCGCCGATCGGCACCTCGCCGGCGCGCACGCCCTCCTCCTTGTTGCCGTTGATGAAGTACTGGATGTCGCGCGGCGCGAAGCGGTCCTCGTCGACATTGAGCGACCTCGCTAGGCGCTTCACCGCCGCGAGCTGGTCCTGCGAGTCGAGGATCTGGAACGCCTGCGGCAGGCCGGCGTCGCGGTGGTGCGCGCGCAGCATGCGGTTGCAAAGGCCGTGGAAGGTGCCGATCCAGAGGCCGCGGGGGTTCGCGGGCAGCATCGCCGTGACGCGCGTCAGCATCTCGCGCGCCGCCTTGTTGGTGAAGGTGACCGCGAGGATGTTGGCCGGCGCCGCCCGGCCGCCCTTGACCAGCCAGGCGGCGCGCGTCGTGAGCACGCGGGTTTTGCCGCTGCCCGCGCCGGCGAGGATCAGCGCGTGCTCGTCGGGCAGGGTGACGGCGGCAAGCTGCTCGGGATTGAGGTGTTCGAGATGCAGCGACAAAGCGTCTGAATTCTAGTTGAATTGCACATGCTCTTTACGGCGCTGTCCGCGTTTTTCCTCGCCGCGGTCACGCCCGGCGCCGAGTACGAGCCGACGCCGATGCCGGTGGCCGAGGCGATGCTCGATCTCGCGGCGGTGCGACCCGACGACGTCGTCTACGACCTCGGCTGCGGCGACGGCCGTATCGTCATCGCCGCGGCAAAGCGCGGCGCGCGCGGGGTCTGCGTCGACATCGACCGCAAGCGGATCGCGCAGAGCCTCGCCAACGCCCGCAAGGCCGGCGTCATCGACAGGATCCGGTTCCGGCAGGAAGACGTGCTGGCCACCGATCTCGCCGACGCTACGGTGGTGATGCTGTTTCTCTCGCCGGAGCTGACCACCGCGCTGCGTCCGCACCTGGAGAAGTTGAGGCCGGGCTCGCGCGTCGTCGCGCACTGGTATCCGGTCGGCGACTGGAAGCCCGACCAGGTGGTGAAAATCCGCGGCCCCTGGGGCCGGGAGCGGACGCTGCGCCTCTGGACCCTGCGCTAGCGCGCCGGCTCGGCCGCGCGCAGCATGCGGCGCATCAGCTCGATCTGCTGCTCGAGGAAGGCCGGCATCTCGCCGCCGCGCAGGAAGACGTCCTCGACCTGGTTTTCCTCGACATAGGCGTGCCAGCTTTTCGTCTTCGCCAGGCGCGCGAAAAAGCCTTCCCAGTACGCGACCGCCGCTGCCGGCATGCCCGGCGGCGCGACGATGCCGCGCACGTTGGCGATGATGGGAATGACGATGCCCTGCTCGCCCAGGGTCGGCACGTCGGGCAGCACGCGCAGGCGCCTCTCGGTGACGGCGGCGATGGCGCGCGCCTTGCCGGCCGCCATCTGCTCGGCGGCGTCCTGCGGCTGCGGGATGACGATGTCGACCGAGCCGGCGACGAGGTTCTTCATGCGATCGCTCACCGCCGGCGTCGGCACGAACGTCCACTTCGCTCCCGTGGCGCTCTGGATGAGAAGGCCGGTCATGCTTTCGATCGCGGTAAGCGAGCCGCCCGCCTGCTTCAGGCCGCCGGGCTGGCGCTTCGCCGCCGCGACGAAGTCCGCCATGCTGCGGTAAGGCGAGTCGGCTCGGACGACCGCGATGGTCGGCTCGAGCACGAGCCGCGCGATCGGCGTGAACTCCTTGATCGTCTGGCCGCCTTCCTTGCGGGTGAGCGGCGTGGTGAGCCAGGTATTGGTGAAGACGGCGACGACGTGGCCGTCGCCGCGCTTCTGCGTCAGGTACTGCATCGCTTCGGCGCTTGCGCCCGCGGTCTTGTTGAGGATGCGCAGCGGCTGCGAAAGCAGCTTCTCCTCACGCACCATCGCCACCAGCGCCTGCGCGAAGACGTCCGAGCCGCCGCCCGGCGCGCTGTGCACCACGAGCTCCACCTCGCGGCTCGGGCTGAACTCCTGCGCGGCAACCGGGCCCGCCGCCAGGGCCAGCCCGAGGACGATCGCTAACCTAACCAGAAATTCTCGGCTCGGTGATGCCGAACTTGCCTTTCAGCGAGTTGGCGAGCGCCTGCGCCTCGGCGCGCGTCGGCAGCTGGCGGATGCGGATGATGTAGAGGACCTGCTCGCCTTCCTTGCGCGGCAGGATCTCCGCCGGATAGCCGGCGTTGCGCAGCTCGTCATAGAGCGCAAGCGCCGCGCGCTGGTCCGGGGCGGAAGCAAGCGCAACGCTGAAGCGGCCGCCGGCGCGCGCCGCGCCCTTGCCCTCCTCGATCTCGGTCTCGAGCGCCCATTGACCGAGCTGCTTGGTGTCGATGAAGCCGACCGGCTGGGTCTTGGCGTCGACGCGGCGGTAGAACTGCAGCGGCTGGTTCAGCGTCTGCGCCGCCTCGCCCTCGGCGCCGACCTGGATCTCGCCCTCGATCAGGCAGACGACTTCGTTGTCCTTGCGCCCGCGTCCCCAGAGGTCGGTGCCGCGGATGCCGGCGGTAACCTGCGCGACGCGGATGTCGACCTCGCGCTTTCGCTTCTGGCCGACCAGCTCGGTGGTGAAGCGGAACGCGCCCTGCAGGACGCCGAGCGCGGCCCTGAAGATCTCCTGCGAGCGGTCGATCTGCGTGAAGCGCAGCGTGCCGTTCTCGCCCAGCTTGACGACGCTGCCCTCGGCGAGGCGCACCAGCGCGCGCGAGCCGGCGCCGGTGAAGATCTGGTCGCCGGCGCGCAGCTCCATGCCGGGCAGGAGCGGCGTGCGCCTGCCGTTTCGCTCCACCCAGGCGGGCATCTGCACGCCTTCGACGCTGGCGGCCGCCTGCGCGTAAGCCTGCGCGGCGGAGAAAAGGGACGCGGCGAAAAACAGGCCGTACAGAATCGATTTCATGGAGTGCCTCCGTTATGCCTTGAGATACGGGCGGCGGACAGGTTCGGATGCTACCGAAAGCTATAATCCCCCGCTTTCTGCGCATTAGGTCACACGCAGTACCGCATGCAAGACTCCTACGACCCTCGAGCCGTCGAAAGCGAAGCCCAGGCATTCTGGGAAAGCCGCCGCTCGTTCAAGGTGGGCGAGGACGCCAGCAAGCCCAAGTACTACTGCCTCTCCATGTTCCCCTACCCGTCGGGGAAGCTCCATATGGGGCACGTGCGCAACTACACCCTCGGCGATGTCCTGACCCGCCACTACCGGATGCGCGGCTACAACGTGCTGCAGCCGATGGGCTGGGACGCCTTCGGCCTGCCGGCCGAGAACGCGGCGATGGCGAACAAGGTGCCGCCGGCGAAGTGGACGCGCGACAACATCGCCTACATGAAAAAGCAGTTGCAGAGCCTGGGCTTCGCGCTCGACTGGTCGCGCGAGCTCGCCAGCTGCGATCCGAGCTACTACAAGTGGAACCAGTGGCTGTTCACCCGCCTGTTCAAGAAGGGCCTCGCCTACAAGAAGACCGGCGTCGTCAACTGGGACCCGGTCGACCAGACCGTGCTCGCCAACGAGCAGGTGATCGAGGGCCGCGGCTGGCGCACCGGCGCGGTGGTCGAGAAGCGCGAGATCCCGATGTACTTCCTGAAGATCACCGCCTACGCGGAGGATCTCCT
>JAXDQC010000109.1:0-29057 GCA_034668045.1 Betaproteobacteria bacterium | reverse complement strand
AGGGCTTCATGGTGCCGAAGAAGGCCAACGTCAAGAGCGCGAAACAGCTGAACGGGGCAACGGTGTGCCTGCAGCCGGGCACCACCAACGAGCTCAACGTTGCCGACTTCTTTCGCGCCAACAACATGAAGTTCAAGCCGGTGGTGATCGAGAAGCTGGAAGAAGTGCTGAACGCGTACTTCGCCGGCCGCTGCGACGTCTACACCACCGACCACTCGGGGCTGGTGGCGCTGCGCGCCACGCGCGCCACCCGGCCCGACGACCACGTCATCCTGCCGGAGATCATCTCGAAGGAGCCGCTCGGGCCGGCGGTGCGCCACGGCGATGACCGCTGGTTCGACCTCGTCAAGTGGTCGCTCTACGCGATGATCGAGGCCGAGGAGCTCGAGCTCTCGTCGAAGAACATCGACGGCTATGTGAAAGCCGGCAATCCAACCATCCAGCGCTTCGTCGGCGCCGGCGGCGAGCTCGGCAAGATGCTCGGCGTCGACAACAAGTGGGCCTACAACATCGTCAAGCAGGTGGGCAACTACGGCGAGAGCTTCGACGCCAACCTCAAGCCGCTCGGCTTCGAGCGCGGCCTGAACCGTCTCTGGAACAAGGGCGGCCTGCTCTACGCGCCGCCGATTCGATGAGGCCGCGCATGCTGAAGATCGTCATCGCCACGGTCCTCGCGGTGGGCGCCGCGGTCGTGCACGCGCAGGCATTCCCCTCGAAGGCGCTGCGCATCGTCGTGCCCTTCCCGCCGGGCGGATCGGCCGACATCACGAGCCGCATGCTGGCGGAGCAGCTCGCCCCGGGCCTGGGCCAACCGGTGCTGGTGGAGAATCGCCCAGGCGGCAGCACGATGATCGGCGCCGAAGCGGCGCTGCGGGCGCCCGCCGACGGTCACACGCTGCTCGTGGTGTTTCCCAGCTTCATCATCAATCCATCGGTGCGCTCGACGATGTCGTTCCATCCGCTGAAGGATTTCCGCGCGGTCGGCCAGACGGTCGCCATGCCGATGACCATCGCGGTGCATCCGTCGGTGCCGGCCAGGACGCTGCAGGAGCTGGTGGCCCTGGCGCGGGCGAAGCCGGGCACGATCGCTTACGGCACCCCTGGCATCGCCACGACGCACCATGTGATGGGCGAGATGCTGAACCTCGCCACCCAAGCGGGCTTCATCCACGCGCCGTTCCAGGGCGGCGCGCCGGCGCTCACCGCTGCGCTGGGCGGCCACGTGCCGATGGTCTACGCCAATACCACCGAGGTCGTGCAGGCGGCGAAGGAAGGCAAGATCCGGCCGCTCGTCGTCACCTCGGCCGCGCGCAGCGAGGCGCTGCCAGACGTGCCGACGATGCGCGAGGCGGGCTACCCGCAGCTCGAGGCGTACAACTGGGCGGGCATGGTCGTCGCCACCGCAGCGCCCGCGGCGGCGGTGGAGCGCCTGAACGCAGAGCTCGTGCGAGCGCTACGCCAGCCGGCGATCCGTGAGAAGTTCAAGACCTACGGAATGGAGGCCACGCCGAGCACGCCGCAGGAGTTCGATGCCTTCCTGCGCGCCGAGCACGAGCGTTACGGTCGCGTGGTGCGCGAAGCTCACATCAAAGCGGAGTGACGCCATGGGATTTCTCGATGCACTAAAAAAGCTGATCCCGGAGAACAAGCCACCGTTTACGGTCGAGCCGCAATGCCTCAAGGACATGTTCGTCACCCTCCTGGCGCCGACGGGATGGCAGATCTCGCATGTCGACAACTACAACTTCCGCATCTCCGGCCCTGGTGGCTGCACGGCGGAATTCTTCATTACCCGTATCAACGGCAAAGTCGACACGGCGCAGGTGGAAAGGAACCGCGCCGCAATCTCGAAGGTGCAACGGGACTTCGTCCTGAAGGGCGACGTGCAGGAGAGCGTGCTGCCGAATGGCGTGCTGTGGATGGAGCAGGTTGGGAAAGAGGGCTTGCATGTGGTCGCCTTCAATCTGAAGCCGCGCATTCCGGGGCTCACCACGCTGCCGGGCATCGACCTGAACTGCAAAATGCCCGCCGGCGCGCCCTTCCGCGCCGAGCGCCTGGAAGCGCTTCGCGGCATGCTGCGCAGCGCTCAGTGGAACTGAGGGAGTAACGAAATGTTCCTGTTCAAGAAAATCGTCGCGCCGCTTTTCTATCCACTGCCTTTGTTCTTCCTCCTTCTCGCGGTGGGGGTGGCGCTGCTCTGGTTCAGCCGCCGCCAGCGCGCCGGCAAGGTTCTGGTGACAGGCGCGCTCTTTCTGCTGATCCTCTTCGGCTACGGCCTGATCTCTCAACCGTTGTTGCGCTCGCTCGAGCAGACCTATCCCGCCCCCGGGCCCGAAGCGCTCGCGCGGGCAAAATGGGTCGTCGTTCTGGGCGGCGATACGCTCTCGGATCCCGCCATCCCGATCACGGCCCGCGCGGTGGGCGCGACGCTCGTCAGGCTGGTGGAGGGCATTCGCCTGCACCGCGAGATTCCCGGCTCGCGCCTGATTCTCTCCGGCGCCAGGAGTGGCCCAGGCTCGGACACCGAGGTCATGGCGGTGCTCGCCGCGGCTCTCGGCGTGCCCGCCGGGGGCCTCGTCATCGAGGGCCGCTCGCCCGATACCGAGAGCCAGGCGGTCAACGTCGCCACGATCCTCAAGGGCGAGCCGTGTCTTCTCGTCACCTCCGCGTTCCACATGCCGCGCGCGATGGCGCTGTTCGCGAAGGCCGGCGTGAACGCGATTCCCGCGCCGGCGCAGTACCTGACGGATTCCCGGCAGACGATCGTGCCCAGCGATTTCTATCCCGCCAGCTACTTCCTCTCCGGCATGCAGATCGCGACCAACGAGTATCTCGGCCTCGCCTGGGCGCGCCTGCGCGGTCGCGCCTGACGCGGTTGATCGCCTAGTCGGCGGTCGCCTTGGTCTCGCGCACCACGCGTCCCCACTTCTCGACTTCCACGCGCACGTAGTCGGCGGTTTCCTTGAGCGGCGCCGCCGTCGGCTCGAACGCGAGGCCGTCGAGCCGCTCGCGCATGTCCGGAGCCTGCAGCGCGCGCAGCACCGCGTCGTTCAGCTTTTGCGCGATCTCGCGCGGCGTGCCCGCGGGGGCGAAGATGCCGACCCAGGTGTAGTCCTCCATGCCGGGATAGCCGAGCTCGTTCAGGGTCGGCACCTCGGGCATCTGCGAAAGGCGCTTCGCCGACGAGACGGCGAGCGCGCGGAACTTGCCCGCCTTGATGTTCGACATCGGTCCCGAGCCGGCCATGCAGCCGATGGGCGGCTCGCCGGAGAGCAGGCCCGCGACCGCCGGACCGGCGCCCTTGAACGGGATGTGGGTGATGTCGGCCTTCCAGCGCACGCGGAACAGGTTCTCCGCCGTCAGGTGCGGCGTCGTGCCCGAGCCCGGCGAGGCGAAGGCGTGCTTGCCCGCCAGGACCGCCTTGCGCAGCTCCTCCAGCGTGTTCGCCGGGAACGTGGCGTTGACGAGCACGATGTTGGCCTGCTGGGCAACGATCGCGATCGGGATCAGGTCTTTGTTCGGGTCGTAGCCCGCATTCTTGAACAGCGACGGGTTGACCGCGTAGGCGGAAGAATGGGTGAGCAGCGTGTAGCCGTCGGGCGCCGACTTGGCGACCTCGGTGGTGGCGACGTTGCCGCTCGCGCCGACCTTGTTCTCGACTACCACCGGCTGGCCGAGGATCTCGGAGAGCTTCGGGCCGATCAGGCGGGCGATGATGTCCACCGGCCCGCCGGGCGGGAAGGCGACCGCGACGCGGATCGGCTTCGACGGATAGGACTGCGCGAACGCGCTTCCCATCAGGAAGACGAGAAGAAGTTTCAGGACTGCTTTCATGCCTCCTCCTATTCGCTCACCGGCGCGGGCGCGATGGCCTCGATGTCGGTGGCGACGTCGATGATAGCCGGCCGTTTGCTCTTCAAGGCTTCATTTAACGCTTTTGCAAAATCGCCAGGCCGCTCGACGCGGATCCCCAGCGCGCCGATGTCGGTGGCGACGCGGGCGAAGTCGACGTTGGTGTAGGTCCAGAGCTCGCGGCCCTTCGCCGTCTGCTCGCCGCCGTAGGCCCGGTCGAAGCCGCGCTTGGACTGATTGCCGCTGGCGTTGTTGTTCACCACCGTCACCGCGGCGATGTTCCAGCGCACCGCGGTCTCGATCTCGCCCAGGTGATACCAGAGGCCCGCATCGCCGGTGAACGTGACGACCGGGCGCTCGGGCGCGGCGCACTTCGCGCCCAGCCCGGCCGGAAACGCCCAGCCGAGGTGGCCGGCGCTGCGGATGAAGCTCTGCCGCGGCGAGCGGGTCTCGTACATGCCGCCCATCCACATGCCGGCGTGGCCCGTATCGGAAAGCACGATCGCGTCGTCGGGGACGTGGCGCGAGAGCTCGGCGCAGATCCGCTCGGGGCGAATCGGCATCGCATCCGAGGCGAGCGCATCGCGGTATTTCTCTTTCCATTCGCCGCAGATTTTGCCGACCTGCTCGATCCAGGCCTTGCGCCTGTTCGAACGCTCGGCCGACTGCAGCATCAGGGCAAGACAGACCTTGGCGTCGCCGAGCACGCCCGCCTTGAGCGGGTAATTGCGGCCGATGGTCTCCGGCTCGATGTCGATCTGCACCGCCGGCACGCCGATCTTCGGCACCGCCCAGGCGTGCGTGGTCATGCCACCGGCCGAGGTGCCGACGAAGCAGACGAGGTCGGCGGCGGCGACGATGCGATTCGCGCTCTCGCGCGAGTAGCTGCCCACCACGCCGACGTTGAGCGGATGCGTGCCGGGGATGCAGTCCTTGCCGTTGAGCGAAGTGGCGACCGGGATCGAGAGCGCTTCGGCAAGCGCGACCAGCTCGGCGCCGGCGCCGGAGGCGCGCACGCCGCCGCCGGCGACGATGACAGGTCTTTCCGCTTTTTCGAGAAAACCAAGCAGTCTTTTCAGCTCGGCTTCATCGGGTCGCGGCCTGAACGGCGGAACGCGCGAGAACTGCGCTTCGACGAGCGGCTCCATGGCGGCCTCTTCCTGGTCGACTTGTCCTTCATTGCCGCGGAACTGCAGGTGCACCGGACCCGGCGCGCCGGAGGTGGCGACGCGGAACGCCTGGCGCACCATGTCGGGGAAGCGCTCGACCGCGTCGACGGTGGCGTTCCATTTCGTCACCGGCTCGAAGGCCGGCACGTCGTCGATTTCCTGGTAGACCTTGCGGAACTTGGTCTTGGCATCGCGGCCGCCGGTGAAGGCGATGATGGGTGAGTGCGCGAGGTAAGCGTCGCGCAGGCCGGCGGCCAAGTTGAGCGCGCCGACCACCTGCGCCATGCAGATTCCCGGCTTGCCCGAAGCGCGCGCATAGCCGTCGGCCATGTAGGCGGCCGCTTTTTCGCCGTGACAGTGAAGTCTCTTTATCTGCGTCCTTCTTTCCATCTCGGCGAAGGTGCGGCGCAGCACCGCCGGCACCATGAAGACATGCGACACGCCGTAGCCGGCGAGCATGTCCGCCAGGACCTGGGCGCCGGTCAGTTTCACTTGATCGCCAGAGGATTCGTCGGCGAGCCGACGGCGCCGGTAATCGGCAGTGCGGGCGCGACGAACAGGAATTCATAAGTCTTGTCCGCTGCGCAATCCTCGGCGAGGTCCTTGACGTAGAAGATCTCGCCCATCGTCATGCCCATCATCGGGATGGTGATCCAGTGCCAGGGCTGGTTGATGCCCTGCTCGGATTCGTTCGGCCGCACTTCGCAGCCCCAGGTGTCGGAGGCGAGCGCGGCGAGCTCGGTGCGCTTAATCCACTCCAGCGTCTCGAAGGAGAAGCCCGGCGCGTCGCCGCCCGGGTAGCCGTCCCAGCTGCCGGCCTCGAGCTTCGCTTCCATCTGGCCGGTGCGGACGATGACGAAGTCGCCTCGCTTGACGGTCACGCCCTGCATCTTCGCCGTCTTGTCGAGGTCGGCGATGGTGATGCCGTAGCCGTCATCGAGCCACTTCTTGCCCAGCGCGCGCGCCACGTCGAGGAAGACGCCGCGGCCGACCATCTTGCTCTTGGTCTTCTCGATGCCGCACTTCTGCGCGCCTGCCGAGGTGACCTCGCGGCAGTCATAGCCGTTCCACATGAAGTTCTCGTAGAAGATATGGCCGAGGCCGTCCCACTGGGTGCCGCATTGGAGCGGCATCACCACCATGTCGTCGGCGGCGCGGATGCCGCGGTGGTCGAGCACGCCGGAATAGGCATCGGTGCCGGTGCGCAGCATCGTGTGCACGGGATTAATGCGGCCCATCGCCGGGTATTTGCTCTTCGCGCCCTGCGGGCCGTGCTGGTCGAAGTTCAATGCCAACGAGAGTACCTTGCCCTTCTTCACCAGGCGGGCGGCGGCGACGATGTCCTCGGCGCTCGTGAAGTTGAGCGTGCCGATCTCATCCTTCGCTCCCCACTTTCCCCAGTTCTTGTATTTCTCGGCGGCGTCGCGCAGGTCCTGACGGGTAAGCTTGCGGGCGGTCATGGCGGTCCATCACAAGACGAAACGGTTAGTGGTTCAGGGGCTCGCGGCCGCGCTGTTCATCGCCGCGGCTGCTTACCTCGTTTTTAACACGCTCGCCAATCTCGAGGCGCGGCGCATCGCCAGCGGTTTCGCATTTCTCTGGCGCGAGGCGGGGTTCGAGATCGGCGAGTCGGCCTTCCTCGCCTACGGCGCCGCCGACAGCTACGCGAAAGCCCTCGCGGTCGGCTTGGCGAACACCTTCAAGGTTGCGTTGCTGGGCATCGTTTTCGCCACCGTGCTCGGAACCGCGATTGGCCTCCTGCCCCTGTCCCGCAATCCGATCCTGAGAGGCCTCGGCGCGACCTATATCGAATTCATTCGCAACGTGCCGCTGCTGGTGCAGCTTTTCTTCTGGTACGCCCTTTCCACCGAGGCCCTGCCGCCGCCGCGCGAGGCGCTCTCGCCGCTGTCCGGCGTGTTCCTCACCAACCGCGGCATCTTCTTTCCGACCTTCTCCGGGGCGCCGGAACTGCAGGGGTTCAACTTTTCCGGCGGCGGCTCGCTCTCGCCGGAGTTCGTCACGCTGCTTGTCGGCCTCTCGCTCTATACCGCCGCGTTCATCGCCGAGATCGTGCGCGCCGGCGTGATGGCGGTGCCGCGCGAGCAGTGGCTCGCCGCGCGGGCCCTGGGCCTCGAGGAGAGGCACGTGCTTCGCCATGTGGTCGCGCCCCTGGCCCTGCGCGTGATCATCCCGCCGCTGACCAGCCAGTACCTCAACCTGACCAAGAACAGCTCGCTCGCCGTGGCGATCGGCTATCCGGACCTCGTCTCGATCGCCAACACCACCATCAACCAGACCGGCCAGGCGATCGAGGGCATCGCCATCATCATGGCGGTGTACCTCACCATCAGCCTGGCGATTTCGGCGCTGATGAACTGGAGCAACGCGCGGCTGCGATGAAGAAGATTTTCAACCTCCTTCTTCTCGTCGTCGCCCTCTACCTGGGATGGAAGTTCGTCGACTGGGCCGTGCTGCGCGCGGTGTGGCAACCCGACCCGGCGTTGTGCCGAGCCTCAACCGGCGCCTGCTGGGGGTTCATCGTCGAGAAGCACCGGCTGATCGCCTTCGGTACCTATCCGTACGAGGAGCATTGGCGGCCGGCGCTTGCATCGATACTCCTTGTGGCCCTCTGGATGCTTTCGGCATGGCGGCGTTTTTGGAAACCGAGGCTGATCCTCATCTGGGCGGCGGGCCTGACGGCGATCGGCATCCTCATGTGGGGCGGCGTCTTCGGACTGCCTTACGTCGAGAACGAGCGGTGGGGAGGCCTCATTCTGACGCTGCTGCTGACGACGTTCGGCCTGGCATTCGCGTTTCCGCTCGGCATCCTGCTCGCGCTTGGCCGCCGCTCGGAGCTGCCGCTGGTCCGCGCTTTATGCGTCGCCTACATCGAGCTGATCCGCGGCGTGCCGCTGATCAGCGTGCTCTTCATGGCGTCGGTGATGCTGCCGCTTTTCCTGCCGGCGGGCGTGTCGGTCGACAAGCTGCTGCGCGCGCAGATCGCGCTGATTCTGTTCGCCGCCGCCTATCTCGCCGAGGTGGTGCGCGGCGGGCTGCAGGCGATCCCGAAGCATCAGTACGAAACCGCCGATGCCCTGGGGTTGGGTTATTCGCAGAAAACCTTCTTGATTGTCCTGCCGCAGGCGTTGCGCATCGCCGTGCCGCCGCTCGTCAACACCTGCATCGGTTTCTTCAAGGACACCTCGCTCGTCCTGATCATCGGCCTGTTCGATCTGCTGTCGACGATCAAGGTGGCGCTCAATGATCCGGCATGGACGGGCTTCGGCGTCGAGGCGTATCTCTTCGCGGCGCTGGTGTATTTCGTTTTCTGCTTCGCGATGTCGCGCTACAGCCGTTCGCTCGAATCAGGCGCGGGCACTACCGCGACGCTGCGGTAGCGTGCGCCGGCCGACCTCGCCGGCGATCCACTTGACCGAGCGGCGCGCGCGCTCGGCGACAGTGGCGACGGGAATCTGCCGGTAGTCGTCGTTGAAGACCTCGAAGCTGTAGTCGCCGCGATAGCCGTTGCGATCGAGAGCGCGCACCAGTTCCAGCACCTGATCGCTGTGCACGCCTTCGCCGGGGAAGACGCGGTAGTGCCGGGCGGTCTCCATGCGGTCCTGCGGCGAGCGCGTCTCCTGCCAGAGAAAATCGGAGAGCTGGACCAGGAACACCTTTTCCGGGTCGATCTCTTCCGCCGCGGCGATTTCGGCCCCATTGGCGATGGCGTGATAGGAATCGATGCACAAGCCGAGATTCGAGCGATCGGCTTCCTGAATGATCTCCCATGCCTGCGTGAGCAGGTTGACGTGACGTCCCCAGGACAGCGCCTCGTAGGCGACGCGAATGTTCAGCGGCAGGGCGAGCATGGCGAGCTTCTGCAGGTCCTTTTTCACGAGCTCCGGCTCGCCGGACGCGTGCGCGGAGGAAGAAGAGCAGGCCAGCAGGATCTGCGAGCCGAGCGCGCGGCACATCTCGAGCATCGCCTTGGCGATGTCGACCTTGTAGGCGTGCAGGTGCCCGGACAGCCCTTCGAAGTCGCGCAGCACCTGGAAGCCGGTGACGCGCAGGCCGCTCGCGCGCACGGCGGCGATCGCCGCCGCCTCGCCCTCCGGGTGGCCGACGATGTCCGTGGCGTTGAGCATGACCTGGGTGAAGCCGGCGGCGCGGATGGCTTTCAGCTTCGCCTCGAGCGAGCCCGCCGGCGTGATCGTGTCCATGCCGAAGTGATCGAGGTTCATTTCGAGACCACCAGTTCGAAGGTGACGCCGCCGAGATACACCTGCGTCAACGCTCCCTTGTCGCTCGGCTGCACCGCGCCACGATCGATGAAGACGACACCGCGCTGTTGCAGCGCTTTTGTCGCCGCGGGAATGTCGGCAGCTCCGAGGCCGACGCGCACCAGCCCCTCGTCCCAATGGATCTCCTCCGATCCGGGCGGCGGCTCGACCAGCTGAAGGTAGAACTTGCGGCAAGGGCTTTCGAGCAGCGTGCCCTTGGGCAGGACGCCGAAGTACTGTCCGCGCGGCAGCTCGGTGAAGCCGAAGAGGTTCTGGTAGAAATCGCACCAGTCCGCGGTGCGGTCGTTGAGGATCGCCTGCACGACGCCGAACCAGTGCAGGCCGGCGAGGGCGGGCGGGCTCTTGTTCGTCTCGTTCAGGAAAACGAAGTCGACGTCGTAAATCGGGAAATCCTTGTAGCGATCGACGAAGTAGATGAGGCTCTCGCCGACGCCGTGGATGCCGGGGATATTGAGCTCCATCGCCGAGGCGCGGGTCGGCATGTCCCAGGCGCCAAGGTCAAGCGAGTGCTTGTGCGCGAATGCCGCGTCGCGCACGCGCAGCGCGATCGCCGACAGCGCGGGCGTGGCGCTGCCGGCATCGTGCGAATTGACGATCAGGTTCATCGAGCCCTGCCGGTAAAGCATGACTTCGCGCGAGCGATGGCGGGCGACCGCCGCGAACCCCATCTTCTGCAGCAGGGCGCCAAACTCCTGCGGCTTGGAAGTGGCGTACTCGACGAACTCCAGGCCATCGATGCCGACGGGATTGGACGGTTCGGGAACCGGTTCGGGGGTTGCCATGGAATTGACGGACCTGTTAAATTACCTTGCGATGTCGTTAATTTCAAGAGCCGAAGCAACCCCGCGCTCCGCGGCGATGCGCAAGCCCAAGGCGCCCGAGGCCAACCGGGCGCGGATCATCGCCGCCGCGATCGAGGAGTTCGCCGGCGGCGGCTTCAAGGGCGCGAGCATGGACGCCATCGCCGCCCGCACCCATACCACCCGCGCCCTCATCAACTACTACTTCGGCAGCAAGGAAAAGCTCTACATCGCGGTGCTCGAGCAGGTCTATTCCGAGATCCGCGACGCCGAGAACGAGCTCGACCTCGACCACCTGCCGCCGGTCGACGCGGTGCGCCGGATCGTCGAGTTCACCTACACCTACTACGTCGAGCATGAAGGTTTCGTGCGGCTGGTCGTGGCGGAGAACCAGGCGCGTGGCCGGCAATTGCGCAAGTCGAAGGCGATGCGCACGCTCAACCGGCCGATCATCGACCGGCTCGCGCGCGTCATCGCCCGCGGCCAGGCCGAGGGCATCTTCGGCCTGGACATCGACCCGGTCGAGGTGCACAAGGCGATCGCGGCGCTCGGCATGTTCAACGTCACCAATCAGTACACGTTCGGGGCGATCTTCCAGCGCGAGATGGGCGCGAAGGGAGACCTTGCCGCCAGGCGTGAAATGGCCACCGAAGTCATCTTGAGCTACCTACAGAGGAGAGGATGAGCATGGATTCGAAAATGAACCGTCGCACGGCGCTGAAAGCGGGCGCCGCCCTTGCCGCCGCCGGCGCGATTCCCGCCTGGGCGCAGGCGAAGCAGAACCTGCGCTTTGCCGCGGTGTTCTCCGACAAGGACATCCGCGCCGACATGATCCGCATGCTCGCCAAGGACATCGAGGGCGATTTCAGCGTCGAGCCGTTCTTCAACGCATCGCTCTTCAAGCAGGGCACCGAGCTGGTGGCTCTGCAGCGCGACAACCTGGAGATCGGCAACATCGCGCCGCAGGATGTCTCCAAGCAGATCCCGGCGTGGAGCATCCTGACCTCGGCCTATCTCTTCCGCGACGCCAACCACCTGAGCAAGTTCTGGTCGAGTGACCTCGGCGCGCAGTACAAGAAGCAGGCCGAAGAGCAGGTGAAGATCAAGATCCTGGGGCCGACCTTTTTCGGCACGCGCCAGGTCGGCCTCAAGCCGAAGAAGAAAATCACCACGCCCGCCGACATGGCCGGCATCAAGCTCAGGATGCCCCCCGGCGATGCCTGGCAGCTCCTCGGCCGCTCGCTCGGCGCGAACCCCACGCCGATGGCCTTCGCCGAGACCTACACCGGCCTGCAGACCGGCGCCGTCGACGGCCAGGACAACCCGCTGCCCAACGTCAACGCGGTCAAGTTCTATGAAGTGATGTCGCAGATCGTTCTCACCGGGCATCTCATCGGCTACGACCTGCTGTCCATGAACCTCACGACCTGGAACGCGATGCCCGCCGCGAAGCAGAAGTCCTTCCAGGCGGCGGTCGACAAGGCGACCGCCTGGAGCACGGGCGAGCACCTGAAGCGCGAGGCGGAGCTCGCCAACACGTTCAAGACGCAGCACGGCCTCGAGATCAACACCCCGGACGTCGCCGCCTTCCGCGCCCACGCGCAGAAGGTCTACCTCGCCTCCGACGAGGCGAAGGAATGGCCGAAGGGGATGCTCGAGAAGATCAACGCGCTGAAGTAGCAGCCCATGTCCTGGCTGCAAGCGGGCGCCTGGCTCAGGCGCCGGGCGGAGAACGTCGCTGCGGGCCTGCTCGCGGCGATGTTCCTCGCTTTCGTCATCCAGATCGTCTTCCGCTACGGGTTCAATTTCCCGGTGGGCTGGGCGTCGGAGCTCACCGTGGCGACCTGGCTGTGGCTGGTGCTGTTCGGATCCGCTTTCGTCCTGAGCGAGAAGGAGGAGATCCGCTTCGACCTCATCTACAGCGCAGTCGGCCCGCGCGTGCGCATCGGCATGGCCATCGCCTCTGCGCTCGCGCTGGTGGTGCTCTACGGCGCCTCGCTCAAGGCCTCCTTCGACTACGTGAGCTTCATGAAGGTCGAGAAGGCCTCGTACCTCAAGATCCGCATGGACTGGATGTACTCCATCTACGTGATCTTCCTGGTCGCGATCATCGCGCGCTACGCCTGGCTGCTGTCACGGCTGCTGCGCGGTCGTGACCCCGAGGTTGGCGACGTGACCAAAGTGAGCTCGGGGTTATGAGCATCGCCTTCACCCTCTGTCTGCTGGCGATCGTGGCGCTCAGCCTGCTCGGGCTGCCGATCGGGCACGCGATGATCACAGGCTCGGTGCTCTACCTCTGGGTCAAGGGAATCGACCTCGGCATCGCCGCAGAGCAGTTGCTCAACGGAATGTATTCCAGCTACCTGCTGCTCGCGATCCCGCTCTTCATCCTCGCTGCCGAGTTCATGAACAGCGGCAGCATCATGGATCGCCTGCTGCGCTTCTGCAACGCGCTGGTCGGCCGCTGGCGCGGCGGCCTCGCGCACGTCAACGTCGTGCAAAGCATCATTTTCGCCGGGATGTCGGGCTCGGCGCTCGCCGACGCCGCGAGCTCCGGCAAAGTGATGCAGTCGCTGATGACGCGCGATGGCAAGTACACGCCGGCCTTCGCCGCCGCGCTGACCGCGGTCTCATCGGTCATCGGGCCGATCATCCCGCCGTCAATCCCGATGGTCCTGTATGCGCTGATCTCGGACACCTCGATCGCCTATCTCTTTCTCGGCGGCGTCATCCCGGGCCTGCTCCTCGGCGGGGTGCAGATGGGCCTGATCGCGGCGGCCGCGAAGAAGCGCAACTTCCCGGTGGAGGCGGCCGTGCCGCTACGCGAGCTGCCGCGCGTGACGTGGGAGGCGTTCCCGGCGCTGATGATGCCGGTGATCCTCTTCGGCCTGCTCTATTCGGGCGTGACGACGCCCACCGAGGCGGCCGCGGCGGCGGCGGCTTATTCGCTGCTGGTTTCGGCCATCCTCTACCGAAGCGTGAGCTGGGGCAACGTCTACAAGTCGCTGCTCGGCAGCGCGCGCATCACGATCTCGATCGGCATGCTGATCGCGGGCGCGCTGGTCTTCAACTACGTGGTCACCGTCGAGAACGTTCCCAAGACGGTCGCGGCGATGTTCAAGGCCTACGAGCTTTCGCCGTTCACGTTCATGCTCCTCGCCAACATCATCCTGCTGATCCTCGGCTGCTTCCTGGAGGGCACGACCATTCTGCTGGTGATCGTTCCGGTGATGCTGCCCACCGCGGCTGCGCTGGGAATCGACCTCGTCCATTTCGGAGTCGTGGTGGTGGTCAACATCATGATCGGTCTGGTGACGCCGCCCTACGGCCTGCTGCTGTTCATGATGGTCAAGATCGGGGATGTGAGCCTCACGGAGCTGGTGAAGGAAGTGTTGCCATTCCTCTGGGTGATGCTCGGCGCGCTCGCGCTGATGACGTTGATTCCGGAGATCGTCCTCTTCCTGCCGAAGCTGTTCGGCTACAAGGGCTGAAGCCCGCGTGCTTGGGCAGGCCGCGGTCGCGATGTGGTGGGACGTGGCGCCGGAGGTGCGGGCCGAGTGGGAGGATTGGCATTCGCGCGAGCACATGCCCGAGCGGCTCGCCATCCCCGGATTCCTGCGCGGCACCCGCTGGATCGCCGAGGCCGGCGAGCCGTCCTATTTTATTTTTTATGAAGTCGCAAACCTGGGGACGATCACCGGTGGGGCATACCTCGAACGCCTGAACAATCCCACGCCGTGGTCGCGCAAGATGATGCCGCACCATCTCAACATGGTGCGCAGCCTCTGCGCGCTGCGCGCGGGCTGGGGCGGCGGGCTGCCGCGCTCGCTCGGCACGGTGCGCTTCTCGCCGAGGGAGGGCGCGCTGCCCAAGCTGCCGCAGCGCCAGGGCCTGACCGGCGCGCATCTGCTCGAGTCGCAGCCGATGCCCGGTGCGCAGACCGCGGAGCAGAAGATCCGCGGCGCGGACAAGACCGCCGACTGGATCCTGCTGGTCGGCGGCTATGACTTCGAAGCGGTAAAGTCCGTGCTCGACTCGCAGGCCGACGGCGTCGTCGGCCTCTATCGTCCCGCCTATTCCCTCACTTCGAGCGACAAGCCATGAGTAAAGCGATCTACGTCCTGAACGGCCCGAACCTGAACCGGCTCGGCAAGCGCGAGCCGGAGATCTACGGCAAGACCACGCTCGTCCAGGTCGAGGCGATCTGCCGCAAGGCGGCGGGCAAGCGGCCGCTCGAGTTCCACCAGTCGAACGCCGAGCACCAGCTCATCGACTGGATCCACGAGGCGATCGACAAGGGTGCGGGCATCGTCATCAACCCGGCGGGATTCACCTTCACGTCGGTCGCGATCATGGACGCGCTGAAGATGTTCCCGGGGCCGATCTTCGAGCTGCACATCACCAACGTGCATCGCCGCGAGGCGGTCTACCACCACTCGCTGATGTCGGCCGTCGTCACGGCGGTGATCATGGGCCTCGGCCCGGACGGATACCGCGTGGCCGTCGAGGCGATGGTGCGCCGGCTCGACGCAAAAGCTTGAAGCACGGCATTCTCTGCGGCCTCATCGGCGCCGGCATCCAGGGCTCGCGCTCGCCGGCTCTCCAGCAGGCGGAGGCGCGGGCGCAAGGGCTCGAGCTGGTCTACAAGCTGATCGATCTCGAGAAGCTCGGCGTCGGCGTGGAGGCGCTGCCGCGGCTGCTCGACGATGCGGTGCGCGAGGGCTATTCCGGCCTCAACATCACCTTCCCCTGCAAGCAGGCGGTGATGCCGCTCTTGAATGGCATCTCGGGAGAAGCGCGCGCCATCGGCGCCGTGAACACGGTCGTCATCGCCGGCGGAAAGTCGACCGGGCACAACACTGACGCTTCCGGCTGGGCCTGGGGTTTCCGGCGCGCACTTCCCAATGCCGACCTGTCACGGGTGGTGCTGCTCGGCGCCGGCGGTGCGGGTGCGGCGGTCGGCTACGCGGCGCTGGAGCTCGGCGTGCGGGAGCTATCGATCCTGGATGTGGATCGGTCCCGAGCCGCTGCGCTGGCCTCCCGCCTTGGCGCGCAATTCATGGGCAGGAAAGTCGTTCAGGGACGAGACCTGAAAGCCGAACTGCACTCGGCCGCCGGCCTCATCCATTGCACGCCGACGGGCATGGCCGGGCATGCCGGCATGCCGCTCGATGAGAAATTGCTTCGCCCGGCGATATGGGTGTCGGACATCGTCTACGTGCCGCTCGAGACGGAATTGCTGAAGGCAGCGAAGCGGGCCGGGTGCAAGGTCATGGATGGGGGCCACATGAACGTCGGCCAGGCGATCGGCGGTTTTCGCCTGTTTACCGGCCGCGAGGCAGACCCGGCGCGCATGGACAAGCACTTCCGCAGCCTCGGATGACCATCCGGTAGCATTTGCCCGTGAAGCCGATCAGCATCCGCGGCAAGCCGGCCGCCGACGGCCGGGTGCCCCTCATCTGCGCGCCGCTGGTCGGCGCGAGCCGGGAGGAATTGCTTGCCGAAGCCGCGGCCGCGGTCGCGGCGCAATGCGACATCGTCGAGTGGCGCGTCGACTTCTTCGGCGAGATCGGCAAGACAGCGGCCGTGCTGGAAGCGGGAAGGGCGTTGCGCGGGGCGCTGGCGGGAATGCCAGTGCTCTTCACGCGCCGCTCGGTGGCCGAGGGCGGGCAGCCGGTGGCGATTTCCGAGCCGGCCGTGCTCGAGCTCTATGGCGAGATCTGCGCGGCCGGCTGCGTCGACCTGGTCGACTACGAAATGAGCAACGGCGCGGCATCGATGAAATCCGTGCGCGACGCTTCGCGGCGCCACGGC
This sequence comes from Betaproteobacteria bacterium, assembly GCA_034668045.1. GTDB lineage: Bacteria > Pseudomonadota > Gammaproteobacteria > Burkholderiales > SG8-39 > SCGC-AG-212-J23. The sequence goes on along the minus strand of JAXDQC010000109.1, from coordinate 13,121 downwards.
ATCGGCCTGGTCTGCTCGTACCACAACTTCGACGCGACGCCGCCGCTGCCCGCGCTCGCCGCCGAGTTTCGCCGCGCGCAGGCGATGGACGGCGACGTGGCGAAGGTTTCCGTCATGGCACAAGGGCCCAGCGATGTCCTGACCCTCCTGGCCGCGACGCAGCAGGCGTCGCGCGAGATCGAGCCCGCGCTCATCGCCGTCTCGATGGGCCCGCACGGCGCGCTCAGCCGGGTCATCGGCTTCACGTTCGGCTCGGCGCTGACTTTCGGCGTGGCGTCGGGCGCCTCCGCGCCGGGCCAGCTGCCGGTCGCCGAGCTGCGCGCCGGGATAGAGGCGGCGAGACAAGCGCTCGGTGGCTGAGCGAAAAATCGCCCTCGCGGCGCTGACCGTCCTCGAGCTGCCGCATCCCGAGCTGGTCAACGTCGCCGCACAGGCCGGCTACTCGCACGTCGGCCTCCGACTCGTCCCCGTCGCCGGCCAGCCCTATCTCCACCCGCTTGATGTCGGCGCGATCGAGAAGCGCCTTGCCGACACCGGCGTGAGAGTCCTCGACGTCGAGGTGTTTCGACTCGACGCGGAAGAAAAGGTGATGAATTTCGAAGAAATTTTTTCCGTCTGCGCGCGGCTGGGCGCGAGCCAGCTGCTCGCGCACGGCGCCGATTCGCAGGAGGCGCGGCTGGTCGACAATTTCGGCCGGCTCTGCGACCTCGCCGCGCGGTATGGCTTGGGCGTCAACCTCGAGCCCATGCCCTGGGTCGAAATCTCCACCGTCGCGAAGGCGAAGCGCGTCATCGATGCGGCCGCCCGGCCGAACGGCGCGGTGCTGGTCGACGCCATCCATTTCTTCCGCGCCGACAACTCCTTCAGCGACCTGAAGGACGCGCGCATGAACTACCTGCAGTTCTGCGATGCCCGCGCCGAGCGTCCCACCGACATGGCGGAGATGATCCGCCAGGCGCGCGGCGACCGGCTGCCACCCGGAGAGGGCGGGCTCGACCTGCGCGGATTGCTCGCTTCCCTGCCGAAGAGCATTCCGGTCAGCCTCGAGGTGCCGATGGCCCGTTCCCTGGAGCCGCTCGAAAGGGCGAAGGTCGTGTACAAAGCGGCCGTGAAGGTGCTCTCCGATTCCGGCTGACGGATCAACTAGCCGCGGCGGCTCGCGGCATTCCAGTTCTTTTCCAGGTTGGCGATCAGCGCCGGGCTCAGGTGGCAATAGGCCTGCTCGCGTGCGTACACCGCCATGTAGCGGCGGAAGGCGTCGAGCGGCTCCTCGCCGGCGCGGATGGCGCGCCGGTTGCCGGCGGCGCTCACCACGCCGGAGCTGGTCAGCCGCTCGACCATGCGATCGACCGCAGCGTCCATTTCCTGCGCCGGCACGAGCTCGTCGCAGATCATGCGGCCTTCGGGACCCGCGCAGTCGATGCGCAGCTCGTTGAGGATGGCCCGGCGCGTGATGCGATCGCCGACGAAGCGCGGCAGGCGCAGGTTGGCGGCGCCGGGAACGATGCCTTCCTTGCGCGCGGGCAGCGTGAGGTAGGCGTCCTGCGCGGCGATGGTGTAGTCCATGGTGAGCAGGATCTGGCAATGCCCGCCGATGGCGAAGCCCTCGACGGCGGCGATCCAGAGCTTCTCGATGCTTTTCACCTCGGGAGATGCATCGGCGAAGGCGAGTCCGCGGTAGAACTTGTTGACGAAGCCGAAATCGCGGATCAGGTACCAGAGGAAGCGGATCTTCCCCTGGTAGAGGTGCGTGAGGTTGATGCCGGCGCCGAACAGGCGCCGCCCGGCGTACTTCGGATGCTCCACCGGCGCGCCGCGCAGCACGCACACCTCGCTCTGCGGGTCGAGGAGAGCGAGGTCGACCGCGGTCTCCATGCCTTCGAGCGTCGTCTCGTCCTCGGCATTGAGGAAGCGCGGGTTGCTCATCGTCAGCACGCAAGCCTTGCCCTGGCGCTGCAGGTGCGCGCCGGGGAACCGCATTTCTCCCTTCTTCTCGAATTCCGCCAGGAGCGAGGCGGACTTCGGGTGGGGCAGAAGCATGGCATGGCAAAGATGCGCGCCCGCCGCCGGGTCGGCGAGGACGCCGGCGAGGAACTCGCCCTGCGCGCGTTCCAGCCCCTTCTTGTCGCGTTGGGCGCGACCGCCTTCGCTTGCCAGATCTTTTCGGGAAGGAAGCAGATGCGGAAACTCGTCGCCGCCGCGCGCGCAGAGCTCGTCGATTCTCAGGAAACGGTTGCGCCCTTCGGTCAGGCGGTCATAGGCGGCGAGCGCATCGCTGGCTGTTACCATGGTGTTCGCGATTATGAACTTCTATATCGTCGACGACGATCCCGACGTGCTCACCATCCTCTCGCGCATGCTCGAGGAGGCCGGGCACCGCGTCGAAGCGTCGCCGTCCAGCCTGGCGGCGCTGAAGCAGATCCCGATGTCGCGACCCGACTGCGTCATCACCGACCTGATGATGCCGGAGATGGACGGCTTCGAGCTGATGCGCAGGCTGCGCAAGCGGCACGAGCTCGACGACGTCAAGATCATCGTCCTCTCCGCCAAGGGCTACGACTTCGACCGCCGCCGCGCCAAGGAGCTGGGCGCCGACGGCTACCTCACCAAGCCGTTCCAGCGCGAGGCGCTGCTCGAGGCGATCGCCGGCATCGTCTCCAATCGCCTGCTCGTCACCTACTGGGGCGTGCACGGCACGCTGCCGACGCCGGGCGAAGCCTACATCCGCTACGGAGGCAACACGCCCTGCGTCAGCGTCGAGGTCGGCGACGAGCCGCTCACCATCTTCGACTGCGGCTCGGGCATCAAGCGCCTCTCCGACCACATCATGCGGCGCGGCGCGCAGCGCTTCTCGGCGCGCATCTTCATCTCGCACACGCACTGGGACCACATCAACACCATCCCCTTCTTCGCGCCGCTCTACGTGCGCGGCAACCAGGTCGAGGTGTTCGGCCCCTACCAGGGCGACCTCACCATCGCCAGCGCGATCAGCGCGCAGATGGAGAGCGTGTATTTCCCGGTGACGGTGCGCGAGTTCGGCGCGCGCATCGTCTACCGCGACCTGCGCGAGGAGCGGCTCGAGTTCGGGCCGCTGCGCATCGACACCATGCTCCTCAGCCATCCCGGCACGTGCCTCGGCTACCGCCTGACCGCCCGTGGCCGCACGATGTGCTACATCACCGACAACGAGCTCTACCCGCCCGGCATGCCCCATCACAACGCTCGCTATGTCGAGCAGCTCACCGCGTTCGTGAAGGATGCCGACCTGCTCATCACCGATACCACCTACCGCGATGCGGAGTACCCCTCGAAGGTGGATTGGGGGCACTCGGCGGTCAGCCAGGTCGCCGATTTCGCCGCGCGCGCCAAGGTGAAGCGCCTGCATCTTTTCCACCACGATCCGGACCAGACCGACGCCGACATCGACGTCAAGGTGAGGGAGACGCGCGAGGCGCTGGCGCGGCTGGGCAGCGAGGTCGCCTGCGAGGCGCCCGCCGAGGGCACCTCCGTCTCGATCTAGCTACTTCTGGCGCGGGTCGCGCAGGCCGGCGTCGGCGGGACGGAACTTGCCGGACCGGATCTGTCCGACCATGCGCGTGAGGCTCTTCGCCGCGTTGTCCACCTCGATGAAAAGATCGCGGTCCGCGTCGAGCGCTTCATGGCTGATCGCGTAGGGCTCGTAGTAGCCGATATAGGTTCCGATCGCCGCCTGCGCGCCCGCCTGGTGCAGGCCCATGGTCGATAGCCATTCGCAGACGATGGTGCGCACGTTCTCCGGCCCTTCGGCATCGCCGTGCGCGATCACCGCGAAGGCCCGGCCGGCGAGGTGCTTGGGGTAGTCCCAGCCTTTCATCTCCAGCTGCTTCGCCAGCTTCGGGTCCTTGCCTCCAGTCGTAGTCGGATCGGCATTGCCGCCGTCGGCGCAGACCAGCCGGTCCATCATCAGCTTCAGGCTCGAGCTCACCTGGTACCAGTTCACCGGCGTGAGAACCATGACGCCGTGCGCCGCCGCCCAGCGCGGGTAGATCTCGTTCATCCAGTCGTTGGTCTGGCCCATGGCATGGTTCGGATAGCAGCTGCATGGCCAGTGGCAGAGCGGCATCGCGGTCGAGACGCAGGTCTTGCAGGGATGGATCACCTTCCACGGCTCGTCGGCGAGCGCCGAGAGGTCGAGCAGGTCGGCTTCGACGCGCTCGCGGCGCAGCACCTCGATCGCGCGGTTCGCGAGGCGGCGGGTCTTCGACACCTCGCCGGGACAAGTGTGCTCGCTGCGCGTCGCGCCGCTCACCACCAGCACCCGCGAGCGGGACCTGGGATTGCTTTGCTTCTTTTCCGCGCTGCGAATGGCGTCGCGCGCTGCCAGCCACTCGACCGGCAGCTTGAATTTCTCATCCGCGAAACCTTTCCCGGCGGCGCGGGTTCGCGGCGACTTGCGGTACTCGATGTAGCCGTTCCAGGCGATGTTGCAGACCTTGTCGAGCTCGGCCTTGACCGCATCGAACGCCGGATCGTAGAAGCGCTCATAGAAGCGGGCGCGGAACTGCTCCCTGGTCAGCGGCACGTATTTCGAGAGCTTGCGGACTTCGATCTTTTTCATGCGGGATCCTGGCGGTAGAAGAGCTTCAATTGTTCGTAGAAGTCCGGGTAGCGCCGGCGCGTTTCCTTCGGGTCCTCGAAGAATGCCTCGCTCGCGACGGCGAAGAACTCGGAAGGGTGCTCCGCAGCATATGGGTCGAGCCAGGTATCGCGCCCGCGCTCGACCGCATCGCAGAGGCCCTCGTAGGCCTCGTCGAGGGCCTTGCGCCACGCGCGTGCGTCCATGCCGGCGTGCAGGGGCGGCTTGCCGTCGGCGACGCCGTCGAGCATGTCGAGCTTGTGGGCGAACTCGTGGATGACGACGTTCATATGCGGGTCGTTGGCGGCCGCGTCCCAGGAGAGCACCACCGGACCGCCCGGCATCGCTTCGCCGGCGAGCTCGTCGTCCCACTCGTGCACCACGCCGTCCTCGTCGACCTCGGTGCGCCGCACGCGGAAATCGCCGGGGTAGACGACCACGCCCGTCCAGCCCGAGTACCAGTCGAGGCCGAGCTCGAGGATCGGCAGGCAGGCCTGCGCGGCGATCGAGACGCGCATCGCGTCGGTCAGCTCGAGCCCGTGCACCGCGGTGAACTGCTTCTCGGCGAGGAAGAGCAGCGTCAGGTCCTTCAGCTTGCGGCCTTGCGGCAGGAACGCCAGGCCGCTCGGCCAAAGGGCCGCCTCGAGGCGGTGCTTGTCCAGCACGCGCCTGCGGCGCCAATCGGTAAGCCAGCCCATATCCGTAAAATAGCGCATGCGCTCGGGAAACCTCCGCGTCGTCCAGCTTCAGCCGCTCGACAGCGCCGCCGCCCTCGACCCCGTCGCCGAGGGGCTCGCCGGGGAGGAGCGCGCGCTCGTCCAGCGGGCGCTCGAGTACGCCGAGCCGCTCTACCGCGCGCAGACGCTCTCCACCGGCGAGCCGACCTGGGTCCATGCCCTGGGCCTGGGCGCCAACCTCGCCACGATCGGCGTCGACGCCGCCGGGCGCGCCGCCGGGATCCTGTTCGCGGCGCCCAAGCACCTGAAAGACATCGGCGAGCTGACGGAGCGCTTCGGCAAGGAGGTGGCGGAGCTGGCCCTGGGCGTGGAGAAGCTCTACCAGCTGCGCGTCGCCACCCGCGCCAGCGCCGAGGAGCAGAACGAGGTGCTGAGGAAGATGGTTCTCGGCATGGTCGAGGACGTGCGCGTCGTGCTGATTCGCCTCGCCAGCAGAACGCAGACATTGCGGTTTTTCTCCAAGGAACCTTCCCCCGAGAGGCAAGGTTATGCAAGAGAAACCCTCGACATCTACGCGCCGCTCGCCAACCGCCTCGGTGTCTGGCAGCTCAAATGGGAGCTCGAGGACCTCTCCTTCCGCCTGCTCGAGTCCGAGCTCTACAAGCGCATCGCCTCGATGCTCGACGAGAAGCGCATGGAGCGCGAGCGCTACATCGCCGATGCGATCAGGACTCTTTCGCTCGAATTGAAGAACCTTGCTGTCGCCGGCGAGGTGACGGGGCGGCCGAAGCACATCTATTCGATCTGGAACAAGATGCGCAAAAAGGCGGTCGACTTCGCCGAGGTGTATGACGTGCGCGCGCTGCGCGTGATCGTTCCCGAGGTGAAGGACTGCTACGCGGCGCTCGGCGTGGTGCACAACCTCTGGCACCCCATCCCGAGGGAGTTCGACGACTACATCTCGCGGCCGAAGGACAACCTCTACCAGTCGCTGCACACCGCGGTGATCGGCCCCGGCGGCAAGACGCTCGAGGTGCAGATCCGCACCGAGGCGATGCACCGCCAGGCCGAGTACGGCGTCGCGGCGCACTGGCAATACAAGGAGAAGGTGAAGGCGTCGAAGGCCTTCGAGGAGAAGATCGCCTGGCTGCGCGAGCTGCTCGCCTGGCGCGACGAGGTCGCCGACGGGCAATCGACCACCCGGCAGGCAAAGCTAGACGACACGGTCTATGTGCTGACGCCGCAGGGCAAGGTACTCGACCTGCCGGCGGGCTCGACGCCGATCGACTTCGCCTACGCGCTGCATACCGACCTCGGCCACCGCTGCCGCGGCGCGCGCGTCGACGGCCAGATCGTCACCCTCGTCACGCCGCTTGCGAGTGGTCAGCGGGTCGAGATCATTTCCGCGAAGACCGGCGGGCCGTCGCGCGACTGGCTGAACGCGGAGCGCGGCTTCGTGAAGAGCCCGCGTGCCCGGGCAAAGATCCGCCAGTGGTTCAACGCCCAGGAAATGCTGCAGACGGTCGCCGCCGGCCGCGCCATCGTCGAGAAAGAACTGCGCCGCGCGCGCGCCACGGCGAACCTCGAAGGCCTGGCGGCCAAGCTCGGCTTCGGCAAGCCCGACGAGCTGTTCGCCGCCGTGGCGAAGGATGAGATCAACCTGCGCCAGCTGCAGACGGCGCTCCGGGGCAAGGAGGATTCTGCGCAAACTCCGAAGGTCGAAAAGCGGGCCAAGCCCTCGGCGAAGAAGGGCGTTCTCGTCGTCGGCGGCGTGGAAAGCCTGATGACCCAGCTCGCGCGCTGCTGCAAGCCGGTGCCGCCGGACGCGATCCGCGGCTTCGTCACGCGCGGCAAGGGTGTGTCAGTCCATCGCGAGGACTGCGCCGGCCTGAAGCGCCTGGCGGAGAAGCAGCCCGAGCGGCTGATCGAGGCGGCGTGGGGCAAGGGCGAGGGCAGCTACGCGGTCGAGATGGCGGTCACCGCCAGCGACCGGCGCGGCCTCCTGCGCGACGTCGGCGATGCGCTGGCGCGCGAAAAGATCAATGTCACCGCAGCGCGCACGCAGAACCGCGATGACCTCGCCTTCATGCGCTTCACGTTCGACGTCGCCAACCTCGCGCAGCTCAAGCGCGCCTTCGCGCTGGTGCGCGAGCTGAAAGGCGTGATCCGAGTGGCGCGCGGCTGATGGACGAGCTGCTCTCCAACCCGGCGGTGCAGGCCGGCGCCGCGCCGTTCCTCGCGGGCCTGATCGTCGCCGCGGCGCTGCGGCCGCTGAAGCTCGGCGGCCTGGCAGTGACGGCGGCGTTCGCAACGACCGTGTACCTGGTCGCCGGCTTTCAGTTCACTCCGCTCACCGCGACGCGCAAGATGGTCCTCATCGCGCTCGCCGCGCCGGTTGTAGGCATCCTGGTCGACTTCGCCTTCAAGCCGACAAAGCTCGGCGCGGCGCTGCTCGCGCTCGCCGCCGGCGGCGCGGTTCTTTGGGCGTTCGGCCCGGTGCTGGGGCAGCGCCCGGCGAGCGAGACCTGGCCGTTGCTCGCCTCGGCGATCGTCGTCGCCGCGTTCCTGGTCGGCTTCGGGCAGCTGGCGCTCGCCGCCGACGGCGTGCGCGCCGGCGCCGCGGCGCTCGCGCTCGGCATCGGCGCGGGCGTGGCGGCGATCTTCTCGGCGTCCATGGCTTACGGCTCCTACGGCATTGCACTGGGCGCTGGTGCCGGCGCTTTCCTTCTGCCGCAGATGATCTCGGGGACGAAGAGTCACGCCGGCGCTACTTTCGTGTTGCCGGCAATGCTGGCGGCGGCGCTGGTCAGCGTGGGAGCGATGACTTTGGCGAAGATGCCGTGGAGCGTCGTCCTCGTGCTGGGTCTCGTTCCGCTGGCGGTGCGGCTGCCCGGACCGCAGCGCGCGCCGGTGTGGCTGCAGGCGGTAGTATTCTCGCTGTACGGCTTCGCGGTCGCAGGCCTCGCCTGCTGGCTCGCCTGGCCGTGAATCCAAGGGAGGGGAGGAAATGAAGAAGATCGTCATCGCCGCCGTTCTGGCGGCGCCGCTCACGGCTGCCGCGCAGGTCGAGAACTATCTCATCGACCCGTACCACACCGTGCCGTACTTCGAAGTCGACCATCTCGGCTTCGCCACCATGCGCGGCCGGTTCGACCGCGCCACCGGCAAGTTCAGCATCGACCGCGCGGCGAAGACCGGCAGCGTCGAGCTCGAGATCCCGACCGCGACGGTCAACTCGGGCGACACCGATCGCGGCGCGCGGCCGCGCACTCGCGACGAGCACCTGAAGAACGCCGATTTCTTCAACGTGCAGGAATTCCCGAGCATGACCTTCAAGTCGACCAAGGTCGTGTTCAAGGGCGAGGAGCCGGCGGCGCTCGAGGGCAACCTGACGATGCTCGGCGTCACCAAGCCGATCACCCTCAATCTCGATCGCTGGAAGTGCGGTCCCGACATCCGCACCCAGGGCAAGCGCTATCAATGCGGCGGCAACGCCACCGGCAGCTTCAAGCGCTCCGATTTCGGCATGAAGTTCGGCCTGCCGACCGCCATCGGCGATGAAGTGAAGCTCTGGATGAGCTTCTACGGCTTCAAGCAGTAGAGGCGGGGACTCCCAGCGTAAAGAGCAGCTCCTCCTGCACCGAGCGGCGCCGGCCGCCTTTGCGCGGCTTCAGCCGCTCGTAGCCGCCGTCGGGGTTCATCACCCAGGCGAGGCAGTTGTCGTCGAGATAGGGCTGCAGGCCCTCGCGGATGACGCGCCGCTTGAGCGCCGGGTCGAGCACCGGGAAGCAGAGCTCGATGCGGCGGAAGAAGTTGCGATCCATCCAGTCGGCGCTGGCGAGGTAGACGTCGTCGGCGCCGCCGTTGGCGAAGTAGAAGACGCGCGAGTGCTCGAGGAAGCGGCCGACCACCGAGCGCACCTGGATGTTGTCCGAGAGGCCCGGCACGCCGGGCTTGAGCCCGCACACGCCGCGCACGATCAGGTCGATCTTCACCCCCGCGGCTGACGCGGCGTAGAGCTCCTCGATGATCTGCGGCTCGAGCAGCGCGTTCATCTTGGCGATGATGCGCGCCGGCCTGCCCTCGCTCGCGTGCCTCGCTTCCTCCCGAATGGCGCCGAGGATCCGCTTGTGCAGGGTGAACGGCGACTGCCAGACGTGCTTCATCTTGCCGGCGCGGCCGAGGCCGGTCAGCTGCTTGAACACCTCGGCGACGTCGGCGCACATCTCCTCGTTGGACGTGAACAGGCCGAAGTCGGTATAGAGGCGCGCGGTCGCCGGGTGGTAGTTGCCGGTGGCGAGGTGGACGTAGCGGCGCAGCACCTTGCCGCCTTCGGGCGTCTCCTCGCGGCGCACGATCAGCGACATCTTGGCGTGCGTCTTGTGGCCGACCACGCCGTAGACGACGTGCGCGCCGACCTCCTCGAGCTTCGCCGCCCAGTTGAGGTTCGCTTCCTCGTCGAACCTCGCCATCAGCTCGACCACCACCGTCACTTCCTTGCCCTTGCGGGCCGCCTCGACCAGGACCTGCATCAGCTCCGAGTCGGTGCCGGTGCGGTAGACCGTCTGCTTGATGGCGATGACGTTGGGGTCATCGGCAGTGGTGCGGATGAAATCGAGCACCGGCAGGAACGACTGGAACGGGTGGTGCAGCAGCACGTCCTGCTTTTTCAGCACGTCGAACAGGTCGCCGCTGTCGAGCGCCGGCGGCAGCCCGGGCTGGAACGGCGGGTACTTCAGTTCCGGCCGGCTCACCTGGTCGGGGACCTCGCGCAGGCGGTAGAGATTCACCGGTCCTTCGACCCGGTAGAGATCGCGCTCCTGCAATCCGAACTGCTGCAGCAGAAAGTCGACCATGCGCTGCGAGCAGTTGTCGGCGACTTCCAGGCGCACGGCGTCGCCGAAGTGCCGGTGCAGCAGCTCGCCCTGCAGCGCGGTATGCAGGTTCTTGATCTCCTCCTCGTCGACGAAGAGGTCCGAGTTGCGCGTGACGCGGAACTGGTAGCAGCCGAGCACGTTCATGCCGGCGAACAGCTCGCCGATGTGTGCGTGCAGGATCGAGGAGAGGAAGACGAAGGCGTACTCGGCGCCGGCGATCGCCTGCGGCAGGCGGATGACGCGCGGCAGCGCGCGCGGCGCCTGGACGATGGCCGCGCCCGAGTTGCGGCCGAAGGCGTCGCGGCCCTCGAGCTCGACCGCCAGGTTCAGGCTTTTGTTGAAGACGCGCGGAAAGGGGTGCGCCGGGTCGAGGCCGATCGGCGTCAGCACCGGCAGCAGCTCCTTGAAGAAATAGTCGCGGATCCACTGGCGCTGCGCCGGGTTCCATTCCTCGCGCTTGGGGAAGACGATGCCCTGCTGCGCCAGGGCCGGCAGGACGGTCTGGTTGAGGAGCTGGTACTGCTCGGCGACCAGCGCCTGCGCCTCGCGGCCGACCTCGGCGAAGACGTCGGCGGCCGAGCGGCCGTCGGGCCCCGCGTCGGCAAGGCCGAGCTTGATGGTCTCCTTCAGGCCGGCGACGCGGATCTCGAAGAACTCGTCGAGGTTGGACGAGACGATGGTGATGAAGCGCAGGCGCTCGAGCATCGGCACCGTGTCGTCGGCCGCCTGCGCCAGCACGCGCCGGTTGAAGGCCAGCAGGCCGAGCTCGCGGTTGAGGAACTGCGCGGGAGTGGGGATTCTGCGATTCACGGACTTCTCGCGGCCCGAAAAAAACGCAGCCGCTGGCTCCATTGTACCGGGCGCCCCTGTTTCCGATTCCATTGCCGATTCCCTCGAAGGGATTCTGCACGGCACGGCGTCGCCGGAGTGTGACGGTTTTGTGACGCTCCTAATTGCCTGATTCTGCTATGGTGGCGTGAAGCATGGCCCGCCACGACACGCTCGCCGCAGTCGACCTCGGCTCCAACAGCTTCCACCTGCAGATCGGCCGGGTCGTCGATGGACAGATCTATCCCCTGGACTCGCTGCGCGAAGTGGTGCGGCTGGGCGCCGGCCTGACCGCCGAGAAGCGCATCGACCGCGCGACGCAGTCGGCGGCGCTCGACACGCTGGCGCGCTTTGCCGAGCGCCTGCGCGGCTTCCCGCGCCCCGCCGTGCGCGCGGTCGGCACCAATGCGCTGCGGGTGGCGAAGAACTCGCCGCAGTTCCTGCGCGAAGCGCGCGCGATCCTGGGCTTCCCAATCGAGGTCATCTCCGGACGCGAGGAGGCGCGCCTCATCTACCTCGGCGTCGCGCATTCGATGCCGCCCGCCGCGGGCGAAAAGAATGCGCGCCGCTTGGTCGTCGACGTCGGCGGCGGCTCGACCGAGTTCATCATCGGCACCGGCCTCGAGCCGCAGCTCACCGAGTCGCTCTACATGGGCTGCGTCAGCTTCAGCCTGAAGTACTTTCCCGACGGCAAGATCGACAAGGGGCGCATGAAGGCTGCCGAGCTTGCCGCCCGGCAGGAACTTTCTTCCTTGAAGAAGCAATATGTAGAGACCGGTTGGGACGAAGCGGTGGGTTCCTCGGGCACCGCACGCTCGATCGAGAACATCCTGCGCGAGAACGGGTTCGCCGCCGAAGGCATCACGCGCGAAGGCCTGGAGAAGCTGCGCAGCCTGCTGCTGAAGATCGAAAAGGCGGACCCCGACCGCATTGCCGGCTTGCGGCCGAACCGCGCGGCGGTGCTGCCGGGCGGGCTGGCGATCCTCTCGGCGGCGCTCGAGGAGCTCGGCATCGAGGCGATGAAGGTGTCCGACGGCGCGCTGCGCCACGGCGTGCTCTACGATCTTCTCGGGCGCTTCCAGCATCGCGACATGCGCGAGGTGACGGTGGCCCAGTTCATGCGCCGCTACCACGTCGACATCGCGCAGGCGGATCGCGTTCACGCGCTGGCGCTGAAGATCCACGACGCGCTCGCGCCGGGCGCGGACCGCGACGAGGACCCCGACCGGCTGCTGCTCGAATGGGCGGCGCGGCTGGCCGAGACCGGCCTGTCGATCGCGCACGCGCAGTACCACAAGCATTCCGCCTACGTGCTCTCCAACGCCGACATGCCGGGCTTCTCGCGGATGGAACAGACGAGGCTCGCGCACCTCGTGCTCGCGCACCGCGGCAAGCTCTCCAAGATCCAGGATTCGGGCTTCGAGGGCGACGACTGGAAGCTCGTCTTTGCCCTGCGCATCGCCTCGCTGATCCTCAGGAGCCGGACCGACGCCAAGCTGCCGTTCCTGCGCGTCGACGCCGACGAGGCGGGCTTCGCCATCGACATGCCGCAATCCTGGCTCGACGACAACGCACTTTCGGCCGCGGCGCTCGAGGCCGAGGCCGATCAGTGGAAGAAGGTCGGGATGAAGCTCGAGGTCAGCGGCCTTTCGGACAAGAAGGTGTCAGTCCTCAAGCAGGTCCGGTGAGATCACCGCGCGCACCTCGACGGGGTGCGAAGCGACGAACCACCACAAGCCGCCTTTCTTGACGGGCCAGCCGGCATCGACGCCGCAGACGTGGGCGGCCGTCTCGCCGAGGTCGGGCTGATGGCCGACGACGATGACCGTGCCGTCGCCGTCCGGCCAGCCCGCCGCCTGCAGGATCGCTTTCACGGACGCGCCCGGCGCAAGCCGGTCCACGGTCCTGATCTTGGCGCCGAGAGCCTCGGCGGTTTCCTGGGCGCGCGCTGCGGGGCTCGCGAGCACCGAGAAATCCTTCGGCAGGTGCTCGAGCAGCCACTCGGCGACGCGCGCCGCCTGCTTGCGGACTTTCTTGGTCAGACGCCGCTCGAGGTCTGGCGCGCCTTCTTCCTCGTACGCGTGCCGCAAGAGGATGAGCTCCATGCGGCTAGTATAAAATCCC
>JAXDQC010000108.1:0-5455 GCA_034668045.1 Betaproteobacteria bacterium | reverse complement strand
CCTCGTTCGTGGTGCTGGGCGCCGTGCTCCTCGCCCTGACCGGCGCCGAGGCGCTGTACGCCGACATGGGCCATTTCGGCAAGTGGCCGATTCGCGTCTGCTGGTTCGGGCTCGTGCTGCCGTCGCTGGTGCTCAACTACTTAGGCCAGGGCGCGCTGCTCATCGCCAACCCGGCCGCCATCGAGAATCCGTTCTACCTCGCCTTCCCGGAATGGGCGCTCTACCCGATGGTCGGGCTCGCCACGCTCGCCACCGTGATCGCCTCGCAGGCCTCGATCACCGGCACGACGTCGCTCACCCGGCAGGCGATCCAGCTCGGCTTCCTGCCGCGGCTCAACATCGTCCAGACCTCGGCGCGCGCCTACGGCCAGGTGTACATCCCGGCGATCAACTGGTTCCTGCTGGTGATGACCCTCGCCGCGGTGCTCGGCTTCGGCTCCTCCAGCAACCTCGCGCATGCCTACGGCGTGGCGCTCACCGGCACCATGCTGGTGACGACGGTGCTCACGTTCTTCGTCATCCGCTATGCCTGGCACTACCCGCTGGCGCTGTGCGTCGTCGCCACCGCGTTCTTCTTCGCCATCGACCTGGCGCTCTTTTCCTCGGCGATGGCGAAGTCGCTCGCCGGCGGCTGGTTCCCGCTCACCATCGGCCTCGGCGTGTTCATCGTCATGACGACCTGGCGGCGCGGCCGCGAGGTGATGTTCGCTCGCCTCAACGACTCGGCGGTGCCGCTCGAGCCGTTCCTGAAGACGCTGCTTGCCGATCCGCCGCACCGCATCCCCGGCACCGCCATCTTCCTCACCGCGACGCCGGACGCGACCCCGCACGCGCTGCTGCACAACCTCAACCACAACAAGATCCTGCACGAGCGGGTGGTGTTCCTCACCGTCGAGGTGCGCGACGTGCCGTGGGTGGCGTTCTCCGAGCGCGTCAGCTGCGAGCGGCTGGGCCAGGGCTGCTGGCGCGTGCGCCTGCGCTTCGGCTTCATGAACCGGCCCGACGTCATGCGCGCGCTCGACCTGTGCGGCGAATTCGGCCTGGGCTTCGACATGATGGAAACCTCGTTTTTCCTCTCGCGGCAGCAGATCGTGCCGATGCCGGGCGGCCCGTCGACCATGTGGCGCTGGCGCGAGCGCATGTTCGCGGCCATGGCGCGCAATGCCGGCAACGTCACCGACTACTTCAACGTGCCGACTAACCGCGTCATCGAGCTCGGTACCCGGATCGAAATCTAGGGTTTTGACTTTTGTGCAGTGCGGGAGTAGCGTCCGGCCTCCCCATGGCGCGCAGGCACTCGTTTGGAGCATAGCGGTCCGCGGCCCTCATCCTCGACCGCGGGGCTGACGCTCCTCGCCCTCGGCGTCGTCTTCGGCGACATCGGCACCAGCCCGCTGTACGCCGTCAAGGAGACGTTCAACCCCGAGCACGGCATCCCGCTCACGCACGAGAACATCCTCGCCGGCGTGTCGACCATCTTCTGGGCGCTGATGATCGTCGTCTCGCTGAAGTACGTGGTGCTGATCATGCGCGCCGACAACAAGGGCGAGGGCGGCATCATGGCGCTGATCGCGCTGGCGCAGCAGGCGATCCGCGACAACCCGAACTGGCGCATCCCGCTGCTGCTGATCGGCATCTTCGGCGCGTCGCTCTTCTACGGCGACGCCGTGCTGACGCCGGCGGTCACCGTCCTCTCGGCCGTCGAGGGCCTCGAGGTCGGCACCAGCGCCTTCACGCCGTACGTCGTGCCGATCACGGTCGGCGTGCTGCTCGCGTTGTTCGCGTTTCAGGTGAAGGGGACCGCCAGTGTCGGCCGGCTGTTCGGGCCGATCACGATGGTCTGGTTCTTCGCTATCGGCGGCTTCGGCATCTACGGCATCGCGCAGGAGCCCGGCATCCTGGGCGCGCTCAACCCGCTGCACGCGCTGCGCTTCCTTATGGGCCACGTCGCGGAGTCGTTCGTCGTCCTGGGCTCGGTGGTGCTGGCCGTCACCGGCGCCGAGGCGCTGTACGCCGACATGGGCCACTTCGGCAAGGGCCCGGTGCGCATCGGCTGGTTCAGCCTGGCCGCGCCGGCGCTGGTGCTCAACTATTTCGGCCAGGGGGCTCTGCTGATGGCAAATCCGGAGGCCGTGCAGAACCCGTTCTACCTGCTGCTGCCCGGCTGGGCGCTCTACCCGATGGTTGCGCTCGCCACCGTCGCCGGCGTGGTCGCCTCGCAGGCGGTGATCTCCGGCGCCTTCTCGCTCACCAAGCAGGCGGTGCAGCTCGGCTTCCTGCCGCGCATGACCATCGTCCATACCTCGGCGCGCGAGATGGGGCAGGTGTACATCCCTTCGGTGAACTGGGTGCTGTGCGCCGCAGTCATCGCGGCGGTGATCGGCTTCGGCTCCTCGTCGAACCTCGCCGGCGCCTACGGCGTGGCGGTGACGGCGACCATGCTGGTGGACACGCTGCTCACCTTCTTCGTCATCCGCTTCGGCTGGCGCTACCCGCTGTGGCTATGCATCTTCGCCACCGGCTTCTTCGCCATCGTCGACCTCGCGTTCTTCTCGTCGACCCTGCTCAAGATCGCCGACGGCGGCTGGTTCCCGCTCGCGATTGGCGCTTGCATCGCCGTCCTCATGGCCACCTGGCGGCGCGGCCGCGAGGCCCTCTTCGCGCAATTGAGCGCTTCCTCGGTGCCGCTTGCGCCGTTCCTCGAGTCGCTGTTCCGCGAGCCGCCGTCGCGCGTGCCGGGCACGGCGATTTTCCTCACCGCCACGCCGGACTCGACGCCGCACGCGCTGCTCCATAACCTCAGCCACAACAAGGTGCTGCACGAGCGCGTGGTGTTCCTCACCGTCGAGATGCGCGACGTGCCCTGGGTCTCGTTCGAGGATCGGGTCGTCTGCGAGCGCCTCGGCAACGGCTGCTGGCGGCTGCGCATGCGCTTCGGCTTCATGAACCGTACCGACGTCAACGGCGCGCTCAACCTGTGCGGCCCGCTCGGCCTCAAGTTCGAGCCGATGGAGACCTCGTTCTTCGTCTCGCGGCAGAAGATCGTGCCGACCGAGGGCGGCATCGGCATGGCGCTGTGGCGCGACCGCCTGTTCGCCATGATGGCGCGCAATGCCGGCGACGTGACCGACTACTTCAACATCCCGGACAACCGCGTCATCGAGCTCGGCACGCGCGTTCAGATTTGACTTAAGCTTCACGCATGTCCGCGACCGTGGATCTGCGCTCCGACACTGTCACCCGTCCTTCCGCGGGCATGAGAAAGGCGATGTTCGAAGCCGAGGTCGGCGACGATGTCTTCGGCGACGATCCGACCGTCAACCGCCTGCAGGAGCAGGCAGCTTCGCTTTTTGGTTTCGAGGCGGCACTGCTGTTCCCGACCGGCACGCAATCGAACCTCGCCGCGCTGATGAGCCACTGCCAGCGGGGCGATGAGGTGATTCTCGGCTCGGAAGCCCACAGCTACCGCTACGAAGCTGGCGGCCTGGCCGTCCTGGGTTCGATCCAGCCGCAGGTGGTGCCGAACCGGCCCGACGGCACGCTCGACCTCGCGGAAGTAGAGGGGGCGACCAAACCCGACGATCCGCACTTCCCCCGGACGAAGCTGCTCGCGTTGGAAAACACGATCACCGGTCGCGTTCTGCCGAGGAAGTACCTCCAGGAAGCAACTGCGGTCGCCAGGAAGAGAAATCTTTCTGCTCACCTCGACGGCGCCCGGATCTTCAACGCCGCCATTGCGCAGAACATGAGCGTCAAAGAGCTTTGCGCCGGTTTCGACTCGGTTTCATCCTGCCTCTCAAAGGGCCTCGGCGCGCCTGCCGGAACGCTTCTTCTTTCCAGCAAAGACACCATTGAAAAAGCGAGAAGGGCGAGAAAGATCCTCGGCGGCGGCATGCGCCAGGCGGGCGTGATCGCCGCCGCCGGCCTCTATGCGCTGGAGAACAACGTCGAGCGGTTGCGCGAGGACCACGACAACGCCGCGCGCCTGGCGAAGGGGCTGCGCGAGCTCGGTCTCGAGGCGCAGCTCAACACCAACATGGTGCTGCTCAGGATTTCTGCCGACAAGGCCGGCCCTTTGAGCGAGCACATGAGGAAGAACGACGTCCTCGTACTGCCGCGCGCGCCGATGCGCCTGGTGACGCATCTCGATGTCGACGCCGCCGGCATCGACCGGGCGCTCTCCCGCTTCAGGTCCTTCTTCGCGCCGGCGGTGGCCTCGCGCTAGAAGAGGTGCACCGCCGTCGGGAAGAAGAAGGCGATGACGCAGAAGATGATGCCGACGACGCCGAGGCCGCCGGCGATCCAGACGAGCGCCACCATCGAGGTGATGATCGACGCCGAGGCCATGACGATGGCGATCTGCACCGCCGCGGAGGCCACTTCGTAGTGGTGATAGGCCGCCATCGCGCGGTCGCGCTTCTTCTCGGCTTCCTTGGCTCGCGCGGCGAGCTGGTCGCGGCCCTCGCCGGTCTCGGGCTCGGACTGGTAGCGCTTCGCCGTCTCGATCCACTTCTCGGCCTGCTTCCTGGCATCGTCGCTCTTGCTGGAAACCTGCAGCTCTTCGGCGGCGGTTCGCAGCACCGTCTGCCGGATGGTCTTCGCCTGGAAGAACGCCCAGAGATTCGACGCCTCGATGTTCTGCGCCAGCCCCGCGGTCTGCGCGCTCTTGCCGAGCGTCTCGGAAAAAGCGAGCACCAGCGCGAGAATCGAGATGAGAAGCGCGATGCCCTTGTTGCCGCCGTGGTCGGCGCCGTGGCCGTGTGACATGTCATTCCCCCGTTTGGGATATTTTAATCAGCCGCTGTCGGGCTGTGCGGCTTCGCGCCGCGGCGTGCCGGCGCCGAACTGCGCCCAGGCGACGCCGGCCATCGTCACGACGGCGCCGATGATTTTCAGCAGCGTGAACTCCTCGCCGAGCGTCAGCCACGCCACGACGCCGGCGATCGGCGGCGGCAGGTACATGAGCGGCGCCGAGCGGGCGATGCCGCGCACCGCGTTCACCCAGGTCCAGACCAGCCAGCCGCCGATCGAGGAGAGGACGATCGCCCAGAAGAGGCCGAGCCACACCGCCGGCGTGAGCTTCCCCAGGTCGGCGGCGATGAAGGAGGGCAGCGAGGCGAGGATCATCGGCGGCGCGCCGAAGAGCAGCGTGTAGCAGAGGACGATCAGGGGCCCGTAGCGCTTGACGAGCGGAGCCACCAGCACCGTATAGAGGGAGAACATCAGCGCGGCGAGCAGCAGCAGGCCGTCGCCGAGCCCGGCGTGCTGGACGCCGGCGGCGAACTTGTCGGAAAGGAAGACGACGATGCCGGCGAGCGCGACCAGCGTGCCGGCCACCTGGCTCGCGCGCAGCCGCTCGGCGCCCATCACGACGAGGATGATGAGGGTGAAGAGCGGGCCGCTGGTCAGGACCAGCGCGGAGGAGAAGGGGGTCGACAGGCTCATGCCCCAGAAG
>JAXDQC010000107.1:0-8393 GCA_034668045.1 Betaproteobacteria bacterium | reverse complement strand
GCGCGACGTCGGCCCCGAGGCGTCGAAGAACGAGATCGAGCGCGGCTTCTCCGGCACGCTGATGTCGAACAGCTCGACGCCCGCGGGCTTCAGGCCCGGCTTCGACACCTGGTAGGCCACCGCCATCACGTCGCCCGAGGTCTCGAGCGAGTTGGAGCGCATCTCGGCATGCGGCAGGTCCGTCTGCACCACCACCTTCGGCGAGCGCGGATCGCTGACGTCGACGGCGGTGAAATTCTTCGGCGCGCTCTCGTGCGCGAGCCACAGGATGCGGCGACCGTCGCGGGCGATCTGCATCGACATGCCCTCGCCCATGCCGCCGAAGCCATTGAGGGTGTTTTGCGCCAGCAGCTTCATGTTGTGCAGCATGCACCCTAAGATATCATCGCCAACATGCGGTTTTTTCTCTCCCTTCTTCTTTGTTTTTCCTGTTTCGCTGCGCAGGCGTGGCCGGACAAGCCGGCGCGCATCGTCGTCGCCTATCCGCCCGGCGGCGGCATCGACGTGATGGCCCGGCAGATCGCCGAAAAGCTCACCCAGCAATGGGGCCAGACGGTCCTGGTCGAGAACCGGCCCGGCGCCAACACCATCATCGCCACCGACGCGGTCGCCAAGGCGCCGGCCGACGGCACCACGCTGCTGATGACCACCGATGCCACGTTCTCGATCAACCCGCACCTGTACGCGAAGCTGCCGTACGACGCCGAGCGCGATTTCGTTCCGGTGACCATGCTGGTGCTGCTGCAGCAGCTGCTGGTCGCGCACCCCTCGCTGCCCGCCGACACGCTGGCGGATTTGATAAAGCTTGCAAAGGCGAACCCCGGCGGTATCCGCTACGCGACGTACGGTAGCGGCAGCCAGCCCCATCTCTCCGGCGAGATGTTGAAATACAAGGCTGGAATCGATCTGCTTCATATCCCTTACAAAGGCATCTCGCTCGCCGTGCCGGCGGTCATCGCCGGCGAGGTCGAGCTGACGTTCTCGGGCATCGCCACGTCGATGGGCCCGCTGAAAGGCGCGCGCCTGAAGCCGATCGCCATCGGCGGCTCGCAACGCTCGCCGCTCCTGCCCCAAGTACCGACGTTCAGCGAGCTCGGCTTTCCCGAGGTCGAGACGCATGCGTGGTTCGGCTTCTTTCTGCCGGCGGGGTCACCGGCACAGGCGGTAACGCGCGTTTACGCCGATACCAGGAAGGTCCTGGAAGACCCGGAGTTCCGCCAGAAGCAGCTCGTCGACAAAGGCTACGAGGTGGTCGGCAGCTCACCGGCCGAATTCGCTACCTACCTGAAAAAAGATCGCGAGAGCCGCGGCCGGGCGGTGAAGATCTCCGGCGCCAGGGCCGAATAGTGGAAACCGGGCTCGTCGAGCCGGCGCCGCGCATCGCAGTCTCCCACGCGGGCGGCGGCGAGCTGGTGCTTTTCCTGCACGGCATCCGCGGCAACCGGCACAACTGGGACCGGCAGCTGGACTTCTTCGCGCAAAAGGGCTTTCACGCCGCGGCGTGGGACGCGCGCGGCTACGGCGGCTCCGACGACTACGACGGGCAGCTCAACTTCCGCGAGCATTTCGTCGGCGACGTGCTGCGCGTCGCCGAGTACTTCAGCGCCAAGAAATTCCACCTGGTCGGGCTCTCCATGGGCGGGCGCATCGCGCGCAACGTCGCCCTCTATCACGCGCACCGGCTGCACTCGCTCACCGTGGTGAACGCCAATCCCGGCTTCAACTCGATGTCGGCCGACGACGTGCGCCGCTTCGTCACCGAGCGCAAGACGCGCACGCCCGAGTCGATCCGCAAGCTCCTCGGCAGCAACCCGCGCCAGGGCGCCTACGAGGAGCTGGTGGCGAGCATCGACATGATCCGCGACGCGTCCTACCGCAAGACCCTGGAAGCCTCGGTGGCGCAGGACCGCGACGCGCCGGTCGAGAACATCCGCGTGCCGACGCAGATCGTCACCGGCGAGGAGGACCACGTGTATTCGCCGGAGCTGGCGCGCGCCATGGCGAGCCGCATTCCGCACGCCAAGCTGGTCCTGATGAAGGGCGCCGGACACCTGGCGAACCTCGAGCAACCCGACGAGTTCAACGCTCTGCTGCTCGAATTCCTGCTGCGCAACAACCCGAGACCCTAGGAGAAAGCATGGCACAGAAAAGAGTCGCCCTCGTCACCGGCGCGGGCACCGGTATCGGCAAGTCGGCGGCGCTGGCGCTGCTCAAGGACGGTTATCACGTCGCGCTGGTCGGCCGGCGCAAGGAGCTGCTCGAGAAGGCCGCCGCCGACTCCGGTGCCGGCGATCGCGCGTTGGTGCTCGCGGTCGACATCACCAAACCCGAGGTCGTGAAGGACATGTTCGGGACCCTGAAGGCGAAGTGGCAGAGGCTCGACGTCCTGTTCAACAACGCCGGCATGGGCGCGCCCGCGGTGCCGATGGAGGACCTGCCGCTCGAGACCTGGAAGGCCGTGGTCGACATCAACCTGAACGCCATGTTCTTCTGCTGCCAGGAAGCGATCCGCATCATGAAGGCGCAGGACCCGAAGGGCGGCCGCATCATCAACAACGGCTCGATCTCGGCGCACGCGCCGCGGCCGATGTCGGTCGCCTACACCGCCACCAAGCACGCCGTCACCGGCCTCACCAAGTGCATCTCGCTCGATTGCCGCAAGCACGAGATCGCCTGCGGCCAGATCGACATCGGCAACGCCGCCACCGAGATGACCGAGCGCATGACCAAAGGCGTGCCGCAGGCGAACGGCACGATGATGGTCGAGCCGCGCATGAACGTCGCGCATGTCGGCGCCGCGGTGCTGCACATGGCCAACCTGCCGCTCGAGTCGAACGTGCAGTTCATGACCATCATGGCGACGAAGATGCCGTTTGTGGGTCGAGGGTAAACCGGCCTTAGGTCCTACGGGCGGGAGGGCCCTTGCGGATAGGGAACGCTGAGCTGCGGGACTGGGTGCGGCAACCGACGGCCTGGGCGCTCTTGGCCATCGGCGGCGTCGTTTCGCTCTTCACCTGGCACGCCCTCACTCTCGACGTCGCCGACGCCGCCCGCGCGCAATTCGAGTCCACGGCCGCCGAAGCGCGCAATGCCATGGAGACGCGGCTGCGCGGCTACCAGGTCGCGATACGCGGCCTGCAGGGCCTGTTCAACGCTGGCGGCGATGTCGACGCCGCGGCGTTCCACCGCTACGCCAGCGCGCTCGGCCCCGAGCTGCGCTCGTTCAGCTATGCCCGCCGCGTCACCCTCGCGGAAGGAGTGGGCTATGAGAAGGCCGTACGCCGCATCCGCTCGGGCGGCGAGCGCGCCGAATACCTCGTTCTGCATTTCGTCTCGCCGCTGGAACCCAACGCCAGCGCCCTGGGGCTCGACATCTTCGGCGACGGCGTGCGCCGGATCCCGATCGAGCGCGCGCGCGATACCGGCGCGCTGGTCGCCTCGCCTGCGTTCGTGCTGGTCGCCGCGCCCGAGGCGGGAAAGGCGGTGAGCCTTCGCCTGCCGGTCTACCGTACCGGCACGCCCCCCGCCAGTGTCGCAGCGCGGCGGCAGGCGTTCGTCGGCATGGTGAACGCGACCTTCCTTGTCGACGACCTGGTCGGCGGTGCGATGGCCCGTCACTCGGAGCTTCACCTTATCGTGCGCGAGGACGGCGAGGTGATCCATGGGACCTCGCGCGGGGCGCCGCCGGCCGGGTTTCTCGTCACGCAGTCGACGCTCGTTGTCGCCGATCGCCCCTGGCAGCTCGAGTTCAGCGCGCCCGTGCAGAGCTTTCGCCCCGCCGGCAACGCGGCGCTTCCCTGGGTCGCGCTCGCCGGCGGGCTGGTGATTACCCTGCTTCTGTCGGGGCTGGTCGGATCGCTCGCCACATCCTCCCGGCGCGCGCAACGCATCGCCGCGAGGATGACCGACGACCTGCGCCGGAGCCAGGCCGACCTTGCCGAGTCGCAGCAGCGCACGCAGAAACTGATCGAGACCCTGCCCAACCCGGTGTTCTTCAAGGGCACCGACGGCCGCTACCTCGGCGTCAACGAGGCCTGGGAGCGCTTTTTCGGCATGCCGCGCGACGCGATCATCGGCAAGACGGTGCACGATCTCTACCAGCACGATCTGGAGACGGCGCGCCGGAAGGCGGAGATGGACGATGTGCTGTGGCGGAGCCCTGGCACGCAGGTCTACGAGATGCGGATCAGCCTGGCGAGCGGCGCGTACCGCGACGCCGTCTACTACAAGGCGACCTTCACCGGGCCCGACGGCAAGGTCGCCGGCCTGATCGGCACCATCATCGACGTCACCGAGCAGAAGCGCGCCGAGCAGCGCCTGCACATGGAGCACGCGGTCACGCGCGTGCTGGCCGAAGCCGACAGCACGCAAAGCGGCCTGCAGGGCGTGATGCGGGCGATCTGCGAGGCGGAAGGCTGGGATTGCGCGCGCGTCTACCTGATCGACGAGCGCGCCGGCGTGCTGCGCTTCAGCGAGGCGTGGGGCATCGACCACGAGGGCGTGCGCAGCTTCATCGAGCGCACGCGCGACATGGTGTTCGCACCCGGCCAGGGTCTCGCCGGCCGTTCCTGGCAGACCGGCGAGCCGGTGTGGAGCGGCGACATCTCCGCCGACCCGCGCGCGATCCGGCGCTTCGCCTCCGACTACGGCATGCGAGGCTCCTTCATCCTGCCGCTCCTCTCGGCGGGCAAGACGCTCGGCGTGGCGGCTTTCGCCAGCCGCGTGGTGCGCGAGCCCGACGCCCGGCTGCTCGAAGCGGCGGGCGTGGTCGGCAGCCAGGTCGGCCAGTTCCTGATCCGCAAGCAGGCTGAGGAAGCGGTGCGCTTCGTCGCCACCCACGACGAGCTGACGAAGCTGCCCAACCGCGTCATGTTCGGGCAGCGCCTCGAGCACGCCATCAGCCAGGCGGCGCGGCACGGGCGGCGGCGCCTGGCGGTGCTGTTTCTCGACCTCGATCGCTTCAAGGTCATCAACGACACCATGGGCCACGACGTCGGCGACGCCGTGCTGCGCGAGGTGGCGCGCCGCCTCTCCGACAGCCTGCGGGCGAGCGACACCGTCGCGCGCCTCGGCGGCGACGAGTTCGTCGTGCTGCTCGAGGAGCTGTCCGATCCGATGTACGTCACCGCGGTGGCGCACAAGCTGCTCCTCGCGCTCGCCCAGCCGGTGGTGCTCGGCGGGCGCGAGTACCACGTCACTGCCAGCATCGGCGCCAGCGCCTACCCCGACGACTCGGTCGACGCGCAGGCGCTGCTGAAGAACGCCGACATCGCGATGTACCGCGCCAAGGAACACGGCCGCAACACCTTCCAGTTCTACTCGGCGCAACTCAACCTTCACACCGTGGAGCGGCTGACGCTCGAGTCGGGGCTGCGTCGCGCGCTCGAGCGCGACGAGCTGCGGTTGTATTTCCAGCCCCAGGTCGAGCTGCGCAGCGGTCGCATCACCGGCGTCGAGGCGCTGGTGCGCTGGCAGCACCCGGAGCATGGCCTGCTCGCCCCCGCGCGCTTCATCGGCATCGCCGAAGAGACCGGCCTGATCGTGCCGATCGGCAACTGGGTGCTGCAGGCCGCGTGCGATGCGCACAGCGAATGGGCGCGACGCGGGTTGCCGCTGCGCATCGCGGTGAACCTGTCGGCGCGGCAGTTCGCGCACGACAACCTGGTTCGCGACATCCGCAGCCTGATGGGCGGCGGCGGATTCGGGCCCGGCCGCCTCGAGCTGGAGATCACCGAGAGCATGGTGATGCGCGACCCGGACCGCGTCGTCGCGCTGCTGCGCGAGCTGCGGCAGGCCGGCGTGCGCGTTTCCATCGACGACTTCGGTACCGGCCACTCCTCGCTCGCCTACCTGAAGCGCTTCCCGGTCGACTCCCTCAAGATCGACCGCTCCTTCATCGCCGGCGTCCCCGACGATCTCGGCGACGTCGCGATCACGCACGCAGTGATCGGCATGGCCCACAACCTGGGCATGAAGGTGATCGCCGAGGGCGTCGAAACCAAGTTGCAGCGGGATTTCCTCGCCGCGCAGGACTGCGACGAATACCAGGGCTACTTCTTCAGCAAGCCGGTCCCGGCGGAGGAGATTCTGGCGCTGCTGTCACCGCCGGCTAAGCCGATATCCTCTCGCGCATCCAGCTAGCGGTGCGCACCGCACCGCCGAAGCTGTACAGGTGCACGCCGACGACGTTGCCGACGCCGCTTCCCCGCAGGTAGCCGCCGAGCGCGGCGACCTGTTCCTGCGGATCGGTATGCACGACCAGGCGCGCGATGCCGGTGCCGAGGTTGCGCAGCGCCCGCAGCGAGGTGCTGACGCCGCAACGCTGCGCATAGCGCAGAAGCGCCGCCGGATCGGACGGCCCGGCGATGCCGACATAGACGCTCACCGACGGCGCGCTGCGCGCCAGGCCGGCGCAGAAATCGACGATGCGCTTCGGCGCGAACGAAAACTGCGTGACGACGTAGAGCCCGAGCCCCTGTTCGCGGGCGAGCTTCAGCTTGGTCTCGAATGAAGAAGCCAGCGTCGAAGAAGAAATCTTCGGATGACCTTCCGGATAGCCGGAGACGCCGATCTCGCGGATGCCGGCCTCGGCGAGCACTCCCTCGCGCAGCACTTCCAGGCTGTCGTTGTACGGGCCTTTCGCTTTCGGCTCATCGCCGCCAATGACCAGCACGCGGTGCACGCCATATTTTGAAGTCGCTTCTTTCAAAAACAATCTGAATTCATCGCGGTCCACGATGCGCCTTGCCGAGACGTGCGGCACCGGGTCGAGGCCGGCGGCGCGCAGCGCGGCGACCATCTCCAGCGTGCGCGAGAGCGGCAGGCCGGGGAGCGACGGGATGTAGACGCAGGTGTCCTTCGGCAGGAGCGCCGCGACCTCGGCGGCCCGATGCATCTCGCGCGGCGAAATCTCCAGCGAGCCGCCGGTCACCAGCTCGGCAATGCGCGCCTGCTGGCGCAGCTCAGTCGCGCTTGCGGGAGACGACATAGGATTCATCCAGGAACCAGAGGCTGCCGTGCTTCTGCAGCACTTCGCGCGTCGCGTCGAGGTAGCGCGTGCCGCGCAGCGCCTCGCCCAGGCGCGCATCGTCGATCTGCGCGACGTAGATCGCCGCGTTCCAGGCCGCGAACAGCGTCGAGGTGCCGATGCTCGAGGAAATCTCGGTCGGCAGCGTGTGCATGTCGTAGCGGAACAGTGCGCGCGCGTCGCTGTAGGCGTTGAAGTTGTAGCGCTTCGCCTCCTTGCCGAGCTCGCCCTTCACGGCGCGCAGGAGGTCGTGGCGGCTCTGCTTGTACGGGTTCTCGCCCGGCCAGACCTTCTCGACCATTTCCAGGCCCGGGTCCTGGCCATGGGAATGGATGCCGAGCAGGCGTCCGCCCTTGCCGAGCGCGCGCACCAGCGGCCCGATCACCTTCTGCGCCTTGAACTCGAGCGGCGCGCGCAGGCGGTAGGGCTGCGACGCGATCACCATGTCGTAATCGGCGCGGCCCTCGCCGCGGCGCGGGATGACGTTCTCGAGCAGGAAGCGGTAGTCGTCGCGGTAGATCACGAGCGCCACCGGGTGGTCGTAGATCGGATTGCCGGTCTTCGGGCTGTGGCGCGCCTGCCAGTTCTTCGCCAGGAACGGCTCGAGCGCGGCGATTTGCTCGCCGAACTCGTGCGACGTGCTGCCGGTGAGCGGTGCCTCGTGCCACACCATCGAAGTGGCCGCCTCGACCTTGCGCGGCGTGAGCCACGGCGCCTCGGTGTAGTACATGTTGGTGACCACGAGCACGGTCGCCGGGTGCTCGTAGAAGCGATCGACCATCTTGCGCAGGCTGAGGCGCACGTCCTCGAGGCTGATCTCCTTGCCGACGATGTAGAACGGCACGGTCGGGAAGCGCCGGTGCATCTCGCGCATCACGCGCGCGAGCACGGTGCCGTCGCCCATGCCGGCATCGAAGATGCGCACCGCCGGCGGCCGCGGATGGATGTGGCCGAGCTCGAGGCCGACGCGCCCGGCGACGACATCCTTCTCGCTGCAGGTATTCACGAACAGCAGGTACTTCTGCCGGTTGTCGAAAAAGCGGAAATTCTTCTCCGGGTCCTCGCGCGCGGGCGATGCGGGCGCGGCAACCGGTTGCGGCGCGCTGGCGCGGATCAGCGGCAGGAGCTCGGGCGGTGTCTCGCCGGCGCCCACGCCGCCGTTTCTCGATATGAACGTGTTGACCCGCTGCAAGGTCTCGGGCGTTACGCGCGCCCCATCGCGCAGCCGGGAAACGAACTTGCCGTCGTTCACCGCCCGGCGGCCGAAGGTCGACTCGGCCATGCCGGTACGCCGGCAGAAGTCCGAGATGCTGCCGAGCAAGGTGGTGCCTCCTGCCTCCATTGCGTCATAGTGAGGAGCCGAATG
>JAXDQC010000106.1:0-34920 GCA_034668045.1 Betaproteobacteria bacterium | reverse complement strand
CCGCACGGCCGCGCCTCGCATGCCATGACGCGCCTCACGCCTACAGCCGAAATGACCTTGGGCCCGTTCTTCCCGCGCGAGTTCGCGCAGGGCGCCAACGACCTGACCATCGTCGCCGGCAAGCGGGCGGAAGGCGAGGTGATCGAGATCACCGGCACCGTCAGCGAGCTCGACGGCAAGCCGCTCGACAACGCGGTGGTCGAGATCTGGCAAGCCGACGCCAAGGGCCGCTACGACAACCCGAATTTCTTCGGCTGGGGGCGCGCCGCGACCGATGCCAACGGAAAGTATGTTTTTCGGACGGTGAAGCCGGGCGGCGTGGGAGGCAGGGCACCTCATATCAATTTCCTGGTCCTCTACTCGGGCTTGATGCGCCACCTGCAGACGACGATGTTCTTCGAGAAGGGTTCCGATCCAGTTCTGGACCTGGTCAAACAGCGTGACCGCCTGGTAGCCAAGAGGGAGGGCACCGTCTACAGGTTCGATCTTCGCCTTCGCGGCGATGGCGAGACTCCCTTTTTTGATGACTGAGATCCGCGAGCTGATTTCGTACCGGCTGCATACGGTCGCGAACCTGCTTTCCCGCGGCGCTGAGCTGCGCTACCGCCGCGAGTTCGGTGTCAGCCTCTGGGAGTGGCGCACCGTGGCGCTGCTTGGCGCGGTGACCGAGCCTCTGTCGCTCAACCACCTCTCGCACGCCGCCGGCATCCACAAGAGCCAGATGAGCCGCGTAGTTTCCGGCCTGACCCGGCGCAAGCTGGTGCTGCGCGCTGCCAATGGACGTGAAGTAGCTCTGACTTTGACCAAGTCGGGACGGCGGCTCTACGAAGGGCTGATCCGCGCCGCGACCGAGCGCGACGAGACGTTCAACACCTGCTTGTCGAAAAATGAAAAAGAAGTGCTCGACCGCTGCCTCTTGAAGCTCGCCGGGCGGGCACGCGACTTGATCCAGAAGGAGAAGGCCCGGTGAAGACGCGCATCACCGAGCTGCTCGGCATCGAGCACCCCATCTTCCAGGCAGCGATGAGCTGGGCTTCGTCGAACGCGCCGCTGATCATCGCGGTGTCGAACGCTGGCGGCCTCGGCGTGCTGGCGGCGGGGCCGATGCGGGTCGAAGATTTCCGAAACGCGCTGAAAGAGATCAAGAAGAAAACCTCGAAACCGTATGGCGTGAACATTCCCCTCAACGGCAAGCACGCTACCGAGCTGTTGCAGATCGCACTCGAAGAAAAAATTCCAGTCATGGTCGCGTCCCAAGGCGGGCCGCGCGAGCATCTGGCGCGCTTTCGCGCCGTCGGCACGAAGTGGCTGCACGTTATCGCGTCGGTGGAGCATGCGAAAAAGGCCGAGGCGGCGGGCGTCGATGCGCTGGTCGTCGACGGCGCCGAGGCGGGCGGGCATCCGCCGCCTTCCCAGGTCGGCACCATCGTCCTCGTGCGGCGGGTGGTGAAGGCGACGAAGCTGCCGGTGGTCGCGAGCGGCGGCGTCGCCGACGGCGCCGGCATCGCCGCGCTGCTCGCGCTTGGCGCGGACGCGGTGCAGCTCGGCACGCGCTTCATCGCCACGCCCGAGGCGAGCGTGCACGAGAACTACAAGAAAGCGGTGCTCGCCGCCGACATACAGGACACCTGCCTCGTCGGCCCGGCGTCGCTGCCGATCCGGCAGATCAGGAACGCGTTCACGAGGAAATTCGACGCGGCGCGCGAGGATGAACGTGAAGCGCTGTTCAACGGCACATCCCTGAAGAAGGCGGCGCTCGACGGCGACGTCGAGTGGGGCAAGGTCGAGGCGGGCCAGAGCGCCGGCCTGGTCGACGACATCGTGCCGGCGGCGGAGCTGTTCCGCCGCCTGGTGACGGAAACCGAGGAAGCTCGCCGGAGGCTCGCCGCGCTATGACTCTGCTGATCGAGAATCGCGGCAAGGTCCGCATCCTTACGCTCAATCGTCCCGAGAAGCGCAACGCGCTCGATACCGCGCTGACGCAGGCGCTGCTCAAGGAGCTGCGCGTCGCCGATGCGGAGGACGGAGTGGATGCGCTCGTCCTCACCGGCGCGGGGCAGGCGTTCTGCGCCGGCGCCGACCTCGCCGAGTTCAAGGACCTGAAGGAAGCGACGGCGGCCGAGGCGCGCGCCGAGCTGACGATGCAGCTCCACCTCGTGTTCTCGAAGATGACCACGCCGGTGGTCACCGCCATCAACGGCGCGGCGATGGGCGGCGGCGCCGGCCTCGCGCTCGCCGGCGACCTGGCGGTGATGGGCGAGGGAGCGAAGCTCGGCTATCCCGAGGCGCGCCACGGCATCGTCGCCGCGATCGTCATGGCGAACCTGGTGCGCCAGGTCGGTCCGAAGGCAGCATTCGAGCTGGTGGCGCTGGGAGAGCCGGTCGGCGCGGCGCGGGCGCTGACGCTCGGCCTGGTGAACTACGCCGTTCCCGACGCAGAAGTCCTGCCGAAGGCGATCGCCTTGGCGGAGAAGCTCGCCGCCGTGGCGAAGCCGGCGATGGCCCACACCAAGAGCCTTTTCTACGAAGCCCTCGATCTCTCGCTCGAGGACGCGCTGAAGCGCGCCCGCGACGTGAACCGGAAGATGCGGGGCTTCAAAAAGCCGTGAAGCCGCTCGAGAACCTCGTCATCCTCGACCTCTCGCGCGTCCTCGCCTGTCCGTTCGCGTCGATGGTGCTCGCCGAGCTCGGCGCGCGCGTCATCAAGGTCGAGCAGCCCGGGAGCGGCGACGAGACGCGCGGCTTCGAGCCGCAGCTCGCGCAGGACAGCGCCTACTACTTCGCCTGCAACCGCTCCAAGGAATCGATCACCGTCAACCTGCGCAGCGACGAGGGCAAGAAGATCATCCGCGAGCTCGCGGTCAAGGCCGACGTGCTGGTGGAGAATTTCCCGGTCGGGACGCTGGGCCGCTACGCGCTCGACTTCGCGAGCCTCTCCGCGCTCAACGACAAATTGATCTACGTCTCCTGCACCGGCTTTGGCCAGACCGGTCCCTACGCAGAGAAGAAGGGCTACGACACCGTCTTCCAGGCGATGGGCGGGCTGATGAGCCTGACGGGCGAGAAGGGCGGCGGGCCGGTGAAGCCCGGGCTGCCGGTCGCCGATCTCACTTCCGGCTTGTGGGTGGCGATCGCGATCCTCGCCGCCCTCGCCGGACGCGCGCGCACCGGCAAGGGCTGCCAGGTCGACTTCTCCATGCTCGACGGGCAGGTCGCGCTGCTCACGCTAGCCGCCGCCCGGTTCTTCGCCCTGAACGAGGTTCCGCCGCGCCTGGGCACCGAGCACCCGGGCCGCGTTCCCTCGGCGACCTTCCGCTGCAAGGACGGCAAGTACGCGCACATCACCGCCAGCGACCAGCACTGGGCGCCGCTGTGCAAAGCGCTGGGGCTGGGCGATTGGGGTTTGTCCTTCAATGGCAATGCGATTCGGGTCGAGAAGCGCGACGAGGTCATGCGGCAACTGACGAAGGCAGTTGAAAAGCTCAACCGATCGGAGCTCCTGTCCCTTCTCGACGAAGTCGACGTGCCCGTCGGTCCCGTGAACGATGTCGCCGAGATCCTGCGCGACCCGCATGTGCGCGCGCGGCGCCTGGTCGGCAGCTTCGATTATCCCGGCGTGGGCGAATTCAAGGCGCTGGCGCTGCCGTACAAGTTCCTCGGCTGGGATCCGCCCGAGATCGGCCGCCCGCCGACCCTTGGCGAGCACACCGAGACGATCCTTGCGTCCCTGAACTATTCGAAGGAAGAAATCGAAAAGCTTCGGGAGAAACGCGCGATATGACCGTCGAGCTGGCGTTGCATGACGGCGTGGCGACGATCGCGCTGAACCGCCCCGAGGTGCGTAACGCGCTCAACCTCGAAATGTGCGAAGCCCTGTTGCAATCCCTTGCGAGGATTTCCGAGGTGCGCCTCGTCTTCATCCGCGGCAACGGGCCGGCGTTCTGCGGCGGCGCCGACGTCAAGGAGCGCACCGGCAAGCCCGAGCAGTGGGTGCGCGAGCGGCGGCTGAAAGCCTTCGCCGCCTACGAAGCGATCGAGGCGCTGCCGATGCCCTGCGTCGCGCTGGTGCACGGCGCGGCGATCGGCTCGGGCTGCGAGATTGCTGCCGCGTGCGATTTTATCGTCGCCACGCCCGACGCGATCTTCCGCACGCCGGAGGCGCAGCGGGGCACGGTCGGTGCCACGCAGCGCCTGCCGCGCATCCTCGGCAAGCGCCTGGCGAAGGACCTGATGTTCACGGGCAGAGATCTGGGTGCCGAAGAAGCCCGCCAGGCGGGGCTGGTTTCCAGAATCGTTGCCGATCTTGACGACGAGAGAAGGAAAATCGAGACGGCGATCCTGAAAGCTCCGCCGCTGGCGCTGAAGCTCGCCAAGCGCTCGATCGACCAGGGCGTGGAGCTCGATCCAAAGGGCGCGCGCGAGGTCGAGATCGCGGCGATCGAGGAGCAGCTGGCCTCGGGACAGTGGATGGGCAAGCCTTGAGCTGGAAAGCGCAGACGCTCGGCGAGGTGCTCGCCAGCCGGCAGGGCGAAGCGCTGGTGACCCGCCTGGGGCGGTTTACCTATCCGCAGCTGTTCGAAACCGCAAAAGGCGCCGCCGGGGCGATGCAGGCGATGGGCATCGGCCGCGGCGACCACGTCGGCATCCTGATGGGGAACGACGAGAAATGGCTGTCGCTCTTCTATGGCGCGGCGCTGATCGGCGCGGTCATCGTGCCGGTGAACACGCGCCTGAAAAGCGACGAGATCCGCTATTGCATCGAGCAGGCGGACTGCGAGGTGCTGTTCTATGTCGAGCGCTTCCTCAGCATCGATTTCGCGCCGATGGTGCGCGGCCTGAACATTCGCAAGGCCGAAGTGTCCCGCGCGGTTCCGCAGGGGAAGTTTTTGCCCGTCAAAGTCGAGCCGGATGATCTGCTGCTCATCCAGTTCACCTCCGGCACCACCGCGCACCCCAAGGGCGCCATGCTCACGCACGACAACATGCTGCGCGATGCCTGGGCGGCGGGCACGCGCGTCGGCATCCGCGCCGACGATCGCTACTTCAACTGCCGGCCGTTCTTCCACGTCGCCGGCTCGACGCTCTCGGCGCTGATGGCGCTCGTCGCCGGCTCGTGCCTGGTGACGCTGCCGAGCTTCGAGGCCGGCGCCGCGCTCGAGCTGATGGAGCGCGAGCGCTGCACGCTCGTCTCGGGCAACGACACCATCTTCCAGATGCTGATGGGCCACGAGGATTTCCCGACGCGGAAACTCTCCTTGCGCGGCGGCTGGGCCGCGGCCGGGCCGCAGACGATGCGCAGGATCATCGACGTGCTCGGCGCGAAGGCGATCTGCGCCGCCTACGGCCTCTCGGAGGCTTCCCCCAACGTGGTGATGAGCGACTGGCGCGACCCCGAGGAGCTGCGCGTGAATGGATTGCCGAAACCCCACGATGGCGTGGAGGTGCGAATTCAGGACGGGGAAATCCAGGTGCGCGGCTGGAACGTCATGAAGGGCTACTACAACAACCCGGAAGCCAACGCCAAGGCCTTCACCGCCGACGGCTGGCTGCGCACCGGCGATCTCGGCGAGCTCACCGCCGAGGGGCGGCTACGGATGGTCGGGCGGCTGAAGGACGTGTTCCGCGTCGGCGGCGAGAACGTCGCCCCCGCCGAGGTCGAGGAGGTGCTGCTCGCGCATCCCGCGGTCGAGACCGCGCAGGTGATCGGCGTCCCCGACGCCCGGCTGGGCGAGGTGCCATGTGCATACGTCACACTCAAATCGGGCGCGCGTGCGACAGAATCCGAGCTGGTAGCGTGGACGAAAGACAAATGCGCCAACTTCCGCGTGCCGCGCTACCTGCGGATCGTCGCGGATTTCGAGTCGATCGGCATGACGGCGAGCGGCAAGGTGCAGAAGACCCGGCTGCGCGAGCACGCGGTGCGCGAATTCAAACTCGGCTGATGGAGGTCGACAT
This sequence comes from Betaproteobacteria bacterium, assembly GCA_034668045.1. Lineage (GTDB taxonomy): Bacteria > Pseudomonadota > Gammaproteobacteria > Burkholderiales > SG8-39 > SCGC-AG-212-J23. Next base: position 28,965 of record JAXDQC010000106.1, on the reverse strand, counting down.
GCGTCTCACTGGAATCCTGATCTGTCTCGCTATCCTCTCGGGCTGCGGCACGATGGACTACAAGCCGACGGAGTATCCCCTCCGGGACGGGCTCGTTCCGCCGTTCAACGTATCCGGCGCGGTGGCGGTCTCCAACGCGCAGCCTGCCGATGCGCAGGTCATCGTCTATTCCTACATGGGCGGCTCCCAGGAGCTCGCCTCCAACCTGAAGGCGATCACCCAGGTGATGGTGGAGCAGACGGTGAAGGAGCTGCAGAAGAACGGGCGCAGCGGTGCGGGCGCGCAGAAGTCGATCGCCCTGAAGGTCAACTCGCTCGTCAGCCGGTACATGAACGCGTTGTTCTGGAGGAGCAGCATCCAGTTCCAGGCCACGCTCGGCAACGGCGAGGTGCTCGACTTCGACGTTCCGCATACGAGCGGCAATCCGCAGCAAAACCTGAACGGCAATATCGCCGAGGGCGTCATGATGCTGCTCAGGAACGAGCGGGTGAGGGCGTATCTCGGGAGTTGAGTTCGCGCTTGCAGCGATGCTGCTGTTCGGCGTCGGCGACCTGATCTACAAAAGAGGCGCCGCCGCCGGCGCACCGGCGCATCAGTTCCTCATGGTGCAGACGTGGGTGTTCCTCCCCACCGTCATTGCCTACGCGCTCCTGAGCGGCTCGCTCCGGTTCGAGCTCGCGTCGCTCTGGGGCGCGCTCGCCGGGCTTTTCATCCTGACCGGCTTCTACAACTTCGCCGCCAGCCTGCGCTCGGGCTCGGTCAGCATCAATGCGCCGGTGTTCAGGCTGAGCCTCGTGGTGACCGCCGCCCTTGCGATTGCGGTCCTGGGCGAGCCGTTGACCGGGTTCAAGACCGCGGGAGTCGGGTTCGCGCTCGCCGCGGCCTGGCTGCTGCTTGGCGGCCCGATCCAGGGACAGCGTGAAAGCCGCGGCTCGCTGGTGCGCATCCTCCTTGCGACGATCGCCGTGGGCATCGGCAACTTCATCTACAGCCTCGGCCTGCGCGACGGCGCGACGCCCGGCTCGCTGATGGTGGCGCAGGCGGGCCTCGTCTGCCCGCTCGCCACGCTCTTCGCCGCCACGCTCGACCGCGGCATCGCGCCGTCGCGCGCCGCGCTGCGCCATGCGCCGCTGGCGGCGGTCGCGCTCGCCTTCGCCTCGGTCTTCATGGTGGAGGCGGTGGCGCGCGGCGAGGCGAGCGTCGCGGTGCCGATCGCGCAGATGGGCTTCGTGGTCACGGCCCTGCTCGGCTTTTTCTTCCTGCGCGAGCGCTTCAGCGCCCGCAAGGGCGCCGGCATCGCTGCGGCGCTCGCCGCCCTGGCCTGCCTCGCGCACGGGTAGGCCGAGAGGGTCGTGCGGCCTAGGCCGCACGATGGAGAACGCGACTTCTCCGAGGTACGGTCGGGCAATGGTCCGGATACCGCTCATCGCACTGGCGCTTGCCTGCTCGTCGCTGCAGGCGGCCGATGTCTACGTCTGGGTGGATGAATCGGGCCGACGGCAGATCTCGGACGTCGTGCCGGAGAAGGATCGCGCCCGGGCAAAAAAGATCGAAGTCCCGGCGGGCGAGGCGAGGTCGGCTGCGGCGGGCGGCACTGCGGCGCCGGCGGAGGGACCGGTCACCCAGGCCCCCGCGGCGACTGACTGCCAGGCGAGATGGCAGCTCTATCGGGACAGCCGCGAATGCGTGGCTTTCTACGAATACGCGCTACGAGGCCTGGAGGCCGACCCGCACGCGAACTGTCCGGTCGTTCCGGCGCCGGGCTGCACGCTACGCTGACGGGAATTTCGACCCGGTAGGGAATATTCCGCTGCATTGCCTCCGCTGGCGACATGGCGTACCTTAGCGCGCCACTTCCTGAGGAGGAAACGATGTTGAGAATTTCCGCTGGATTGCTTCTGCTTTCGTTCGGCATGATGTCCCATGCGCAGGGCCTGGTCACCACGCAAAAGATTTCGGCGGCGCTCGCCAACGAGCTGGTCGGCGAGTCGGTCGCGGATTGCGCGCGCAAGGGCTACAAGGTCGTCGCCGTAGTGGTCGACCTCGACGGCGTGCGCCAGGCGCTGCTGCGCGGCGACGGCGCGCCTATCCATTCGATGGATAACGCCTACTACAAGGCGTACACAATCGCGTCGCTCGGCCTGTCGCGCAAGGAAGAAAGCACCAAGGCGATCGTCGAGCGCATGTCGAAGGCGCCGGCGACCACCGTGCCGCAGACACCGCTGCCGAACGTTACTTACGCCGTGGGTGCCATCGCCATCATGGCGGGCGGCAACACCATCGGCGGGCTTGGCGTGAGCGGCGCTCCCGGCGGGCAATTCGACGAAGAGTGCGCTCGCGCGGCGATGGCGAAGGTCAAGGACCGCATGAAGTAAGGATGCGTTTCCTCGCAGTCGTACTACTCGCCTGCGTCGCGAGCGCGGCGCAGGCGCAGGACTACCCGACCCGCGCGATCCGGCTGCTGACGCCGGCCGCGCCGGGCGGGACCACCGACCTCCTGGCGCGGCTCTTCGGCGCCAAGCTCTCGGAGTCGCTCGGACAGCAGGTCATCGTCGACAACCGCGCCAGCGCCTCGGGCGTGGTGGCCGGCGACATGACCGCCAAGGCGCCGCCCGACGGCTACACGCTGCTGCTCGCGTATCACCAGCACACGGTCAACGCGGTGCTGAATCCGAATCTGCCGTATCACGTCGTCAACGATTTCACGCCGATCACGCAGCTCACCGCCGCCGGCTTTCTGCTGCTGGTCAATCCCGCGTCGCCGCCGCATACGCTGCAGGAATTCATCGACTGGACGAAGCGGGCGGCCGTGCCGATGAACTTCGGCTCCGCGGGGCTGGGCACGGGCGGGCACCTCGCCGGCGAGCTCTACAAGCAGATGACCGGCGTGAAGGCGCAGCACATTCCCTACAAGGGCAGCGGACCGTCGTTCATCGATCTCATCGGCGGGCGCTACGATTTCACCTTCGCCGGCCTGCAGGGCGCGCAGGCGCAGGTGCGCGGCGGCAAGCTGCGCGCCATCGCGGTGACGACGCCCAAGCGCCTCGCGGCGATGCCCGACGTGCCGGCGGTGGCGGAAGTGCTGCCCGGGTTCGAGGTGGTTGGCTGGTATGGCGTCATCGGCCCGGCGGGCATGCCCGCCGGCCTGGTTAAGCGGCTGCACGACGAGCTGGTGCGCGCGCTGGCGCTGCCCGACGTGCGCCAGCGCATCGCCGCCGACGGCGCCGAGCCGGTGGGCAGCGCGCCGGGTGAATTTCGTGATTTCATGGCGGCGGACTTCGCCAAGTGGGCGAAGCTGGTCAAGGAAAGCGGGGCAAAGCTTGATTAAGAAAACTCTTCTGCTGCTCGGACTCGCGCTGCTCGGCTCCTGCCGGCCGGTCGGTTTCGCGCCCATGTACATTGTCAATGAGCTGGCGCCGACCGGCCAGCTGCGCGCGGCAATCAACTACGGCAACACCGTGCTGGCGCAGAAGGATCCCGCCACGGGCGAAGGGCGCGGCGTCTCGGTCGACCTCGCACGCGAGCTCGCCTGGCGGCTCGCCGTGCCGCTCGACATCGTGCCTTACGACGCCGCCGGCAAGGTCACCGCCGACGCGACCAAGAATGTCTGGGACGTGGCCTTCTTCGCCATCGATCCGAAGCGTGCCGAGGACACCGCCTTCAGCGCGCCGTACGTGATCATCGAAGGCGGCTACGCAGTGCCGGCTTCGTCGCCGATCAAGTCGGTCGAGGAAGTCGACCGCCCGGGCGTGCGCATCGCCGTCAGCAACCGCAGCGCCTACGACCTCTACCTCTCGCGCAACCTGAAGAGCGCGGAGCTCGTGCGCGCGCCGTCGCCGCAGGCGTCGTTCGAGCTGTTCGCCAGGGAGGGGTTGCCCGTCCTCGCCGCCGTGAAGGCAGCGGTGGTCGAGTGGGCGAAGGACAAGCCCCAGTATCGCGTCCTCGACGGGCGCTTCATGATCATCGAGCAGGCAATGGCGACGCCGAAGGACCGCGAGCGCTCCGCCGAGTACCTGCGAAAGTTCGTCGAGGAGCAGAAGGCCAACGGCTTCGTCGCCGCCGCGCTCGCGCGCAGCGGACAGAAGGACGCCGTCGTCGCGCCGCCCGCAAAATAGGCCTAAAACTTGCGTGCGCAAGCGGCATGCGCACCCAACTCGTCGTAGCCGTAGTACTCGCTCTCGCCGGTTGCGAGAAATCGACCATGCCGCTGCAGGTCGGTGGCGATCCTTCGCTGCCGCAGCCGACAAAGACGCTCATCCCCACCGTCAAGATCGCGCCCGCCAAGGGATGGCCCGAAGGGACCATGCCGACGGCGGCGGCCGGCGGCGCAGTGACGCCGTTCGCCAAGGGCCTCGACCATCCGCGCTGGGTCTACGTCCTGCCCAATGGCGACGTGCTGGTCGCCGAGACCAATGCGCCCGAGCGCCCGGAGGAGGGCAAGGGGATCAAGGGCCGGGCGATGAAGTCGGTCATGAAGCGCGCCGGCGCCGCCGTGCCGAGCGCGAATCGCATCACGCTCCTGCGCGACGCGGACGGTGATGGCGTCGCCGAGATGCGCGCGCCATTCCTCGAGGGGCTCAATTCTCCCTTCGGCATGGCGCTCGTCGGCAACGATCTCTACGTCGCCAATACCGATGCGGTGGTGCGCTTTGCCTATACGCCGGGCGCGACGCGCATCGATGCCCCCGCGCAGAAGGTCGCCGACCTGCCCGCCGGTACGCGCAACCATCACTGGACCAAGAACCTGATCGCCAGCGCCGACGGAAAGATGCTCTATGTCACCGTCGGCTCCAACAGCAACGTCGCCGAGAACGGCATGCAAGCCGAGGAAGGGCGCGCGGCCATCTGGGAAATCGATCTGCAAAAAAACACCCAGCGCCTTTTTGCCAGCGGCCTGCGCAACCCCAATGGCCTCGCGTGGCAGGGCGAAAAGCTGTGGACGGTGGTCAACGAGCGCGATGAGCTCGGCAGCGACCTCGTGCCGGATTACCTGACCTCGGTGAGCGATGGAGGCTTCTACGGCTGGCCCTACAGCTACTATGGCGCCAACGTCGACAAGCGTGTGGAGCCGCAGCGGCCCGACCTCGTCGGCAAGGCGATCAAGCCCGACTACGCGCTCGGCAGCCACGTCGCGCCGCTCGGGCTGGCGATGACGAAGGAGGGCGCGTACGTCGGCCAGCACGGCTCGTGGAACCGCCGTCCGCTCTCCGGCTACAACGTGGTCTTCATTCCCTTCCGCGACGGCAAGCCTGCCGGCACTCCGGTCGAAGTCCTGAACGGCTTCGTCAACTCCGAAGGCAATGCCTACGGGCGGCCCGTGGGCGTCGCGATCGATCGCCAAGGCGCGCTGCTCGTCGCCGACGACGTCGGCAACTCCATCTGGCGGCTCAGCCGTCCGCGATAGAGTTCTCGAGAATTCCGACCTTGTCGATCTCGATCTCGACCTTGTCGCCGGGCTTCATCCAGATCGGCGGCGTGCGCCGCGCGCCGACCCCGCCCGGCGTGCCGGTGACGAGCACGTCGCCCGGCTGAAGGGTCGTCCAGGTCGAGCAGTACTCGATGATCTTCGGGATCTTGAAGATCATCTGCTCGGTCGTCGCGTGCTGCATGCGCTCGCCGTTCAGGCGGCACGACAGCGTCATCTTGGTGTTGGGCGGGATCTCGTCGGCGGTGACCATCCACGGCCCGAAGCCGCCGGTGCTCGGGAAGTTCTTGCCGGCGGTCCACTGGATGGTGTGGCGCTGCCAGTCGCGCACCGAGCCATCGTTGTAGCAGGAGTAGCCGGCGATATGGCCCCAGGCATCTTTTTGCGAGATGCGGCGGCCGCCTTTGCCGATGACCACGGCGATCTCTGCTTCGTAGTCCATATGCGTCGACTCCTTCGGCCGCACGATCGGCTGCTGGTGGCCGACCTGCGACTCGGCGACGCGGATGAAGATGGCGGGCTGCTCGGTGTTGTCGCGCCCGGTCTCGGCCACGTGGTCCTGGTAGTTGAGGCCGACGCAGAGGATCTTTCCCGGATTGGGGATGACGGGCAGCCAGGTGATGTCGGAGGTCTTGAAGTCCACCTGTGACATGCCTTTTGCATCGCCCTTCCCGGCGATGAACGTCAGCAGATCGGGATATTTGCTGCCCAGCCGCGCGCCGAGATCCGTGATGCCCTTGTCGCCGACGACGCCGTAGCTCGCGCCCTTGGATGTCCGAAACGTCGCCAGCTTCATGATTCGCTCCTGATTCTCGAAAACACGGTTTTCCCTCCGTTGAGCCACGCGGCCCAGGTATGGCCGCCCGGCAGTTCGATGAAACGGTCCTGCGGCAGCGCGCTCGCCATCAGGCGTGCGCCGGGCAGCAGGCGATCCTCGACGCCGCAGGCGAGCCAGATGCGACGGGCGCGCTGCGGCTCCTCGGCCCAGCCCTTGACCATCTTCCAGACCTGCCGCTGATAGTTCTCGGAGGTGAGCTCGGCGGACATCTCGCCCGGGTTCCACGCGCGCGGGCCGCCGGCGTCCGTGATCTCCTTGAGGAGCGAGCGGTCGCCGACGAAGGGCGCGAACAGCACGATGCCGGTCACCGTGCCGGGATGCTCGCGCTCGTAGAGCAGCGCGCCCATGCCGCCGAGCGACGCGCCGGCGAGCCAGACCTTCTTGTAGCCGGCGCGCAGCGTCGGCCCGATGACCTCGTCGTGCAGGCGCTCGACCAGCCTGCCTTCGCGGTAGTAGTCGAAAGTGGCGCTCGCGAGCAGCACGTCGGCTTCCGGCCAGACCTCCTGGATGACTTTCTCGACGCCGTGATCCTTCATGTCCCTGGCATCGGAGCCGAAGCCCGGCAGGACGATCACCGCCGTGCGCTCGCCCGAGGGGCGCGGCGCAGCGAAAGTCTCGAACGTGATCGGTTGCCGTGCGTCGCCGATCACGACGCAGCCGGCCACGCCAAGGAAGGCAAGTGCTATTAAGATGGGCTTCATGGGGTCCGTTCCGCGGTTCTCGTTCAGCCACATGGGGATGTTCGTGGCCGATCCTGCTCGCATGGAGGATTTTTACACACGCGTGCTCGGATTTGCGGTCACCGACCGCGGAAATTTGGGTTCGACAAGAATCGCCTTCCTGAGCCGGGATCCCAGCGAGCATCACCAGATCATCCTGGCCAGCGGCCGGCCCGACGGCGGCGGCTTCAACCCGATCAACCAGATCTCCTTTCGCATGGCGGAATTCGCGGGCTTGCGCGAGATGCACCGCCGCCTCGTCGAGGAAAAAGTGCGCGACCTCTCTCCGGTTTCGCACGGCAACGCCCTGTCGGTGTATTTCCTCGATCCGGAGGGAAACCGCCTCGAGTTGTTCGTCGATACGCCCTGGTACTGCAGGCAGCCGGTGCGCGTGCCGATGGACATGAAGCTCGCGGACGAGGATCTGTGGAAATGGGCCGAGACCGAGGCGCGCAAGCAGCCCGACTTCATGCCCGTGGATGAGTGGCGCGCGAAGCAGGCGCGAGTGATGCGTTGAAGAGCTTCGTCTATACCGGGCTGCCCTCCCGCGTGCTGTTCGGCGCCGGCTCGGTGAAGCAGCTCGCCGCCGAGCTCGACCGCCTCGGTGCGAAGCGCGCGCTGCTGCTTTGCACCCCAGGCCGCGCCGAAAGCGTGACCGCCATCGCCAAGGGCCTGCCGATCGCCGGCGTGTTCGATCGCGTCGTCATGCACACGCCCCTCGCGCTCGCCAACGAGGCGAGGAAGGTCGCGACGGAATTGAAGGCCGACTGCTGCGTGGCGATCGGCGGCGGCTCGACCATCGGCTTCGGCAAGGCGGTCGCGCTCACTTCCGCGTTGCCCGTCATCGCCGTGCCCACCACCTACTCCGGCTCCGAGATGACGACGATCTGGGGAATCTCGGAGGGCGAGACGAAGAAAACCGGCCGCGATCCGAAAGTGCTGCCCAAGACGGTGATCTACGATCCCGAGCTGACGCTCGAGCTGCCCGCGGCCGTGTCGAGCGCGAGCGGCATGAACGCGATCGCGCACTGCGTCGAGGCTCTCTACGCGCACGACGGCAACCCGATCGTCTCGCTGATGGCGGAGGAGGGGATCCGCGCCCTGGCGGCCGCGCTGCCGAAGCTCCTCAGTGACGGCAGGGACCTCGAGGCGCGCAGCGAAGCCCTGTACGGCTCCTGGCTCGCCGGCAGCACTATCAGCACGACCAGCGTCGCGCTACATCACAAGCTCTGCCACGTGCTCGGCGGCTTTGGCCTGCCGCACGCCGAGACGCATTCGATCGTCCTGCCGCACGCGATGCAGTACAACCGCGATGCCGCGCCCGAGGCGATGCGCCGCGTCGCGCGCGCCATCGAGGCGGTCGATGCGCCGAGAGGGGTTTACGAGCTCGAGCAGCGCCTCGACCTGCCGATGAAGCTCGCCGACATCGGCATGAAAGAGCCCAACCTCGAGCGCGCCGCGCGCATCGCCGCCGAGGCGCCCTATCCCAATCCGCGCAAAGTCGAATACGCTCCGGTCCTCGAGCTTCTGCGCAACGCTTACGAGGGAAGACGGCCATGAAGGTGCGCGGATAGAGCACACCTTTCTCGTCAAGGAAGGTACCTGGCGCGCGGAGGGGGAGTACTGCGACGCCGGCGGCAGCCGCTATTCCGCGGCGGGCGAGACGACGATCAAGCACGAGCCGGCGAAGTGGCTGTTCGAAGCGGTCCTGCGCCTGCGCGGCGACCCGGCGCGCGTGCAGCACAACCGCTACGAGATCGAGCCGCTCAGTCCCGGCGCTCGCTCGACCCACTGGAACTCCATCAACCCCGCGATCGGCGCGCTGCGCGGCCGCTTCGTCCTCAGCGGCGATGCGATCCTCTCTGCCTATGCCAGCCCAACCGGACGCTACCGGGGCTTTGAATCCATCAAGAGAGAAACCGACAAGAAGTACTCGGTGCGCGGCGCGATGCTCGACGAGGACAAGCTGATCTCGACCTGGGCGCTGGAGCTCACCGCGCTGTCATAGGTCCGGCCTGCCGTACTCGCGCTCGACCTTGCAGATGCGGATCATCCAGTGCGAGTACCAGATTTCGCGCCCTTTGATCTTGGCGGCTTGATGCATGGGATCTTTCGCCCAAGCGTGAATGGATTCGACATCCTTCCAGTAGACCGCCGTCACTCCCGTGCCGTCGGAATTGCGCGATCCTTCAATGCCGAGGAAGCCGGCAAAGGTCTTCGCATGCTCGACCAGACGCGCGGAAAGCGCCGCGTGCTCGGCATGGTCTACCGGGGCGTTGATGGACGTGAAAATGACCGCGTAATAAGGCGGCTTAGGGGTAGCTGCTATATATGGCATCAATTGACCCGCGCGCAGCAGTATTGGCTAGCACTTAGCTCACCTCCGGCGACACTGGAAGATTACCTCGTACGCTTTTTCGGCCATCGCGTCGTCCAGTAGCGGAAGGAACGCTTCAATCAGCGCTTGAGGGGCCTTGGACGCTCGCATCCGCTGGACGAGCTCGCGAACAACGTACTGTCGCTGGTCGTCCGGTTGGGACAGCAGCATATCTAGAGTCTCGTTCATCCCGGCGTCCTCACACGCCGCCATCAGCATGGTGACGAGACTGTTGATTTCGGCGCTGATGTCGGGCGCGGCTTTCATCTCTGAGTGCTACCTCACTGCACCGGCCGCTGTACGGGCGGGTAGTACTGCGGTGCCTCACCGCGATTGAACATGCCGTAGTCGCGCATCACCTCGAATACACGAAAGTATTCGGTCGTCGAATCTGCGAAAAGCTTCCGACCGAAAACGATGCCGGCATCAGGGGACGGTACGTCGACAAGGTGGGCAAAAATGCCGGGCCTGTAGACGCTCTCGAACACGTCCCGCTTCCAGGGCGTTTCAACCGGCAGTTCATGACTGCGGGACTCCGAAGCGACGGCAAAAGTCGGCGGCCGCCTCTGCGGGTCGTTGTACGGGCTCAGGCGCTCGGGATGCCACGCCGATTTTCCGGGCTTCTCTTCGTGGAGGACCTGCGAGATCCGAATGCGGTAGTCGTCGAATACCTTCTCGCGGCCTGCTTCTTGGACCGTATGGTGCTTTGGATCGACCCGCCACGCGATCATTGATCCCTCGTCCTGCCATATCTGATAGGAGAGCAGGAGATTCTTTCGAGTCAAGCTCTTGAATCGGTCGATGAAGAGGCACCCGCCCATGGCTTCAAGAGACGGCTTCAATGAAGCCGCGAGATCCAGGTAGCGATTGATCTGCCCTTCTTTTATTTGAACTTCGAAGAATTGCGAAATCATGGTCGTTAGCTAGGCCAGCTTTGTCATATCCGGCAGTCCGATCGGTCGCGCGGTCTCGAAAGCGCGCGCGGCGCGGAGGACGAGAGCGTCGTTGTAGCGCGGACCGACGATATGGAGGCCGACCGGGAGGCCATCCTTGGTGAGACCGCACGGAATCGAGGCGGCGGGCTGCTGGGTGAGGTTGAAGGGGAAGCTGAACGGCGTCCAGTCGATCCAGCGCTTCACGCCTTCCGGAAATTCCTTGCCGGCGTCGAAGGCGGGGACGGACAGGGTCGGCGTGATGAGCAGGTCGTAATCGCGGTGGAACTGGTTCATGTGCGCGCCGAGGGCGCCGCGCTTCATATGCGCATCGAGGACTTCGTGAGCGCTGATCTTTTCACCCAGCGCGGCGACTTCGCGCAGGCCCGGGTCGATGAGCTCGTGGTTCTTCACGCCCTTCAGGAGATAGGCGGCGCCAGAGAACCAGTGCGTGCGGAAGATCGGGTCGGGATTCTCGAAGCCTGGATTCTTCTCCTCGACTTTCGCTCCCAGGTCGGCGAACACCTTGACGGCTTTCTTGACGAGGGCCGCGACTTCCGCGTCCACCTTGGCGTAGCCGAGATCGGGTGAGAAGGCGATGCGCAGGCCGCGCACGCCGTGCTCGAGGCCAGTGCGCCAGTCGCGAGCTTCGTAGGGCAGGGCGTGCCAGTCGCGCGCGTCCGGTTGCGCGAGGACGTTCAGCATCAGCGCCGCGTCGGCGACGCTGTGCGTGATTGGGCCGACGTGCGCCACGGTGCCGAAAGGCGAGAGCGGCCACGCCGGCACGCGGCCGAACGAGGGCTTGATGCCGAAGAGCCCGGTGAACGAGCAGGGGATGCGGATCGAGCCGCCGCCGTCGGTGCCGACCGCGAGCGGGCCCATGCCCGAAGCGACCGCGGCGACCGCGCCGCCGGAGGAGCCGCCGGGCGTCTTTGCCGGATTCCACGGATTGCGCGTGACGCCGGTGAGCGGGCTGTCGGTGACGCCCTTCCAGCCGAACTCGGGCGTGGTCGTTTTGCCGAGGAGGACCGCGCCGTGCTCGCGCAGCCGCGCGACTGCCGGCGCGTCATCGTTCCACGGCCCCTTGGCATCGACGGTCTTCGAGCCGCGCAGCGTCGGCCAGCCTTTGGTGAGCAGCAGGTCCTTGATCGACACCGGCACGCCGTCGAGCAGGCCTCTCGGCTGGCCGGCCATCCACCGTGCTTCGGACGCCTTGGCGTCGTCGAGCGCCTTGTCGGAAACGAGGCAGAAGGCGTTGAGCTTCGGATTCAGCTTCTCGATGCGATCGAGCACCGCTCGCGCAACCTCGACGGGCGAAAGCTGGTGCTTGCGGTAGCCGTCGAGAAGGTCAGTCGCGGTGAGGGCGCAGAGATCGCTACTCATTCCCGCAGCTTCGCAATCTTGCGCTTGGCGAGCGCGGCATACACGCCGTCCGGGAAGTGCTGCACATAGAGATCGAAGTCCTTGGCGTCGTTGCCGTCCTTGATCGCGCGCCAGAACTCGAGTTCGAACTCCCGGCTATAGCCGGCCTGCGCGCCTGAGACGGTTTTGCCGCGGTCGGCCTTCGCTTGCGCCAGCGCCTTGTCGCGCCACATCGGCCAGGCACGCTTGTAGTCCTGCACCGGCGAGGAGGCTTTCACCTCGGCTGCATCGAAGAAGGTGATCTTCTTCGACATCGCCATCGCCTGCATCTGCATGATGGCGCTCATCTCGAGGTAGATGCTGCGCCCGACCGAGCGCTGCAGGTTCTCGCCGGTGACGGCGGCGCCGTGGCCGCGCATCAGCGCCGCGGGCTTGCTGCCGAGCGTCTTCGCCAGCGCCTTGCCGAGCTTCGGGTCGCTGACCAGCAGATCCGAGCCTCTCTTCACCTTGCGGATCTCGAAGTTCGGCAGGCCGTCACCGATGAACGAGGCCATGTGGAACAGGGCTTTCATCGGCACGCCGGTGACGCTGAAGGGAATCACCGACGGCGAATGGTTGTGCACCACCGACATCACGTCCGGACGGGCGCGGTAGATCTCGCCGTGGATGAAGCGCTCGCGCACCGAGTCGCGGCCCTGGGCGTCGATGGGCTTGCTGTCGAGGTCGTACTGGATGAGATCCTCCAGCTGCGCCGTCTCCGGGGCGATCGAGCGGGCGAGGTAGTAGCGGTTCGGATTGTCCGGCGAGCGGATGCTGACGTGGCCGTAGGCATCGATCACGCCGTGCTCGGCGAGGATGCGGTTGGCGGCGACGAGCTCTTCGAGGAATTCCATCAGTCGGCCTTTATGCCTGCTGCTTTTACGACGCGGGTCCAGCGCGTGAGCTCGAGCTTGACGCGATCGCCGAGCAATTGCGGCGCGCCGCCTTCCGGCACGAGTCCCTGCTTCTCCAGCACGTCGCGCACGTCGCCCTCCTTGAGGAAATCGTTCATGTCGCGGTTCAGCCGCGCGATGATCGGCGCCGGCGTGCCGGCGGGAGCGAAGATCGCATACCAGGTCTCGACTTCCAGATCCGGCAGGCCCTGCTCCTTCAGCGTCGGCACGTCGGGAAACGCCTCGGCGCGCTTGGCGCTCATCACGCCGAGCATGCGCAGCCGGCCGGATTGCACGTGCGGCGCGACGGTCTGCAGCGCCGAGACCATCGCCTGCACGTGGCCGCCGACGAGATCGGCGATCGCGCCGCCCGCGCCCTTGTACGGGATGTGGATGATGTTGATGTTGGTATCGAGCTTGAGCAGCTCCATGGCGAGATGCTGCGGCCCGCCGTTGCCGGGCGAGGAGTAGTTGAGCTTGCCCGGCTGGCTGCGCACCAGCTCGATGAACTCACGCATCGACTTCGCCGGCACTTGCGGGTTGACGTAGACGCCGAGCGCGCCGGTGGCAAGGAGCGCGATGGGTGCGAAATCCTTCACCGGGTCGAACGGCGCGGGCTTCAGCGCCGGGTTGGTCGTGAACGAGGTGGCGGTGAGGAGCAGCGTGTAGCCGTCGGCGGGCGCTTTCGCCACCGCGTCGGCGCCGATGTTGCCGGTCGCCCCCGGCTTGTTGTCGACCACCGCGGCGACCTTGCTGCGCTCGGCGAGCTTTGGCCCGAGCACGCGGGCAAGGATGTCGGCGCCGGTGCCCGGCGTGTAGGGCACGACCAGATGGATCGGCCGGCTGGGGTAGGCGTCCTGCGCCTGCGCACAGGAAACGAAACAGCAAAGGACAGCTATTGCGAACCGGAGCATGATTCAAAGTATGGCCGAACAGCGTTGGCTTGTGAACGAGCCGCATGCGAACCGGTTCGAGGTGAACCGCGCCGCGCTCGCCGACCCTGCGGTATTCGAGCGCGAGCAGCGCCGGATCTTCGACCACTGCTGGCTGTACGTCGGCCACGAATCCGAGGTGCGCGAGCCGGGCGACTTTCGCACCCGCACGATCTGCGGCCGGCCGATCCTCTTCTGCCGCGACTCGAAGGGCGCGGTGCGCGCCTTCCTCAACACCTGCCGCCACCGCGGCACCATCGTCTGCCGCGAACGCGAAGGCAATGCGCAGCGCCACACCTGCTTCTATCACGGCTGGACTTACGACCGCGACGGAAAGCTCTATGCGGTGCCGGGGCAGAAGGACTACCCGCCGCAGTTCGACAAGAACGACCATTCGCTGCTGGAAGCGCGCGCTGAGTCGTACCGCGGGTTTGTTTTTCTCAATTTCGATGCAAAAGCAGTCGCGCTGGATACCTATTTGGGCAATGCGAAGGAATACATCGACCTCGTCGTCGACCAGTCGCCTTCAGGGCAGATGGAAGTCATCCAGGGCACGCAGGAATACGACATCCGCGCCAACTGGAAGGTGCTGGTCGAGAACAGCTTCGACGACTACCACCTGATCACCACGCACTCGACCTGGCTCGACTACCTGAAGAGCTCGGGCGTGGAGATGAAGCGGCCGGAGAAAGGCCATCTGCTTCCTTCCCACGGCCTCGGCAAGGACCTCGGCGGCGGCCATGCCACCACCGACAACGTGAACTTCCGCGGCCGGCCGATCGCGCGCTGGATCCCGGTCTACGGCGAAGAGGCGAAGCCCGAGCTGGAGAAGATCCGGGCGGAGCTGGTGGCGCGGGTCGGCGAAGCGCGCGCGACGCGCATCTGCGATACCAACCGCAACCTTCTCGTCTTCCCGAACCTCGTGCTGCTCGACGGCTCGTCGGTGTCGATCCGCACCTTCCAGCCGCTCGCCGCCGACCGCATGCGCGTCACTGCCTGGGCGCTCGGCCCCAAGGAGGAAAGCGCGATGGCGCGCGCCGTGCGGCTGAACAGCTTCCTCACCTTCTACGGCCCCGGCGGCTTCGCCACGCCCGACGACATCGAGGCGCTCGAGTCGGTGCAGCAGGGCCTCGGCGCGTGGCGCGAAGTCACCTGGTCGCCGGTAAGCCGGGGCATGGCGAAAGAGGGCGACCAGCTCAACACCGACGAGCGCCACCTGCGCGCTTTCTGGGTCGAATGGGACAAGCGGATACAGGAAAGGGGATGACGCAGGGCGTCATCGCGAGGGCAGAGGTCGAGGACTTCCTCTTCCGGGAAGCCGCGCTCCTCGATGCCTGGGACCTGGACGGCTGGCTGGCGCTTCTCGCCGAGGACGCGGTCTACCAGGTGCCGTCCAACGACCGGCCGGACTCCGACCCGCGCCAGGCGCTGTTCACCATCGCCGACGATATCCAGCGCATCCGCGCCCGCATCGCGCGCCTGAAGGATCCGCACTCGCACGCCGAGCATCCGGCGTCGCGCACCCGGCGCCTGATCTCCAACGTCCGCATCACCGGCCGGGACCCCCTGCGGGCCGAGGCGAACTTCGTCGTCTACCGGTTCCGGGGCAACGAGGACATCCGCCAGTACGTGGGGAGGTACAGGTACGAGCTTTGTTTTGTCAAAAACGGTTTGAGGATACGGAAAAGAGAGGCCATCCTCGACCGGATGGAGCTGGGCGCGCTCGGGACGGTGAGTTTCATCCTGTAGTTGGGCATAATCCCCGGCAGGGGGATTCCAATGACGAACTTCGGATCGTGGCGGTTGTGGGTCATCGTCTTGCTCGCGCTCGTAACCATGGCTTGCGCCGGCAGGCGCGAGCGCCGGGAGGAAGCGCGGGAGGCGCGGGCCGAGCGGGCAGAGCAAAAGCGGGCGGAGCGCGTGGAACGCAACGAACAGAGAAGGGCCGAGCGGGAAGGCAGTACGAGCAACGAGCCGAATGCCGCCGCATCGGCGCCGCCGCCGCGGCAGGATCGGCGGGAGCGTGCGGAGCAGCGGCGCGCCGAGCGCCGCGAGGCGATCGAGCAGAGAAGGGCGCAGCGCGAAGGGCAGCCGTCGGCCGCGGCCGAGCCGCCGCCCGAGGCGCCGGCTGCGGCGCCCGCGAGGGCGCCAGCCAGGGCGCCGGCGGCGGCCGCGACCGTCGTCGCGACGTCGGCTCCCGCGGCGGCGGCCGCGGACACGGCGTCCAAGGTCATCTTCATGCGGGTGAGCAAGCAGAGCAGCGGCAGCAACGCCTCGCTCTTCGACGTCACCGAGCCAGGCGCGCCGAAATTCGTCGGCAACGTGAACGCGGGCACCAAGATCTCGTACCCGCTCAACCCAGGCATCTACACCTTCATGGTGGTGGGTGAAACCGCCGAGTTCATGCAGGCGACCATCATCAGCGGCAAGACCTATTACGCGCTCGTCATCCCGCGCGCCGGAGCGAAGCGCTTCGCGATCGAACCGGTGCGGCGCAACGAGCTCGGCGGCAAGGAGTTCCTGACCTGGGACCGGGGGACCAAGCTGATGACGGACACCGGCACCGCGCAGGGCTTCAACGAGGCAGAGATCTCGGACAAGCGCAACCGCTACTGGCAGGACTGGGGCAAGAAAGCGGCGGGCGAGAGGGCGGAGCTGACCATCAACGCCGAGGACGGGCGCTGAACGAGACGTTCACGCTCAACCGCCAGGCGGCCGCCTTCCTGGCGGTGATCCTGGTACTGGCGCTGTTCATGGTGTTTCTCGCGCCGTTCGCCCTGATGGTCCTGGGCGGCGTCGGCGTGGTCCTGCTTATCGGCCTTTGGCTGAAGACCGCGGTGCGCGCGCGCAAGCTGGTCGCGCCGTTCACGCCGGCGGAAGGGGCGCTCGCGCTCTCATCCCTCTTCCTCATCGTCGGCGCTGCGACGGTGTCGGGCCTGATGGTCGCGCGCCTTGGCTTGGGACACGCCGTCTCACTCGGCGGCGCAATGCTCCCCATGATGAGCGGAGGTCCGCCGCGGGCCGGCGATCGCAGCGTGTACTTTTCCGACTCCGCAACGCGACAGCATCTCAAGGACGGCCTGACCAAGGCCGGCGTGCCCTTCCGGGTCAGCACCCGCGAAGGCAAGGAATACGTTTCCTGGTCGCAGGAGCACGGCGGCGCCGCCGAGAAGGCGCTGGAGGAAGCGAAGTCCGCCGGCCCGGCCAACGATCCCTCTTCGACCCATCGCAGCGTATCGTTCGGCGCCGCCGACACACAGAAGGATTTCGTCGCGTGGCTGGCGAAGCGCGGCGTCAAATCGGAAATTGTGCGCAACGACGGCAAGGACTACGTAAACTGGCGGGATAGCGCTCCCATCAGCGAGATCATGGAAGCGTTCCTGAGCGAGCGCTCGACGAATTGCAAGGGCGCAAAGGCAAAGGCGAAGTGCTGAGGAAGAGGAACCGATGGGTCCGGAAACGCAAGACTTTCTGAAGAACTGCTGGTACGTCGCGGCCTGGGACTACGAACTGACCGACCGCAAGCTGCTTGCGCGCACGATCCTCGAGCAGCCGCTGGTGATCTACAAGGGCGACAGCGGCAAGCCCGTGGCGCTCGACAACCGCTGCGCGCACCGCGGCGCCAAGCTTTCCAACGGGCGGCTCGAGGGCGACTGCGTGCGCTGCATGTACCACGGCCTCAAGTTCGACGCCTCGGGCAAGTGCGTGCAGATTCCGGGGCAGGACAACATCCCGCCGAAGCTCGGCGTGCGCAGCTACCCGGTGGTCGAGCGCGACCACCTGATCTGGATCTGGCCGGGCGATCCGGCGCTCGCCGACCCGGCGAAGATCCTCGACTTTCCGTACCTGCGCGATCCGGACTGGCGCGGCAAGCCGGACTACATGCACTACGACGCGAACTACCTGCTGATCGTCGACAACCTGTCCGACTTCGCGCACCTCGCCTTCGTGCACACCAAGACGCTCGGCGGCTCGGAGGAATACGCGTACAACTCGAAGCCGACGGCGATCGAGCGGCTCGAGGACGGCTTCCGCGTCGAGCGCTGGCACATGGATGCCGAGCCTCCTCCTTTTCATAGAAAAGTTGTGAAGGAAAAAAACAGAGTGGACCGGCGCAACATCGCGCGCATGCATGTGCCGGGAATCTTCTTCATGGAGACGCTGTTCTCGCCTGCCGGCAGCGGCGCCGACAAGGGCCGCATGGCAGGCGCGAAGCAGTATCGCAACTGCCAGTTCTTCACGCCCGAGACGCGCAAGTCAACGCATTTCTTCTGGGACTACCTGCACGACTACGACCTGCAGGATCCGACCATCGCCCAGGCGCTGAACAAGAGCATGATCGAGGGCTTCCTCGAGGACAAGTTCATCATCGAAGGCCAGCAGGAAGTGCTCGATGCCGACCCGGACTTCAAGATGAACGGCATCATCGCCGACGCGCCGCTGGCGCATTTCCGTCGTGTACTGGCCAAGCGGATCGACGCCGAGCGGCAATCGCTGCGATCGGTGGCCGCATGAGGATTCTCCTTCCCCTCCTTTTTCTTGCTGGGTGCTCGACCACCTGGGATCCCCACGCGCCGCGCACCATCGTCGCGCCGGAGACCGGAGGCGAAGTCACCGTCAAGCACGGCCAGCGGCTGCAGGTAAAGCTGCCGGCGGTGGCGCAGGGGAACGAGTGGCGTCCGCGCGAACCAATAACGGTGGTGGTATTGGCCGAGACCTATCCCGAGCCTGACGGCCTGCGCATGACGCCGGTCCGCTCCGGCAAGGAAACGTTGCGCTTCGAGGAGGTGCCGGTGCGCGGCGAAGGCGCGCCGCAGCGCAGCGTCTCCTTCGAGGTCACCGTCCCGTGAACATCGAGAAGATCACCGTACGCGTCACCTCTACCGGGCAGACGATGGAGGTGGTGGTGTACTCGAAGCGAGCCACGGGGATCACCGTGGTGCTCGGCGAGGGTGTGCACAACATGAAGTGCGAACTCTCGCCGACGCGCAACGGCATGGCCTTCGCCGGCACCATCGCCGGCCGCGAGATCGTCTACGAGCGCAGCCAGGCGCAGGTGCAGGCCGACATCGACAGGCTGAACCCAAACCTTCGCAAGTCGCGCTGACCTCGGCGATGCGCATCATCGCGATCGAGGAGCATTTCATCACGCCGATGTACCGCGAAAAGGTCGCGGGAAACGAGTTCCGCAACTTCTACCTGACGAGCCGCGGCCGCGAGATGGGCCACGACATCATCGAGGAGAACCTCGACCTGGGAGCAAGCCGCATCGCCCACATGGACGCGGCCGGCGTCGACGTGCAGGTGCTGTCGTTCGGCTCGCCCGGTCCGCAGGCGTTCGCCGCCGACGTGGCCGTGCCGATGGCGCGCGACGCCAACGACCGGCTCTACGAAGCCACCCGGAAATATCCGGATCGCTTCTACGGCTTCGCCGCCCTGCCGACCGCCGATCCCGCTGCCGCCGCGGCCGAATTGGAAAGGTGCGTCACGAAGCTCGGCTTCAAGGGCGCGATGATCCACAGCCACCAGCAGGGCGAGTTTCTCGATGCGCCGAAATATCGCGTCATGTGGAAGAAGGCCGAAGCCCTTGGCGTACCGGTCTACCTCCACCCGGCGCTGCCGCACCCGCTCGCGGTCAAGGCCTACTTCGAGGGTTACGAGGAGCTGGCGCGTGCGCCGTGGGGCTTCGCGGTCGACACGAGCTGCCACTTTCTGCGGCTCGTCTTCTCCGGCCTGTTCGACGACTGCCCGAAGCTGAAAATCATCCTCGGCCACCTGGGCGAAGGCATTCCGTTCGCCATGCACCGCCTCGACACGCACGCGCGCGGCGCGGCCGAGCGGCGTGGGCTGAAGAAAGCGCCGATCGACTATTTCCGCGAGAACCTGGCGGTGACGACGAGCGGCAACTGGTACGAGCCCGCTTTCGTCTGCACGCTGCTCGCGCTCGGCATCGACAGCATGCTGTTCGCCATCGACTGGCCCTACGAGTCGAACAAGGTGGGCATGGAGTTCTTCGACAAGCTCTCCCTCAGCGACGGCGACAAGCACAAGCTCGCGCACGGTAACGCGGAGAAGCTGCTGAAGCTCTAGGCGCCGAGCTGGCGTGCGAGGTCGAGGAAATCCGAGGCGGTGTAGTCGAACTTCGCACCGGCCGGCGGCGGCACGAGCGGCTTCGGGCCGTGCTCGAGCGGCCGCGGCACGTAGGCTGTCTTGAGCCCCGCGCGCTGCGCGCCGAGCAGATCGTCGGGATGCGCCGCCACCAGCATCGTCTCGTTATTGGCGGCGCCAAGCAGGCGCGCCGCCATCTGGTAGACCTCCGGGTCAGGCTTGTATTTGTGGATGAGCTCGCCCGAAAGCACGGTATCCCAGGGCAGGCCGGCGTTCTTTGCCATCTCGACGAGCAGCGAGACATTGCCGTTCGACAGCGTCGCTACGACGTAGCGCGTCTTCAGCCGGTTGAGGCCCGGCACCGAATCGGGCCAGGGCATGAGCCGATGCCAGGCGAAGTTGAAGTGCCGTATTTCTTCCTCGGCAAGGCGAATATCGAATTTCGGCAGCAGCTCGTCGAGGATCGACCGGTGCAGCGTGTCGATGTTCGCCCACTCGCCCTTCGCGGTGCGGTTCATCGCCGGTCGATAGCCCGCGCGCCAGGCGTCGGCGAACGCGGCCCAGTCGACCTTGAGGTTCTTGGCGCGGCCGAGCAGCTCGCCCTCGCGGATGATCGACGAGCGCCAGTCGACCACCGTGCCGAACACATCGAAGACCAGCGCGCGAATCATCCGCGGATCGTCGGCGTCCAGGGCTTGTCGGCCCAGGCCACGCCGACGCGCGCCACCTGCGCATCGATGAGGTAGGGCTTGCCGCCGGCGGCGGCCTTGCGGGCGCGGCCGAGCGCGGCACGCAGCTCCTCGGGCGAATTCGCGACTTCGCCGTCGACGCCGAAGCCCTTGGCGATAAGGGCCATGTTCATGTCGGGGTTGCCGAGGTAGTCGTGGAAGAAGTGGCCGGTCTCGATCATGCGGCCGCCCGGCACTTTTTCGATCACGCGGCTGTGCGGGCCGCTGTAGGCGTGGTTGTTGTAGACCACGGTGATCACCGGCAGCTCGAGGCGCGCCATGTTCCACAGCGCGGTCGGGCCGAAGATGAACGAGCCGTCGCCGACCAGGCAGATGACCTGGCGGTTCGGGCGCGCGAGCTTCACGCCCGCGGCGGTGCCGACGCCGGAGCCGAGGTGCGCGCCGTAGTAGAAGAACAGGTCGCGCCCACCGTCCGGGTTGAAGTCGAAGCCGTGCAGGACGACCGAGCCCGCCTCGTGGACGATGATCGCGTCCTTGTCCGCGAACTGGGCCACTTCGCGCGTGACGCGGTCGGCGAGCATCGGTGCCCGGTTCCAGTCTGGGTTCTTGAGGACCAGGTTGCGCAGCGTCCCGGCCTTGTCGTGAAATGCTTTGACTTCACGGGAACGCGCTGCTGCCTTTTCCTTGAAGGAGTTGTTGATCAACTGCTGAACGGCGGCGGTCAGGTCATCAAGTCCATGCGCGACATCGGCGACCAGCGGCACCTCGGTGAGCATGACGTTGCCCATGCTGGCGCTGTCGATGCGCAGGTCGATGAACTTCGCGCCGCGGCCGACGATCGGCTGCGGGCTGTTGTGCTGCAGCTTGTTGCCGACGTTGATCACCACGTCGGGGTTCTTCGGATAGTCGAGCGAGGCGAGGCGCGATACGGGCGGCGAGCCGACCCAGAGCGGGTGCGCCTCGGGGAAGTTGACGAACATCTGCCGCGCCTGCGTGACCGGCATGCCGAGCAGCTCGGCGAGCTTCACCGCCTTCGCGGTCGCCTTGGCGCCGTAGATCTCGTCGCCGACGATCATCAGCGGCATCTTTGCCTCGACCAGCAGCTTCGCCGCGCGCTCCACCTCGGCCGGGTTTGGCCGCACGCGCATGCGCGGATCGACCTTGCTCTGCAGGATCACTTCGGTCTTGACGCGCTCGTCGTTCAGGTCCGAATGCCACGAGGCGTAGGTCGGGCCGTAGGGCGGCGTCCACGCCGCCTTGAAGGCACGGCGTATGGTCTCCGGGATCATGTCGGCCTTGCGCGCGAGCCAGGAATACTTGGTGAGCGGCTGGACGAGCTGCTCCTGGTTCGCCACCTCCTCGAAGCCGTCGCGTCCGGCGCGGCCGGTCTGGTCGGTGCGGTAGCTGTAGAAGACGAGCGGCGTCTGCTCCTTGTAGGCGTTGAACATCTGCCCCATGGCGTTCATCAGGCCGACCGCCGCCGCCTGCATGACGATCGTCGGCTCGCCCGAGGCCTTGACGTAGCCCGCCGCCATCGCCGCGCCCGGGCCTTCGTGCGGGGTGAGGATGTATTTGAGCTGCGGCCGGTCGACCAGCGCCTCATAGAAATGCGCGTCCTCGCTCGCCGAGTTGCCGAACACGTACTTCACGCCCGAGGCGATGAGCTGCTCGGCGAAGCACAGGCCGCCGGTGCCTTCGACGATCTTCACGCCTTCGATGCCTTGCGCGTGCGCGACCGGCACCAGCGACTCGAGGATCTCTTTCGCGGCGACGAGCGAGACGCCCGCGGTCGTCATGCCCTTGAGGAAGCTGCGGCGCGAGATCGAATGACTGAGATAGCGGGCGACCAGCTCTCTCATTTGGAATACACCTTGCCCAGGTAGTCCGACATCGCCTTGATGTCCTCCTCGGTCCAGAGCGCGCCGCGGCCGACCATGCGGTAGATGGTGCTCTCCCAGCCGCGCCGGTCCTGGCGGTGATCCATCCACATGCCGGGCGTGTGGCACTGGAAGCACTTGTCGAGCAGCACTTCCTTGCCCGGAGCGTCGGGGAAGCCCACCGCGGCGACCGGCTTGCCGCGCTGCGCCAGCGCCGGCGCCGACGCGCTAAGCAGCGCGAGCAGAATCAACGAGCGGAACATAGTCGTATTCACCGATGCCTTGCAGGACGAGAAAGTTGACCGAGGAATTGCCGCCGTTGGTGACGAGGTGCGGGCGACCGGCCTTCGCCTTGAAGGTCTCGCCGGGCGCGAGGCGGATCTCTTCCTTCGGGTTCTGCAGGAAGATGCGCAGGTAGCCTTTCAGGACATAGAACGTGTCGCTGACGTTGTTGTGGTAGTGCCACGGCACTTGCTGCGTCGTCGAGAGCTGCAGCTCCTGGATGCGGAAGCCCGGCCGCTCGGCGTAACGCGCGCGGTGCTCGACTTCGTAGAGGTGGCTTGCGTCCTTGATCGCTTCCATGTTCAGGATCTCCCCAGTCGTCGCCATGCAAGGCAGTCACGCGCCGACCAGAATACTCCGAGCGCGGCGAAAGCGGTCAGCAGCCACGAAAGCAGCCCGAAGTTCCGCGGAGAGAAACCGGTCGGCGCCGTCGCCCACTCGGAAAGCACCGGCACCGACAGCGCGACGATTGCGCCGAGGTTGAGGGTGAGAAAGACGTGGAGGACGCGCTCGTTCTGCGGCAGCACGCGGATGCGGTTCTCGACCGACTCGTCGCAGGCGGTATTGATCATTTCGCCCAGGAGCAGCGCGGCGACCAGCCCCGCGAGGGCGCCGTGCCAGGCGAACCAGGCGAGCCCGCCGAAGAGCGCGGCATAGATCGCTTCGCGGATCGCGTGCAAGCCGATTTCGCCGCGCGCCTGCGGCCGCTGCGGCAGCTTTTCGAGCCACTCGTGGTTGAGCAGGGTATCGACGCCACCCATCACCCCTTGCGCCGCCAGCAGCGCCGGCAGGACCCACTCGCCCATCCCTCAGCGCCCTTTGGTCAGCTCGACGCCGTCGACCACCATTCTCCAGCGTCCGTCCTGCTCGTAGGGCGCCTTGGAAACCTCGAAGGTGGTCGTCAGGTAAGGAATGCCAACGACGAAGTTGCTGCCCTCGAATTTCTGGAGGGGGCCGTCCACGCTCGTCGTACTGCTGCCTTTGACGCGCTTATAGGCGACGCGGCCGTCCTGGGTGATGACCAGCGCCATCGACGGCGATTTCCACTCGCCGACGTAGGCAGCCTTGTCGGGCGGCACCGGCTTGCCGCAGGCGGCAAGCATCAGGACTGAGATGAGGAGGAGCGGCCAAGCTTTGCGCATGAAGCCTCCCTTTTACTGCGCCATCACCAAATCCGCCAGATGATCCGGGTTTGCGAGCAGCGCGTCGCTCGCGCCCTCATGGACGATTTTGCCGCGCCGCATCACGAGGGCGGTACGGGTGACCTGCAAGGCGAGCTTGGCATGCTGCTCGACCAGCACGACCGCCAGGGAATCCTCGGAAATGAGGCGCTTGAGCGCCTTCAGCAGCGTTTCGACGATGATCGGCGCGAGCCCCTCGAGCGGCTCGTCCATCAGGAGCAGGGTGGGGTTGCCCATCAGCGCGCGGCCGATGGCCAGCATCTGCTGCTCGCCGCCCGAGATCTGGTTGCCGCGGTGCTGGCGGCGCTCGGCGAGGCGAGGGAAGAGGTCGTAGACGCGCTGCAGGTTCCACCGGCCCGGCCTGCCGTTGTGCATCTTTCCTTGCTGCGCGACCGTCAGGTTTTCTTCCACGCTGAGCGACGGAAAGATCAGCCGGTCCTGCGGCACATAGCCGATCCCGGCGCGGGCGCGCTCGTAGACGGCCTGCCCGTCAATGGGTTTGCCCTGGAATTTCAATTCGCCCGAGTGGAAGGTGGTATGGCCCATGATCGTCGCGAGCAGGGTCGTCTTGCCGACGCCGTTGCGCCCCAGGACCGCGAGCGAGCCGCGCTCGGGCAGCGTGAACGACACGTCCTCGAGCACGATCGTCGGTCCGTAGCCCGCGCGCACGCTCGAGAGCTGGAGCACGTCAGGCATGAGTCCCTTCGCCGAGGTAGACATCGCGCACGCGCTTGTCGGCGGCGATCTCGCTGGGCGCGCCTTCGACCAGCACCTGTCCCTGCACCAGGACGGTGATGCGCTGCGCGAAGCGGAACACGAGATCCATGTCGTGCTCGATGATCAGCACGGCGATGTCGGTGGAGAGCTTCTCGAGCTGCTGCAGCACCTTGCCCGAGTCGTGCGAGGGCACGCCCGCCGCCGGCTCGTCGAGCAGCAGCACCTTCGGCTTCAGGCCGAGCGTGACCGCAATCTCGAGCAGGCGCTGCTTGCCGTAGGGCAGGTCTTGCGCCCGTGCCGCCGCGTCGTCGGCGAGGCCGAGCACGCCGAGGAGGGCCATGCTTTCCTCGATGATTTCCTTATGGGACGAGGCGGAGCGCCACATCCGTCGCGCGAGGCCGCTTCTTTCTGCGATGGAGAGAGCGACGTTGTCGAGCACCGGCAGGCTGCGGAACAGGGTCGTGATCTGGAACGTGCGGCCCATGCCAAGCTTCACGCGCGCCGCCTGATTCGTTCTCGTGATTTCCTCGCCATCCATCAGGATCCGGCCCGAGGTCGGCGCGAGGACCCCGGTGAGCATGTTGACGAACGTGGTCTTGCCGGCGCCGTTCGGGCCGATGAGGGCGTGACGCGACCCCGGCTCGAGCCGGAAGTCGATGTGGTCGGCGACGGTCAGCGCGCCGAAGCTTTTGCAGAGCTTTTCGGTTTGAAGTGCGAAAGCCATTGATCCACCAGACCCAGAATGCCGCCGCGCGCGAAGAGCACCACGACGATCAGCAGCACGCCGATGCCGAAGTACCAGTACTCGGGATACTGCTTGGCGAGAGTGTCCTGCACCACGATGTAGACGACCGGGCCGACGAAAGCGCCGTAGAGCCGGCCGACGCCGCCCAGGATCAGCATCACCAGGATGTCGCCCGAGGGCTCGAGGCCGAGCACGTTCAGACCGACGAACTGGTTCACCTGCGTGAGCAGTGCGCCGGCGACGCCCGCCATGGTCGCCGAGACGGTGTAGATGAGGACGAGGCGCCAGTACACCGGCGCGCCGATGGCGTGCATGCGCGCGCTGTTGTCGCGGATGCCGGTCAGCATCGCGCCGTACGGGGAGTAGATGATGCGCCGCACGATCCACCAGCCGACGAAGAGCGCGAGCAGGCAATAGAGGAAAGCGGTCTTGCCATAGAGGTCGAAGCGGAACAGTCCCAGGATGGGGGCGACTTGCACGCCGGAAAGTCCATCGGCGCCGCCGGTCATCGTGGTCCACTTGTTGGCGATCTCGAGCAGGATGGCGGTAATCGCGAGCGTCAGCATGAGCAGCGTCAGCGCGCGCGTGCGCAGGATCACCGCGCCGGTCAGGAGACCGAGCGCCGCCGCCATCGCTGCCGCCGCGGCGAGCCCCAGGAACGGATCGTTGATGCCGAACCTGGCGCTCAGGACGCCGGCGGTATAGGCGCCGAGGCCGAAGAAGGCGCTGTGGCCGAGCGTGACGATGCCGGCGTAGCCGAGGATGAGATCGAGCGACAGCGCGAACAGGATGAAGATCAGGATGCGCGCGCCGAGCGAGAGGTATTCGGGCATGACGAAGAAGAACGCCGCGGCGGCGACCCAGGGTAGCCACTCGGTCCAGCGGATCCTCGTGTCGGCGCTATAGCCGCTCATGCGCGCACGCCGAAGAGGCCCATCGGACGCCAGAGCAGGATGCCGATGGTCGCCGCATAGACCAGAAAGGCGCCGAACTCCGGGATCCAGTACTTGCACGCCGTGTCGGCGACGCCGATCAGCAGCGCGGCGACGAACGGCCCGCGCAGGCTGCCCAGGCCGCCCACCGCGACGACGATCAGGAAGTACACCAGGTGCTCGAAGGGGTAGCCCCACTGCACCGGCAGGATGTCGGCGCCGAGCGCGCCGCCGAGGCCGGCGAGGCCGCTGCCGAGGGCGAAGGTCGCCATGAAGAGCAGGCGCGTGTTGATGCCGACCGACTGCGCCATGGCGCGGTTGTCGACCGCGGCGCGCACCATCGCGCCCCAACGGGTGCGCTCAACGCTGAACCATAGGGAAAGAATGATGATCAAACTGAAAAAAATCAGAAATACCCGGTAGGTCGGAAAGTCGCGCCCCATCATGTGCAGCTGCCCGCGCAGGTAGTCGGGCAGGAAAATCGGCGCCGCGAGGTTGCCGTAGATCAGGCGCGCGACGGCGACCGAGACGAAGATCAGGCCGATCGAGAACAGCACCTGCGCCAGCTCGCCGGCCGCATAGAGGCGCGAGTACAGCAGGCGCTCGAGGACGATCGAAAGGAGGGCGACGGATAAGGCGGCGCCGACCAGCGCCACGGGGAAGGGCAGTCCCGCCGCGCTCATCAGCGTCGAGAGCAGGAAGCCCCCCGCCATGGCGAACACGCCGTGCGCGAGGTTGATGAAGCCCATGAGGCCCATCGTCACCGACAGGCCGACCGAGATCACATACAGGATCATGCCGTAAGCGACGCCGTGGAAGGCGACGCTTACGACAGACGAGAGCAGCTCTGCCAGAAAACTACTTTTTCTTCTGGAACTCTTTCCAGGGATCCTTCACCGCCGTGCCGACGGTCTCGAGCTCGACGTTGGCGAGCTGGCCGCCGACCCGCTTCACCTCGCGCAGGTACTCGTTCTGCACGATATCGCGCGTCTCGGGGTCGATCGAGATCGGCCCGCGCGGGCTGTTCGGGCCCTTCCAGTTCTTGAAAATCTCCATCGTCTTGTCGGGATCGAGCTTGCCCTGCTGCTGCTTGATCGCCTCGACGATGAGCGCCGCGCCGTCGTAGGCGCCCACGGCGACGAAGTTCGGCGTCTCGTTCTGGCCGTACTCCTTCTTCCAGGCTTCGACGAACGCCTTGTTGGCCGGGCGGGTGGCGCCGGCCGAGTAGTGGTGCACGGTGAGCACGCCGAGCGCCACGTCGCCCATGTTGGGCAGCTCCTCGTCGGTGGTGATGTCGCCCGGGCCGATCAGCTTGATGCCGGCCTGGCCGAGGCCGAGGTCGGAGAAGTTCTTCATCACCGCGGTGGCGGTCTTGCCGGCCGGGATGAACACCATCAGCGCATCGGGCTTCGCGTCCTTGACGCGCTGCATGTACGCCGCCCAGTCCGGGTTCTGCAGCGGCACGCGCACCTTGCCCAGCAGCTTGCCGCCGCCTTCTTCGAAGGCCTTGCCGAACGCTTCCTCGGCGTCGTGGCCAGGGCCGAAGTCGCTCACCAGCGAATAGGCGGTCTTGAATTTCTTCGACGCCCACTGGCCGAGCGGATAGCTCGACTGCCAGAGCGTGAACGACGTGCGCACCATGTAGGGCGAGCGCGTCGTGATCACCGACGTGCCGGCGTTCATGATGATGAACGGCACCTTGGCCTCGGTCGCGATCGGCGCCATCGCCATCGCGTTGGGCGTGAAGATCACGCCGGCGAGCAGGTGCACCTTGTCGCGCACCACCAGCTCCTGCGCGAGCTGGCGCGCCTTGTCCGGGTTCGGACCGGTGTCGTCGCGGGTGAGCAGCTCCACTTTCACGCCGCCGAGCTCTTTCTCGTGCTGCTTGAGATAGAGGCGCACCGCGCGCTCCATGTACGGCCCGAGATTGCCGTTCAGGCCGGAGTAGCTGGTGATGAAGCCGATCTTGACGACGGTTTGCGCCGAAGCGCCAAGGGAAAATGCGGCGCCGATGGCGAATGCCGCTGAAGCGGCAATTTTGATGAGTTTCATATCCCTCCTCCTAAGGTGAGCGGATTCTAACCGATGACCCAGACGCCGCCGAGGCTCGGCGGCAGCTTCACGACGCGGCGTTTTTCTCCCGGCCTGGCGGAGGAGAGCGCATATCCCGCGAGCGCCGGCGCTGGCGGGGCCTCACCCAGCAGGCGCACCAGCGCGGCGCGCGAGCCGACGACGACCTTGCCCCGCGCGAGCGGCAGCTCGACGAAGTCGCCATCGCGCCTCGGCAGCACGCCCATGAAGCGCGCCCAGCGCGCCGCGACCTCGGCGGGATCGGCGGCAACCACGTACGCCGCGTCGAGGCGCAGGCCGCGGTTCACCCAGCCCTCGCGCCACATTTGGCTTTCGGTCAGGTGCTCGCAGTATTGAATGCGACCCTCGGGCATCTTCGCCGGCGGTACGTAGACCACGTTGAACTTCACCGGCGTGCCGTCCTGCAGGTTGCGAGCGAGGTTGACCAGCGGTTCGGGCTCGAAGCCGTGCGCGGCGAGGCGCGCATGCTCGGCGGCGGGGGCGGGCGTGCCGAAGCAGCAAAGGTGCACGCCGACGAAGGATTTCATCCGCTCGCGCACGCGCTGCGCATTAGGCGTGTCCATCGTCGGTGCGAGGATCTCGACATAGCCCTGCTCGAACATCAGGCAGCGGTTCGACGTTCCCGCGGGGCCGTGCTGCGTGCGGTGCGCCGACTCGGGCGTGACGACGAAGCCGAGCTTCTCCAGATCGCGCGCCGCGGCTTGCAGGTCGGGCACGAAATGCGCGACGTGATCGAGGCAGAGCTCGCCCGGGGCAGGTCTTTGGTCCATCGCGGCAGTTTAAGATAACGGCGTGAACAAGCCCGTCGAAACCGCTACCCTCACGG